>DAIDJJ010000018.1:0-26043 GCA_027451385.1 Spirochaetales bacterium | reverse complement strand
ATAAATCAGCCCCCAGAGTAAAAATCAGCACGATTCCAAAACCGACATAAATTCCTGCCAACATGGAAGCTAAAAAGTAGCCACTGGGGTTGGTTTTTAATAAGCTCGTTTTCTTTTGCGCGCTAACGACCAGCGCGTCTACAGTTTCAGCGTACATGAAATTTCCTTAAACGGCCACAGCCAGTTGGTTTTCTAGTTCGAGCAACAGCTGGGTGTAGTGGTCTGTAAGACCGGCTTTTTGCTGTTCCTCGGCGAGTTCATATTCGCGTAAAATGGTTTGTTTCTCTTCTTCGGGCAGACCTTCTTCTGCCATAGGGTATAAGACGTTGTCTTCTTTATAAATGTGGCCGGTCAAATGCTCACACCAACCCAGGGCGTACGACAGAGCGCGGTCCCGAGACTTCGTCGTGATTGAGTCCAGTAACCCGGCTGTCATAGCACGGCCTTCTTCATGGTCATAAAGCATCACAGGAATAGGGTTACAGTGGGTGAGAACTCCTGGCACTTCCAGGTGTCGAAAGAGGATGTCTTCTTCTTTAGCGTGATGGTAACGGTCGGCATAATTTTTGATAAACTCAACGACAGTTTTCAGGGCCGCATAATGTTCGCTGTCCTTGACACCGGGTTCCCACGAGTTGGCCAACCTCTCGATAAAGGCAATATAGCGTAAAATCAGCTGATGCTCCTGCATCAGTTTTTGGGTAACATTCATAAGTTCCTCCGTTTCAGTTCAAGGACAGCTTAAAGGGCTTCGCGGAGGATTTCCTTGACCAAGATCAAGGAAAAACATTTTTTTAAAAATTTTTTTTCTTACTTCGAAACTAACTTTGCTGTAGGCGTTCACAGGAAATGACTTGAATCGAGGTCCCCTCGAGCTGAATAAGGTTTTCGTCCTCCAGCTGTCGAAGAACCCTCGAGAAGGTTTCGGGGGTTATCCCTAATTCTTGAGCGATCTCTCGCTTCTTTTTCGGGAAGGGAAACCGACAGTTCGTTAACTTTCCTGGGCACCCAGCGCTATGAGATGGACATAATTTCAGAAGATATTGTACAAGGCGGTCCCGAGCTCCTAAGGTCGTCAGCTGTTCAATCCGTTTATTGAGACGAAGACATTTGCGGGCCAACAAACCTAAAAAAAAGCTACTGACCTCACTGTTGCTGTTCTTTAAAATTTCGTCGCGATGAAACTGCACCACTTGGCAGGCTTGTGTCACAATCGCCTGGGCGGGATACGTACTTTCGGCAAATAAAAGGGCTTCGGCACACCAATCTCCAGCGGTGATTTTGGTTAGTTCCACTTCACTTCCGGTTGGAGACAAGAGGCGTAAAGCGATTTCTCCAGCTTCAACATAGTAACAATTCTCAGCTGGTTCATCCTGAAGAAAGAGGAGCATTCCTGTTGGTAGGCTTCTCCGCTTTCCTAATCCTTTTAAAGCAGCCGGTAAGACCGTACCAAACGATTCCACTCTTAGCCCCTACAAAACACGGTAAACTAAAAAGTTCTCTTGATCTGGCGATACTATGCCGTCCCAAGTCGATTCGGGAGGGTTTCGTTTAAAGAAGATGCACCGTTCCATATACCGCGAGGCTACGGGGTCCTCAGGGTAGGCATCCAGACTTCGGGTCAGTGACAATAAGGCCTTGTCCCACTCCCGAGCCTTATAAAAAGCAATTCCCGATAAAAGAAACGGATAGGCTTCATCTTTCTTGGCAACAACTTGAGCCTCGTCATAGTCGTAGACTTCGTAAATGACTTCGGGAGTTTCCCTCCCTTTCACCCGGATAGAATCTACTTCCCGAATTTTATACTTGAGCGAGTCTGCCAAAGAATGAAAGGTGGACTGACTAATTAAAATGCGGGTATGGTAAAGTTTCGTCAAAGTCTCAACCCGCTTGGCAATCGAAACAGGGTTACCGATGCTGGTCGAATCCATGCGGGAGACAGAGCCTACGGTCCCGATGACCACCCGGCCGGTCGAAATTCCCATACCAACCAAAATCTCTTTTTGACCACTGGCCCGCCTCGACTCATTAAACCGAATCAAGTGGCGCTGAATCGCCAAAGCGGCTTGTACAGCCTCGTCTGCATGATTCTGATCAAAAATCGCCATAAAGCCATCGCCCAAATACTTATCAATGGCTCCATTGTACGCTTGAATGATGTCGTTCATTTCGGCCAAGTAATCATTTAAGAATCCAGTAATTTGTTCGGGCTCTAGGCCTTCGGCTAAAGTCGTAAATGAGCGGATGTCTAGAAATAAAACACTGGCATCACAGGTTTCGGCCTCACCCAAACGAATCTTTTCAAACCCCTCCCGAGAAATGCGTTTCAGGTACTTGGGGGGAACAAAAAGTTCAAACGCTTTCATGGTTCGGTGAAGCTTTTCATAAGCCAAAGCATTTTCAATGCTGATGGCCATCAGGGAACAGAAGGCTTCCAGTTCATCCACGTCATTGGCGGTAAACGCGCCGCCACCAACTTTATTCAAGACCTGAACAACCCCTATAATATGGCCATCTTTATTCCGAATCGGCATGGTTAAAAGCGCTTGCGTCCGAAAGCCGGTCTGTTGGTCGATCTCGCGGTTAAACCGAGAATCCGCATAGGCATCGGCGATATTTACGACTTCACCAGACTTGGCGGCATAGCCTGCCAAACCCCGATCCACAGCAAAACGAATCTCTTGAATGCCTGTCCCCAGAAAAACCTTGGAGTACAATTCTCTCCGCTCAGCATCGATTAAAAACAACGTGCTTCGTTCGGCCCCTACGACGGAACAGGTCTCAGAAATCAGCGTTTGTAAGAGGGCATTGAGGTCGAGCTCGGTCATGATCCGCTTTGTAGCTTCGATTAACTTTTGATGACGGTGAGAATGAGAAATTTTTGACACGGCAAGCCCCCTTTAACCCTTTGCGCAGAACAGCAGTTAACCTTGAACCACAATATTAACTAATTTATTCGGAACTGTAATAATCTTAAGGATGGTTTTCCCTTCTGTTAAGGCAATGATGCGAGCGTCTTGACGGGCCAACTCTTCCATTTGGACAGGATTCAGTCCCGAGGGGACTGTGAGGCGGGAACGAATTTTTCCGTTAATTTGAAAGACCATTTCAACTTCTTCGTCCTGACAAAGAGCTTCATCCCAAAGAGGCCAAGGTTCCTTGGAAATGCTGGGGGTCTCACCGAGCCTTTCCCACAGTTCTTCAGCTAAGTGCGGGGCATACGGAGACACGAGGATCACAAAGGAGCGCCAAAGCTGACGAGGGAACGAGGCAAACCCTTCCGCCTCGTTCAAAAAAACCATCATGGCGCTGATTGCCGTATTAAAACTCAGGTTCTGAGTGTCTGTTGTCACTTTTTTAATCGTTTTGTGCAAGACTTTCAGCTGAGCCTTGGTTGGTTCATCGTTGGTAAACGTGGACTCTCCCATGCGCCAAAGCCGGTTCAAAAAGCGTGACGCTCCCGCTACCCCATTGGTGTTCCAAGGTTTAGAATCTTGCAAAGGTCCCATGAACATTTCATAGACGCGTAAGGTATCGGCCCCATACTCCCGCACAATCTCATCAGGATTGACCACATTGCCCATGCTTTTAGACATCTTCTGGCCGTTCTCGCCTAAAATCATTCCCTGATTAATTAAGCGTTGAAACGGTTCGGGAGTCGTGACCAAGCCCAAGTCAAAAAGGACTTTGTGCCAGAATCGAGCGTATAAAAGATGCAGGACGGCGTGCTCAGCCCCACCAACATAGAGGTCAACGGGCATCCAGTAAGCAATTTTCTCGGGATCAGCAAAAGCCTGGGTATTGTGGGGATCTAAGTAGCGCAAGTAGTACCAACAGGAACCAGCCCATTGGGGCATGGTATTGGTTTCACGCTTGGCAGGCTTACCACAAACAGGACAAGTGGTATTGACCCAATCCGCAATGGCGGCCAAGGGGCTTTCGCCGGTACCCGTCGGGGCATAACTTCTCACTTCGGGAAGACGAAGGGGCAGTTCAGTTTCGGGAAGGGGTACAATACCGTGGTCTGGACAATGAACGACCGGGATGGGCTCGCCCCAATAGCGCTGGCGGCTAAAGATCCAATCTCGTAATTTGTAATTGACCGAAAGCCGGCCACGACCTTCTTTTTCCAGCTTTTCGGTGACGGCTTTTTTGACCTTTTCGCTGGCCCAGCCGTCATACTCTTGCGAGTTCACCATCACACCGGGGCCCGTATAGCATTCAGTCAAGGATTCGGCCTTACCGGTGGGAGATATGACAGGGATCACCTCAAGCCCAAACTGATGAGCAAACGCCCAGTCACGGGTATCGTGGGCGGGTACGGCCATGATGGCTCCAAAACCGTAGCCGGCTAAAACATAATCCGAAATCCAAATGGGAACTCGTTTTCCATTGACGGGGTTGAGCGCGTAGGCACCGGTAAATACCCCTGTCTTCTCTTTAGCGAGATCGGTGCGTTCCAAGTCACTTTTTCGACGGGTTTGCTCTTGATAATCCAAAACCGCCTGTCTCTGCTGTGGCGTGGTGATGGTATCGACCAGGGCATGATCGGGAGCCAAGACCATGTAGGTTACCCCATACAGAGTATCGGGACGAGTCGTAAAAATCCAAAAAGAATGGGGTTTTCCGGTTTCGTCACGAAGATTTTCTACCTCAAAGAGAACATCAGCCCCCTCAGAGCGGCCAATCCAGTTCCGCTGCATGGTCTTGATGCTTTCGCTCCAATCTAAAAGGTCCAAGTCTTTTTCTAAGCGGTCGGCATAGGCTGTAATTTTGAGTACCCATTGGCGCAGGTTCCGGCGTTCGACGGGGGTTCCACAACGGTCACATTTCCCATCGACCACTTCTTCGTTGGCCAACCCAGTCTGACAGCTGGGGCACCAATTGATGGGCATTTGCGCTTCGTAAGCCAACCCTTTTTTGAACAGTTGAAGAAAGATCCATTGGGTCCAGCGGTAGTATTCCGGGGTGTGGGTCGAAACTTCACGATCCCAGTCGTACGAAAACCCTAAACTTTGAATCTGCTGACGAAACCGGTTGATGTTAGCCACCGTTGTCGTTTCAGGATGTGTTCCGGTTTTGATGGCGTAGTTTTCGGCAGGTAGGCCAAAGCTGTCAAATCCCATCGGGTGAAGGACGTTGTCCCCTTGGTGACGACGAAAGCGGCACCAAATGTCGGTAGCCGTATAGCCTTCGGGATGGCCGACGTGAAGTCCGGCCCCAGAGGGATAGGGAAACATGTCTAGAACGTAGAGTCGACGGTTTTGCGGTACAGAGGGATCTTCTACCGCTCGAAAAGTTTTGTTTTTAGCCCAGAATTCTTGCCATTTGGGTTCAATTGTTTCGTAGGGATACTTACTCATAGCCCCCTATTCTAGCCGAGCGTTTGACAGGGGGTCAATGAGAACTCATTTCGAGCGAGGCAAAGTCAACGTAAACGTGGTCCCCTTTTCCTCTGAGCTGTGGACGGAAACCCTGCCGCCGTGCATTTCTACCAACGCTTTAACAATGGATAACCCCAAACCGTAACCTTTTTCTTTCATAGTCGATTTGGAACGCCAAAAGCGTTCAAATACTTGGGCCGTTTCTTCGGCGGGGATCACAGAACCTAGGTCATGGACAGTAATGGTCACAACCTCGTCGGCGACGGCTCGAACGAATACCTCGGTATGCGGACGGGCATACTTAATGGCGTTATCCACCAGGTTAAACACCGCTTGCTGTAACTTAAACCTGTCCGCCTGAATTTTCAGACTGGGGTCACACTCCCACTGCAAGTTAAGGTGACGCGAGTCTGCCAACTTTTCAAGCTGGACGTGAATCTCCTCCAAAAGCTCGGCCAAAGCAAACTCAGAGATTTCCAACTGAAGTTCTTGGGCATCAAATCGGGCCAATTTGAGGAGGTTTTCGACAATCGCAGACATCCGTTCGGTTTCCTCCAGATTAGAGGCCAAGATTTCTTGGTACTCAGATAAGGTTCGCTGTTTTTTGAGCGCTACCTCAAGTTCACCCCGCATCACCGCCAGAGGCGTTTTCATCTGGTGAGAAAGGTCCTCGAACACCCGCCTTTGTTGTTCAAAGGCGGCATCGATGCGTCCCAACAAGGTATTAAAGGCCTTGGCCATTTCTTGGATTTCAGTTTCAGAGAAAATTTCTGGATGAAATGGCTGGCGAACATGGACGACATCCAGGCTACGGATGTTTTCCATAAAACTCAGCAAGGAATTCAAGGCTCGGCGGATCAAAAGCCATTCAAAAAAAGCTGCCATTAACAAAAACAACGGTAATAACAAGATGACGGCTAATTGCAACTGTCCCAAGGGCTGTTCGATTTTTTTGGTTTCTAAGGCAGTTTGTAAGATGTAATGTTGCCAACGCGATTCCACGTATAAAAAACAACTACGAAAACGGATTTCAAACCCAATAAAGTTGGTAATCGAAGTATTCTCAAAAACCAGTTTTTGCTTGCGGATTTTTTTTAAAAGCTCGGGGGTAAAGTGAAAATCATTCAGGTCGCGCCGGTTATCGGCCACCAAGCCGCCATCGGGCCGATAAATTCGCACCAACAAGCCATTCATCAAGGTGTTGCTGGACCCCGTGGCAATCCAGTCCCTTGCCACCTGGGCAAAGTTTTCTTCGGCAGCTCGCGTTCTTCGGTAGACGTCCCAATAAATATTGATCGAGTCTTCCAGCCCCTCAATCTTGGAAGTCAAAAGAACATCTGCGTCCGTATCCAAATTGGTTTGAAACCTCTGGAGGATGAGAAAGGCAAACAGAGTTAAGACGACAAATAAGAACAACGTCAGTTGAAACGTCAAAATAAAGCGAATGCTTTTGTTTTGATAAAAACTCATTCTTCTTTGAGCATATAGCCTGCCCCACGAATCGTATGGATCAACTGGGGAGTGTAGCCGTAGTCCACTTTTTTGCGTAGTCGGTTGATATGCACGTCAATCACATTCGTGGTCGTATCAAAGTGAATATCCCAAACTCGTTCACTGATTTCTAAGCGAGTTAAGACTTCTCCTTGGTGTTCCATCAAAAATTGCAGCAAGGCCATCTCTTTTAAAGAGAGCTCGATTAAACGCCCCCCCCGCTCGACACGTCGGGAACGGGTATCCAAGATTAAATCAGCCACGTGAAGCACGGTTTGAGACCTTTGCCGGGATTTTCGCAAATGAGATCGAATACGAGCCAGAAATTCCTCAAATTCAAACGGCTTGGTGACATAATCATCGGCACCAATATCCAGCCCCCGAACCTTGTCTTCTACGCCATCACGCGCAGTCAAGATTACAATCGGCAAGAGTACGCCTTTATCGCGTACGGACCGACAGACCTCCAAGCCATCCATTTCGGGCAGAGATAAATCTAAAACCATGAGATCATACGGCTCGGCAAGAACCCGTCGAAGGCCTAATGCCCCATCTGAGGCTACTTCGACCGTGTACCCCTCTTCTCGGAGTCCCTTTTGAATAAAATTCGCAATCTTAGCCTCGTCTTCGACAACGAGGATCCGTCCTTCTGACATGTCATACCTCGTGAACGAGGGAATTGTATCACAGTCCTAAAAAAGACTACAATCACTCATGATGCACGAATGGCCCGACCTTGATGAAGAAGAAAGAAAGCACTGGGTAGAAGCTCTGCGCCAAAAACCCGAAGCTTTGGGCTATTTCAATTTAGGAGTTTTAGAAAAACGTTCCGGAAACCTGCTCAAGGCTCTGGACGCTTTTGAAAACGGCCTCAAATTAGCTCCCGACAAAGCGGAATTCTGGAACGAAATCGGCCTGATTTACGACGAACAAGGACGACTCTCGGCCGCCGAAACGTATTATCAAAAAGCCCTTCAGTTAGATCCAGAGTTCTCGAGTGCTTGGAATAATTGGGGAGTCACGGCTTTTCTCCGTGAAGAATATCCCTTAGCCCGCGAACGGTTTGAAAAGGCTGTCAGCTTGAACCCTGACAGCCTAAATGCTTGGCTGAACTTGCGAGATGTTTGTCGGGAATTAGGCGATACGCAACAAGAAGCTCTCGCCCAACTCAAACTCGATGAACTCGGGTATACCGAAGACGAAAAGTTTACCGATGACTAGAACTGCAACCCCAAGCTGAGGGTATAGGCAAAACTTTGACTCTCAAAGGGCGTGCCAATTCCATTTTGACTGATGTTTCCCCAGTAAGCTTGCCAGCGTTCCACATACACAGCGGCGGTTCCGAGTTCCCAAAACTTGCAAAACACTCCCACACCCTCTGAATTGACATACCCCTCAGTATAACCCGACAACCCGTTCCAAGACCCGTAATCATAAAAGGTAATAAAGCCGGGGATCACTTGTCCTTCGAAAAATCCTTTGGTGGGGAGTCCAAAATAATCCTGGGCAAAAATCGGCATTTCTATACCGGGTAAGTTAAACCGCAGCTCCAAATTGCCGACGACCTTATCGGTGCCGTCAAAAGTTCCAGGGTCGGGGCCGCGAACTTGTCCGCCAATCCCCTGTACCCAGCCCGTAAAGCCGCCCAAAGCCTGCCCGCCGATCAACTGAAGTTCCTCAGACGGAATATGATTGCCCCACAGGTGATCCCAAGCCATGGCAACGCCGCCTTCGACGCTAAATTTGTTATCTTTGCTCAACGGGTCACTGTCGTACAGCGGAAGGAAACCCTTGAGAGTGCCTGTAAAGCGGTTGTAATCCACATCCACCGATTGAATACCTCGGGGCGCGGTCGCCCAAGCGGCCTCGGCTAAAAACCCTTGTTTCAAATTGTGGTTGTTGGTTTTGGTAAGCAGATTGAGGTCCACCCCACCTAAGAAGGCCGTTTGTACGTAGCCGTTTTTATCTAATTGGGAAGAATTAGCCAAATAGGAACCCGAGGCTAAGGTGCCCCACACTGTTCCTCGGTATAAGCCGTAGAGTTCAATCAAATCGGGACTGTCCCAAGGCTGACCGTTGTACCCTTTTTCGGCGAAGTGTGCCACGAGTCCCTGAGAGGCTCCAGCAAACCATTGTCCCAAAACTTGCGTAACCGAGGCATCGGTGGAATTCGGAGAAAGCACCGCTTGACCGGTTACAGGATCATGAAAGTAAGACCAAAACTGGAGTATACCGGCACCGCCAAACCAAAACGTGGTTTGCCTGCCGTGAAGCAGGGTGATGGGACGCCAACCGATATCTAGTTCACCTCCCCAGGTGTGGACATTGGGGATCACGACCCATTCATCAGAAGCCCACAGTGGTGCGCTCAATGCCCCTACCAACAGGGCTATCCAAAACGTCTTTTTCAACATGTTATGACCATTCATGCGACGGAATATATCATGAGTTTACTTCTCATTAAAGTCGTAGGTAAACAAACCTGGGGCATCTTTCCCTGTTCCATTGGCAAAAGCCGACATCCGAAAGCCGTAAAGTACTGCGGCGTCCACGTCCTCGTTTCCGCTGGAGTGCTCGAGAGTTACTTTGAGTAACACGGGAGGCTGACCATTATGAGGAGCTGATAGGGTAAAACTCAACGTGACTGGAGACAGATTCCCTTGCTTGTATTCGGCATCGGCAAGATTATACCCAGCATCTTGAAGGGTCAGCCAGAGACGAGGCCTGGTGTCAAAGGGAGGTTGTGCCCTTAACCTCCACTCCGATCCGTCACGAGAATAAAAGGCCAAAAGCTCGTCTTTTCGTTGTTGCGCGGTCTCAAAGCCGTCCTGACTATCGGGGATCTTACTCAACAAGGTCCTGGTAAGCCGCGTGGGCAGGGGCATATAGAGGTAAATGGGCACATAGAGGCTCCGTCCGACGTGGCCGGCTCCACCTTGAAAAATTGTTTCCATGGAGTTCCCTGTTTCACTGCCCTTAACCACCCTCACCTGCTGTTGCGGTTTGGAAGGAGAAGGAATGACTTTAGGAACTGTCGGGGTGGAAATTCTCTTCGACTCGGTAGTCTTAGGGGTTGGTTCTTGTGAAAGAGGGAGGGGCATGGTCTGAGATTCGGTAGAAACAACTTGTTCTGGGACAAAAGCAGGATCAGGGAGCGGATTGACTTTCAAGGGCAAGTTTTCACCGTCCGGTGAGCCCAATTTGACCGCGATGGCATCCCCTTGCGTGTCGCTGAGACGTAACAAGTGGTTCAAACCGGCAAACCACAAGGTCAGCACCGCCAACAGCAGAGCTCCCAGCGAAATCGCCCAGCTGATTTGCGCTCGTTTACGGTACTGGGCCTCGCGCCAAGTGTCCCAAGACATTAAGAAGGTCTCCTCGCCAGCCTAGTCATGAGGTTGACGCCGTCTATACCTGCCTGCCGCAAATGATCGAGCACCGACACCACGAGTTGATAAGGAGCATCATAGCCTCCTTCAACGACCACTCGTAAATGCGTACGATCTTTTCCAGCCAGCTCCTGTTTCAACAGGCCGTCTAACCCCGCTAAAGCGACTTTTTGCCCATCCACCCAAATTTCAGACTCGGACACGACCGTCAGGCGAACTGTGGTCATGCTGACGGCCTTTGCTGTCGACGAAACAGGTAACTGCACCGCCAGTCCCGGCCCCACCCGAAACACCGTGGCCAAGAGGAAGAACACCAGGAGCATCAAAATGACGTCAATTAAGGGCGTCAGGTTGAGCGGAGGTAACGAGGGTAAACTGCGGCGAAATTTCATGACAGCCCCTTACTGGTGAACAGCAAGGAAAGTTCGCCCGTGCGGTTTTCCAGGCGTTGAATTTCACGGTTAGCCCGCAAGGCCAGAAAATAATAAATCACCATGGCGGGAACGGCGACCACGATACCAGCGGCAGTGGTTAAAAGCGCCTCACTGATCCCTTTCGCTAACACCGAGGGGTCTGTGACATTACCAAACTTTCCTAGAATCCCAAAGGCGTTGATAATCCCCGAAACGGTACCCAGAAGCCCCAGAAGCGGAGAAATTTGTGCGATGGTGCTTACCCATCCAATCGCCCGCTCCAATCGTGGTACTTCTCGGGCGGCGGTTTCTTCGATCATTCGGGTTTGCACGTCTTGAGGCCGATCACGGTACTCAATTCCCGTACGGACTAAGGCCGCCAAGGGAGCTTCCACAGTATCACAGATGGCCATCGCCTCGTCATAGTGACGTTTTTCAATTGCGGCACGAACACGAGAAAACAACTTATCTTCGTCGCTGTGGATTTTTTTAAAGTACCAAAGACGCTCAATCGTGATCGCCAGGACCGGAATAATCAAAAGCAGGATTAGCCACAGTACGGGCCCTCCCTTTACCAAAAGATCAAACATGATTCCTCCTGACAGCTCGTTCAACAAAGTTTTATTTTAGATTTTCGGCAGAAAACAACCTGACTAGAGTGCGGGATACAAGTTTTACTTCCAGGCTACCGTGAGCACGGTAATATTGTCTGAAGAAGCAGGCAGTGCTTTTTCTAAAAGAGTCTTTGTCAACAAGACCGGCTGTGTGAGATTTTGCTTGACGAGTGTTTCAAACGTTGCAGGGTCCAAGCCGTCTTCGAGACCGTCACTGACCAATATCCACACATCTTCTGATTTAACATCAAGGGAAAAAACATCTATGCGTGGATTAAGCATCCCGCCGCCCAAACAAGATTCTAAGATATTTTTACCTTGGCCATCGGTGCGGCCAAAGGCCAAATTATGATCTTGTGTTAGCAATCTGAGTTCGTTTTGCGCCGCATGAACGTACCACAGTCGGGTATCCCCGACATGAAAAACCCAAGCGGGCTGAGTTTCTCCAGGGACCCAAACTCCGGTTAAGGTGCAGCCCATTGGTCGCACCTGCCCTTGGGAAAGCTCTGCAAGTTTGGCACTGATTTCTAGCAGGGCTTGGGGAATAAACTCTTGCGGATTGAGTCCTTCAAGGTAAAGTTTTTGCCAACGGCTTTGGACGTCCCAAGCTAAAAGTTGTAAGGTCAGAGTACTGGCCTCTTCACCAGATTCATGGCCGCCCATGCCGTCCGAGACCGCCCACAAAGCGGGCACACCTGAAGAGGCGGCAGAAGGAAAGGTATACCTTCCTTCCTGCTGTGCCGACTCTTGCCGCCCCACCAAGGTTTCGGGGGCATAAAAGGCATCTTGGTTAAGGTCGCGGACCGAACCACGGTCCGTAACCCCAAACCAATGATTAGTCATGGTGATGGTGGCCAGAACCGTCGTGGACGTGACCGTGGTCGAGTTCTTCTTCGCTCGCTTCGCGAACAGATACCACTTCCACGTCAAACGTCAGGTCTTGGCCAGCCAGAGGATGGTTGCCGTCAACGGTAACCGTTTCGCCGTCAATCTTGACGATACGAACGTGATAGATTTCGCCTTCGTCATCGCTATATTGAAATTCTTTCCCGACTGCCAGTTCATTTTGATCTTCGAAATCGGCCTTATCCACGGTTTCAACCAGTTCTTGGTCGTATTCACCATAGGCGTCACTAGCTTTTACGTGGGCTGTAAATTTATCTCCGGCTTTTTTGCCTTCCAGCTGAGTTTCAAGTCCGCTGATGAGGTTCCCGTTCCCGTGCAGGTACACGAGCGGCTCGGCGCCGACAGAGCTTTCAATCTGTTCGCCCTTTTTGTTTTTCAAGGTATAATGGATTCCTGCGACCTTATTCGCGGTAATCTGCATAACGGCTCCTTCCCAGCGCCTTTCGGGGCCGGCCGCCCCGAGTATAAGCCCGACTGGGTCTGAATTCAAGCTTAAGTGTTCAGAAATTGCCTTAGGTCCCGCTAAGTCGGCGAAAATCTTCTTGACGAGCCAAAAAAGCATCCACGACTTGGGGGTCAAATTGAATTCCACTCAAGGCTAAAATGGCATGGACGCATTCGTCATGGCTCACTGCTGGCCGATAGACTTTGGGCCGTCTCAGAGCATCGTAAACGTCGACCAGGGCCATGACTCGGCCTTCCCAGGGAATCTCATCTCCCGAAATCTGGAAGGGGTACCCCGTCCCGTTCCAACACTCATGGTGCGAAATCACCATATTTCGGGCTATGCCTAAAAAAGATGAAAAAGGCAAACGTTCTTCTGCCGAACGCAAAAAGGCTTCGCCCTGCACACAATGCGTCTGCATCAGCTGGCGTTCTTCCACCGTCAGGGGGCCGTTTTTGAGAAAAATCTCGGAGGGAAGAAACAGTTTGCCAATATCGTGCAAGGGACTCGCCCTGACCACAGCACGGCAAAAATGTTGGGTTAAAACTTCCGGTGCCGTTTTTTGTTCGCGAAGTTCTTCAAGAAGCAATTGAGTATACAAACTCACGTTTTTAGCATGCCCGGCGTCTGGGGAACCGCGAAATTCCGCGTATTCCACCAAAACCTCCGTCAAAGCCTCGGTTGTTCGCCGGTCAGCCTCATGCTTTCGTTTTAAAACTTTGAACTTTCTCCACAACACCAACAGGGACACAAACGCGGCAATCAGAAAAGTTGCACACACCGTAAGAATAGTCTCGAGCATCTGGCCCCTCCACAACAAAATTATGGAGGGCATTCTTTAATCCGTAAAGGTGGTGAAAGTTAAAAAACACTCTGCCCCTTAGCGTTGGTGCGGCCATCACCTTTCTGGCTGAAAGCGTTTTTGTCGGTCACTGACACTTTTTCGCATCACCAAGGCCAAAAGCCCCGCCACGAACGGTAAGCTTACGGCCAAGCCGACGGCCGAGAACAAGCCCAAGTGATCCGCTAACCCGCCGATTCCTATAACGCCCAAGGCACCGATGCCATTGGCAAAGCCCATACTTAACCCCGTGGCCATAGCTTTATGGTGCGGGAGGGTTTCTTGAGCCGCTACAATCGTGACAGAAAAATTGGCCAATAAGGCGGCTCCAGCCAGCCCCAAAAGGACAACACTGAATCCCCCCGAGGTGACCAAGAAACCCCAGAAAAGTGCT
This sequence comes from Spirochaetales bacterium, assembly GCA_027451385.1. Taxonomy (GTDB): domain Bacteria; phylum Spirochaetota; class Spirochaetia; order JABEVK01; family JABEVK01; genus JABEVK01. The sequence continues at coordinate 12,166 of DAIDJJ010000018.1, read as the reverse complement.
GAGGCTGCCATCAGCGAAATGACAATCACGGGTTTGCGTCCCCAGCGGTCTGAAAACCAGCCGCCAAAAAGCCCCCCCACGGCCCCCGTCAAAAGCATTAACCCGGTCAAACGCCCAGAGTCGATTTGACTTACGCCTTTGGCATGGAAAAACAGGGGTAACAGTGTCAAAAGCCCCGTGTAAGCGGCCGCACGGAGGGCAATGACTCCCAATACGACGGCCAAGTCACGCCGAGCATGAAAAATCGAACTAGCGACTTCTTTTAAAGTATAGCTTTGGGCAGAGGGCTTCAGCTTGGGTAAGAAGAAAAACAACAAGCCTGCGGTGAGCACACCAGGAATCCACAGCAAGGTGCTGGCGGCAATCCCCCCCGCTTGAAACAACGGAACCAGAAGAAGGGGGGCTAGAGCAAAGCCCAAGTTTCCTGCCGAAACAAAAAAAGATTGATAGACTGCTTTACGATGAACACTGAGTCCACAAGGGAAGAAGCCGGGGGATGAAAGGCTGAGGTCCCCAAACCCGCCGTCGCCGCCAAGACCACCATCAGGGGAAAACTGCCAGCCACACCGGTTAAGCTCAAAAACACGGACATCCACAAAGTGCCCAGGTAGATCAGCCACGAACGCCCCTTGGCATCCACAAAATACCCAAAAATGGGTTGAAAGAGCGACGAAGAGATGTTGAATGAAGCAACCAATATCGCGGCTTGGGTTGCCGTAAACCCTGGCATCAGGACCAGTAAAAACGGCAACAACTGGGGCAAAAAGTTGCTGTACATATCGTTGAGCATGTGTGCTGTCGAAGTTATGGTCAGACTGAATACCCCACCCCGGCTTCGGGGTAGTGTCGTATCGCTCATAAATTCTCCTTGTGCTGAAGTGCTTCCAGCCGCTCAAAAAAAACCTGCAGGTTAGCTTGCCGTTGGCGAAGTTCTTCCGCTTGTAACGTCAAAGCGGTTCGACCTGCCGAGGTTAAAGCGTAAACCTTTCGGGGAGCACCGTTTTCGGAGCTATCCCATTCGCCTCGAATCAATCCTTCCGCCTCAAGTGTTTGTAAGGCTCTGTACAGTCCGGCACTATCCGCGTAACAAAAAGGAAGTTCCTTTTCCATCTTCGCTAATAACGCGGCACCATGCAGTGGAGTCTCCGCTAAAAACAACAGGAGGAATGCCGGCATATGGCGGCCATTTTTTCTCATTTCGAAAAGAATATACTGTCAAATGCAGTTAACTGTCAAATACAGTATAGTATCAATAGCAGGTTACTTGACGCTGAAAAAGCTCCGTCTTACCCTGGGGCATGGACTTACAGAGAAAAGCTACCCTTTTTCAAGAAATTGCGGCCAATAGCCAGTGCACTTTTGTCAAAGCGGGGGGACCTGGAGGACAAAACGTCAACAAGCTGAATACGAAAGTTTGGCTCACCCTCCCCCTAGCCTCACTGAAAGTTTTACGTCCCGAAGAACGACTTCTCATCCAAGAGCGGCTGAGTTCCCGCCTTAAAGAAGGTTGTCTCTCTTTAGCGGCGCAGGAACATCGCACCCAAGACCTGAACCGATCGGCCGCCTTAGACAAAGCTCTGAACCTAATCCTTGAGGCCCTAAAAATTCGCCCACCGCGCAAATCCACTCAAAAAACTCGCTCTTCTCAAGAAAAGCGACTTCAAACCAAACGGCTGAGAAGCCTCATCAAAAATAACCGCCGTTCAGACTTTAGTTAGCTTCGATTAACTCGCTGTGGTAAACCGCCGGACTTTTCGGGTCGTCGTCATCTCTAAGGGGGTATCCAATAGGGTGAAACGGTCGATTTTCTGATACGGTAGAAGGGTTCGGTTCACCTGAGCCACAATCTCGCTCACCGCTGAATTGACCACAGCGGGGATTTCACTCGGGGCCTTACCCTGCGACCAGAGTTTAACACTTTCAGGATTCGGAAAAATTAGGGCTTCAATACCTTCCACTTTCTTTTCACGGTCTTTCAACCAACCTCTGACTAAGATTTGCTCAATTTCGGCATGAGTTTGAAAGGCATACTCGATCTCTTCGGGGTAAACATTTTTTCCGCCTTCCGAAACGATGAGCGATTTGGCTCGTCCCGTCAGGTAAAGGTAGTTTTCCTCGTCCAGACGGCCCACATCGCCTGTTCTTAGCCATCCCTCTTGGAGGACTTCTGCCGTCGCTTCGGGGTCGCGGAAGTACCCTTTCATAACCATGGGCCCTTTGACAACGAGTTCGCCCTGACCTTGAGCATCGACATCCCGCAAACGGGCTTCTACCCCGGGGAGAATTCTTCCGACAGAGTTTTCTTTGTATTTTGTCACAGGATTTAACGCCAAAATCGGCGATGTTTCGGTCAGTCCGTAGCCTTGCACAAAATCCAGACCCAATTCATTCAAGCGGCGAAAAACCTTGGGGGCTAAAGGCCCACCGCCCGAGATACAGACGCGCAGGGATGCCAGTCCAGCTTGTTCCAGCAACGACCGAAACCACTTTCGTCCAGGGTTTTGCCCTGTAGTTTTTTTCACCACACCCGATAGCTTCATCAAAGCTCTCACTGACCACCAAACAAAAAGGCCTTTTTTGCGCACCGCCTGAAGCAAGCCATCCAAGAGCTTATTGAATAATAACGGAACCGCCAAGAACATCGTTACCCCACCCCTTTTGAGGTCGTGCAAGACGGCACTGATGGCGAGCTTTTCGGCAAACAGCAAAGAAGCTCCCACCGAAACGGCTTCTAAGAATACGGCCAACAACGTGTAAGCATGGTGGAGCGGTAAAAGCGCATAAAAAACATCCTCGGCCGAAATACTGAGCAACTTTTGCGCTAAGAGGCAGTCGCTGGTCAGATTCTCGTGCGTTAGCATCACCCCTTTGGGGTGGCCTGTGGTACCGCTAGTAAATAAGATCGCCGCCGTATCGTCAGGCTTGTGAGGTCCCATTGTTTCCAGCGGCGGGGGTAGTTCCGAGTCCAGGGAAAGGGCTGGAATATCTTTTAATAAAGAAAGAACACCGCTGGAATCGGAATCATGGACAAAAAGTCGGCATTCCCCTGCATTAGCCAATTTGACCGCATCGGTGTCGGAGATTTGGGAGTCTAAGGGAACAATGACGGCCCCCACCTGAACACAACCTAAAAAGGCCAACACCCAAGAAGGTGAGTTTTTTCCCCGCAAGGCAACCGATTGTCCAGGTCGAATGCCCCGTTGCACGAAGAGAGCCCCCCAACGGTGACAAAGCACCCGGGCTTCGGCGTAGGTAATGATTTTCTTTTCGGACTCTACATAAACTGTGAGAAACGGTCGGTCGGGGTGTGCCTTTACCGTGGTCTCGAACAGCTCGCTTAACGTCGGCCAGTGAGTATTCTGCGGCATAACCCCAATTATAGGTGTCGAAAGAATGAACCGTCAATTCCATTGACGCCTGGCAGGGGATGAGATACTTTTTATCCATGAAAAGCCGAAGTAAACTCTTTCTAGTTCTGGGTGTTTTTGCCCTGCCCCTGTTGGTCATGTGGGGTGATTTGTTGCTCAATGCCTTAGGTGGCGCTGGATACCTTAAGCTGGGAATGTGGTGGTTTTAACAACTCCCAGCCGCCTACGAGACGCGGCTGGGGTGGTTCAGGGAGGCTTTCAATTTTCTTAAGAGATTTGTGACAACCGAATCGGCTTAGGGTCTAAATTCTCACCAATTTGTTCGCCGAGTTGAGACAACAAGTCCTTTGACTTTCCGCTTAGGCCTGTGGGGACTTCCACATGGATCTTAATGTACAGGTCGCCTCGCTTGCCGTTCATGTGCAGGTAAGGAACACCGGCATCTTTAATGCGGAACATTTTTCCGTTTTGGGTTCCTGCAGGAACCTTCAATTTGAGCTTTTTATCGTCCAAAGTTGTCACATTGACCTCGGTTCCCAAAGCCGCTTGAACAATCGTCAAAGGAATCATGCAGTAAAGATCATTCCCGTTTCGTTCAAACGAATCGTGCTCGCGGACGTGGATGGCAACATACAAATCACCGGCCTGTCCTCCATTGGGAGCAGATTCTCCTAAACCAGATATACGAATCTTTTTACCTTGCTCAATGCCAGCGGGGACTTCAATTGTACGCTTGACTTGCTGTTTTTCTAAGCCGGTTCCCCGGCAAGAACGGCAAGGTTTCTCGATGATGTGACCCTCTCCCCCACAAGTTGGACAGGGTTGAGCGATCGAAAAAAAGCCGCTGGAACGGCGAACCTGTCCCGAACCTTGGCAAGTGGGGCACATTTTACTACGAGACCCGGCCTCGCCGCCTGAACCATTACAAACACTGCACGGCGCATTCCGGTTGTACGTGATCTCGGTTTTGGTACCAAAGACGGCTTCTTTAAAGTCTATCTCCAGGTCATACCTCAGGTCGTTTCCCCGGCTAGGGCCACTACTTCCCCCCCGCGAGCCAAAGAAAGAACCAAAAATATCCCCGAAACCGCCAAATAAATCTTCAAAATCTCGGAAGGCGGCAGAACCAAAGCCACCACCCCCACCACCCGCAGAGGGGTCGACACCGGCAAAACCAAATTGGTCATAGCGGGAGCGTTTTTCTTGGTCCGAAAGAACTTCGTAGGCTTCAGTTGCTTCTTTGAATTTTTCTTCTGCGGCCTTATCACCGGGATTCTTGTCTGGATGAAACTGAATGGCCAACTTTCGATAGGCTTTTTTGATTTCGTCTGCAGTAGCACTTTTCGCTACTCCTAAGACTTCATAATAGTCACGTTTTGCCACAGTTACACTCCGGAAAGAACAGATGCTGGGTCCCCGAAGGGACCCGAACCTTAGTACTACTTCTTCTCGTCGTCGTCAACGACTTCGTAATCCGCATCTTCTGCTGCGGTTTTGCCCGTGCCGGCTTCAGGCCCCTTGGCCCCTGCGGCACCCGGTCCCGCACCTTGAGCTCCAGCCGCCTGTGCCTTGTAAAGCTCTTCGGACATCTTGTGACTAGCCGACTTCAAGGCTTCAAGCTTGCTCTTCATTTGTTCTACGTCGGCGCTTTCCAAAGCCTTCTTCAGATCCGAAATAGCAGCTTCAACCTTTTCTTTTTCTGACTTATCCACCTTATCGCCGGCTTCTTTCATCGCTTTTTCAAGGCTGTAGATCATGTTTTCAGATTCGTTGCGAACTTCAGCTGTCTCACGGAAGGCCTTATCTTCGGCGGCATGCGATTCAGCTTCCCGAACCATTTTCTTGATTTCTTCTTCATTCAGACCAGAACTCGACTCAATGCGAATCTTCTGTTCTTTTCCGGTTCCCAGGTCTTTTGCCGACACATGGACAATGCCGTTGGCGTCAATATCGAAGGTCACTTCGATCTGGGGAACGCCCCGAGGTGCAGGAGGTATATCGGTTAAGTCGAAGCGGCCCAAGGTTCTATTCTGGGAAGCCATCTCGCGTTCGCCCTGCAAAACGTGGATCGAAACCGCGTTTTGATTGTCTGCGGCTGTTGAGAAAACCTGGCTTTTTCGGGTGGGAATGGTGGTATTGCGGTCGATGAGTTTGGTAAACACACCACCAAGAGTTTCAATACCCAAGGAGAGAGGTGTTACATCCAGCAATAGGACGTCTTTAACGTCTCCGCCCAAAATACCGCCTTGAATTGCGGCTCCAACGGCCACCACTTCGTCAGGGTTGACGCCTTTGTTGGGTTCCTTTCCAAAGAGGGCTTTGACAATATCTTGTACCTTGGGAATACGCGTCGAACCACCCACCAACACAACTTCGTCAATTTCCGAAGCAGAAAGTCCCGCATCTTTCAAAGCTTTAATGCAGGGCTCTTTGGTTTTTTCAAAAAGGTCGTCACACAACTGTTCAAACTTGGCGCGGGTTAACGCATACTGAAGGTGCTTTGGACCAGTTTGATCTGCTGTAATAAAGGGCAAGTTAATATTGCTGGTCTGGGTCGAAGAAAGTTCCTTCTTGGCGGTTTCAGCAGCATCTTTGAGCCGCTGAAGGGCCATGGGGTCTTTCGACAGGTCAATACCTTGGTCATTTTTAAAGCTTTGAACTAGCCAATCAATAATTCTCTGGTCAAAGTTATCGCCACCTAGGTGAGTATCACCGTTGGTAGACTTAACTTCAAAAACGCCGTCACCCAATTCCAGAATGGAAACGTCAAATGTACCGCCGCCTAAGTCATAAACAGCAATCTTTTGATCCTTATGATTTTTTCCAAATCCATAGGCCAAGGCTGCAGCGGTCGGTTCGTTGACAATGCGCTTCACTTCCAAACCGGCAATTCGACCGGCGTCCTTGGTAGCTTGGCGTTGCGCATCATTAAAATAAGCGGGAACAGTGATTACCGCTTCGGTGACACTTTCACCCAAATAATCCTCAGCTGTTTTTTTCATCTTTTGAAGAACAGCAGCTGAAATTTCCGGGGGTGAGAGTTTTTGCGAGTTAATTTCGACGCGAACATCACCATTAGGCCCCTCACTAACTTTATAGGGAACCATTTTCATTTCTTCACCGACCTCGGTGAAGCGGCGACCCATAAAACGCTTGATCGAGTAAATGGTGGCCATGGGGTTGGTGATCATCTGGTTCTTAGCCGGCTGACCAACCAAACGCTCTTCTTTATTGGTATAACCTACAATGGAGGGTGTCGTCCGCATTCCCTCCGAGTTGGCGATGACAACAGGCTGTCCGCCTTCCATAACTGCCACGCAAGAATTCGTGGTTCCCAAGTCGATGCCAATAATTCTACCCATAATTTTGCTCCTTTCGCGTCCTTTTGTTTAGTTTTCTGAAGTTTGTTGACTCTCTGACTCTGCTTCGGAGGGGGAAGACCCCACCCTAACTTTTGCCGCACGTAACACGCGGTCATGCAACTGATACCCACGTTGGTATTCTTCGATGACCACAGAATCCCCATTTTGAGGTCCAACCGCACTCAAAGCTTCGTGACGTTGGGGATCAAACGGAGCTCCCACGGAATCAAAGCGCTTGAGGTGGTACTTACGTTCCAGCATTTGCGCAAACTGACTTTCGATCATCACAATCCCAGTATGAAGGGCGTCATAATCGCGCGCCTGTTCCGAAGATTTGATGGCTCGTTCAAAATCATCCAGAACTTGCACCAGATCCGTCAACAAATCGCCGTTGGCAAACTGCCGCAATTCTTCTTTTTCTTTGAGGGTGCGCTTACGATAATTATCAAAATCCGCCGCTTTTCTTAACAGCTGATCTTTGGTTTCAGCCAGTTCTTTCTGAACAGTTTCCAGTTCAGCGCGAACGGCTTGACTTTCGGTGCGAGCGGTGTCTAATTCGGCGCGAAGGGCGTCGAGCTCGGCATTTTTCTCAAGAGACTCCGCCGAGGAAAGCACCGTCTCGGAAGCGTCGGCCTCAGCCGTCGAAACGTTTTCGGGAGGGTTCTTCTCTGACACTCCTGACCTCCAAAATCACAAAATCGGGTTTCTGAATCCTTCAGCTAAACCCTGTTTGAATATACAATAAGACACAATAACGTCAAACCTCTATTTCGTTATTTTCCTTCGTTCTGAGACGAAGTCCTTGAAAAAGATTGAGTCGTTTTTCCCCAGCCCTTTCCCAAACGCTCCAGCATTGTGTCAATTTGAAACACCCTATTCTCAAGCAAAAAGAATGTGTTTCCTCTACCATAAGATTAAATATTTGTAATCTTTTATGTTTCTTCCTTCAAGCTGGGGGCTTTTCCTTTTTCTTGGAGTTCTGCATAGTAGATCTTGCGAAAAGCGGGGTTTTCCCGCTAAGGAGGGAATTGTGGGAATTGTGGATTTAAATGACGTGAAAAAAAATTATGCTCTAGGGAAAGTCACCGTCGAGGCCGTAAAAGGCGTGAGTTTTTCGATTGAAAAGGGCGACTTTATTTCGATCGCCGGAGCCTCCGGTTCGGGCAAAACGACCATCCTCAACATGATCGGCCTGATCGACACACCTTCCTCCGGCGAAATCCTCTTGGACGGTCAACCCGTCTCTCAGCTCAAAGACCGCGAGCTCACCCGCTTACGCCACCAGGTCATTGGGTTTATTTTTCAATCCTTTAACCTGATCCCCGTCCTCACCGCGCAAGAAAACATTGAGTTCCCCCTCCTGTTGGGCAAAAATCCCCGCATCACCAAAGAACACCGCGACTATATCGACTTTTTGATTGGCGAAGTCGGCCTTGGTGACCGTCGCAAAAATCGCCCCAACGAGCTTTCGGGCGGTCAACGGCAACGCGTCGCCATCGCCCGAGCCTTAGTGACCAAACCTCAGATTGTTTTGGCGGACGAACCCACAGCCAACCTGGACTCTGCCACGGGCGAAGCCATCATTCAGCTCATGAAGAAAATCAATCAAGACTTAGCCACCACGTTCATCTTTTCCACTCACGACTTTAAAATCGTCGACATCGCCGATCACCTGATCCGCCTGAAAGACGGCCAGGTCATCGAAAACCGTCGCACGGAAGGAAAGTGACCTATGGCTTCCGTCATCCGGATAGCTTGGCGCAACCTTGCCCAGCACCGTTCTAAAACCATCCTCGTCGGTATTCTGATTACCCTGGCGATTGGTCTCGACGTGGTGGGGAATTCGATTTTGGCATCTGCCCAAGAAAGCCTCAAGAAAACCTTTACCGATAACTTTACAGGGAATGTTTTGATTTGCCCTCAAGGAATTCGGGGAGGAATTTTTGGAGCTTCGAATGGGGGGAATGGCAACGGCCCCCCGATTCTCCCCATGATGAAGGATTACGAAAAGGTCTACGCTACCGTCAAAACTCAACCAGGCATTAGCTCGCTGACCAGTCAAATCTCGGCCTATGTCATGTTTAACCTGGGAGGCGGCGGCTTAAACTTCGGGCTGGCCTTTGGGGTGGACCCTCAAAGCTACTTTAAGACTTTCAACAATGTGGACATCCTTCAAGGCCATCGACTGGCTTCGGGAGAAACCGGCATTATGCTCCATGAAAAGGTCATCCAAACCCTCGAAAAAGAGAATGATGTTCACCTCAAGGTGGGCGATCATGTCCAGTTGAACAATTTTGGCGAAGCGGGTTTCAAGATTCGTGATGTTCCTATCGTGGGAATTTTTCGGTTTAAAGCCGGAAATGAGCGGTCTTTCCCGTTTATGCAACCGAACTTTGTTGATGTTAACACCCTTCGCGCCTTGCAAGGAAAACCGATCCTCACCCCAGCCGACCTAAAGTTTGATACCCAGCAAAAAGCGGCATTAGACATCTCGGACGCGGATTTCTTTTCGGGGTCAACCGTAACCGGAGTGGGGTCAACTCAGACCAAAACCGTTTCCCTTTCCAGCCTCGACAACATCTTAGGGCCAAAAACCGCCAAGGCAGATCCCGCCTCGACCCAAAATGGGGCCTGGAACTACATTTTGCTTAAGCTCAACCCCGGAGTAGCAACGGCTCCCTTTATCCTTCATTTGAATCAAATTTTTCAAAAGGAGAAGCTCCCGGTCAAAGCGCAAGATTGGGTCGACAGCGCACAACCTGACTCGGGTATTTTCATGGCGATTTCTTTCATTTTCAACATTGTCATTTGGGTGCTTTCCATTGTGTCTATCATCATTATTATGAACACCCTCATCGCGGCTGTGATGGAACGAACCGCCGAAATTGGGACCATGCGGGCCTTAGGGGCTCAAAAGAGCTTTATCCGCAACCTCTTTATTTTAGAAACCGTAACCGTGAGTGTGCTGGCGGGAGCTCTAGGGCTCATTTTAGGCTTTTTCCTGCTGATTCTGCTTCAAGTCACGGGAATTACTGCCCCCAATGACTTTATGAAGCTGATCTTTGGGGGAGCAAAACTTTATCCCCACCTTTCGGGGGGACCTTTGTTAACGGCTCTCATCATGCTAGCGGTCATAAGTCTTGTCAGCTGGATTTTTCCTGTTTTGATGGCCTTGAAGGTGTCTCCCCTGAAAGCCATCCAGAGCGATTAAACGCTCAATTTATTCCACGTTCGACCTTTTTCCGGAGGTTCCTATGGCCATAGCCCGCATTGCCTTTCGCAACTTGAGCCGCCAAAAGCGGCGGAGTTTTCTTTTAGCCGGTGCGATTGCGTTCGGCATCTTCGTCATTACAGCGGTCAACGGTGTCGTGGGCGGCATCCTCGCCAACGCCGAGAACAATTTTGCCTCCCTGATATCGGCTCACATTTTGGTGATCAACTACCATTTTTTGGATAAAAACCGGCTTGTCTTTCAAATCCAGAATGAAAAGCCGTACGACGAAGCGATTCAGCGCTTGGGCAAAGAATATCCCATTCAGTATGTCCAAAAACGAACTTCGATTTTTAACAACGCCACCTTAATTTTTCAAACAGAGTCCGTATGGCGTCAGGTTGACGGGGTAGATTGGACAAAAAACAGCGTACTTTCCCATCAACTGGAACTGACGCAGGGCTCACTTTCGGGTTTAGCCGGAACAAAGGGGATCGTGATCGGGGAAAAAGAGGCCAAAAAGCTGGGGGTAAAGCTGGGCGAAGATATTCTGGTCCAGGCAGAAACCATTTATGGCCAGCAAAACGTCATCCAAGCTCCCGTGAAAGCTATTTTCAAAGAAGACAACTTGTCGTCGGGAACCGCATTCATGGACCGGGAAGCTGTCAATCAGCTTTTGAATATGCCCGCTGGATCCTTTAATTGGTTCGGCATTTTTTTGAAACACTTTCAAGACCAAGACGCCGCGACAGCCCGTCTGCAAACTTTGCTGGCAGACGAGCACCTTGCCATGGTGCCGCGTTCAGAAACTCTCAACACCAATTTCAACACGCTGTTTGGCAAGCTCCGAAAAGATAAAGATAAGACTTCACGAACTTTGGTCACCGATCTCAACGATCAAATGTCCTCCCTCAAAGGAATCTTCGATACCATTCAAAACATTGCGCTTTTTGTTTTGTTCCTGCTCTTAACGGTCATCATGGTGGGCTTAAACAATACCTACCGCATCATCGTTTGGGAGCGCGCTCGAGAAATTGGAACCCTCCGAGCTTTGGGGACCCAGCGAGAAGCCGTTTCCCGGATGTTCTTACTCGAAGCCCTGTTTTTGGCAGCCTTGGGAACGGTTACGGGTGTGGTTCTGGCCCTGGTCGGACTTACCGGTCTCAGCTTGATCAATTTTACCAGCAACGGGGCCACTGACTTTGCCATTTTTCTGGCTAAGGGTCACCTAACCTGGGCCTTTGATCCGGTTCGTCTCATCCTGATGTTAGTCCTTGTGGCCTTGATGACCTTGCTCGCGGCGTATTTTCCAGCCCGCCGTGCCGGCAAAGTTGACCCAGCCGAAGCACTACGGACAACGGCTTGAATCCTGACGCTGAAGATCGACTCCTCGAGGCCGCCCGAAGACTGTTTGCCGAAAAAGGCTTTGACGGCACTGGGGTCGCCGAAATCGCCAAAGAAGCCGGTGTGGCCAAAAGTCTCTTTTTTCATTACTTTCGCACCAAAGAAGCCGTACTTCAGCGCATCTACCAGGACTTTTTTAGGGATTCAGAAGCTGTACAAAGCCAATCCTTTCCAGCTAGCCACGATGCTCCTTCGCAAGACACCGAAGCCTTTACCAGGATTATGCTCGACTTCCTTCGCCGAAATGAACCCGTTCTCCGCATTCTGATGCGTGAGAATATGGGCAATTCGGGGGGACCGAGCGTCTTTGGCGTATTTCAGGGGTCGTACGAAACCTGGAAATCCTGGTACTCGGAACGAGGCTTCCCCCCCTTAGCCGAACCAGATGGGCATATTTTTGTCTTTTTCTTCACCTTGCTCCCCTGTCTGTCCTTCGTTTTGTTTGATGAAGCCTTTGCCCAACACTTCGGCTTGGATAAGTCACAGCTCGAAGCCCGTTTTGTCGCTTTTTTGTCATACTCAACCCGAGTACTCGCTCAAAAGTTGCTTTCTCCTCCGTCCAAGACTTGACGCTCAACTCACTGCCTCCGTATATTTCCGGTATTGACCGATCGGTCAATACCGGAAATACCATAGGAGGGACAAGTGGGTATCCTCGAACTAAAAGAAGTCAAAAAGAACTATGCCTTAGGCAAAGTCACAGTCGAAGCCGTCAAGGGAGTTTCCTTTTCTTTAGAAAAAGGGGACTTTATTTCGATCGCCGGAGCCTCCGGTTCGGGCAAAACGACCATCCTCAACATGATCGGCCTGATCGACACACC
>DAIDJJ010000017.1:0-26132 GCA_027451385.1 Spirochaetales bacterium | reverse complement strand
GTGCTGCTCGCACCATGTTCGGCGAGGTGCAAAGCGGGGACGTGCAGGCTCTTCGGGCGAACACGATGGACCCTGGTACACTGCGAGCGTTAGTCAAATCCCAGGCCGTCAAACCAGTTTTTCCCTGGGACCCTCCGGCTTTTGTTAATGTCTTGAAGTTGAACCTATCTCTCGACAGAATAAAAATAAGCTCAGTAGCAAAGTAGGCAAGATGATGTCGGATAGGTCCCCTTCAGAGCGTCCAGACCCCGATCAAATATTGGCAGCTTTGAACCAGGAAAAGGCTTCTCGCGGTAAACTAAAGATTTTCTTAGGTTACGCGGCTGGTGTTGGTAAGACCTTTTCGATGCTTCAAGCTGCACAGGCGTTACAACAGACCCGAGAGTCAGAAGTGGTCATTGGATGGGTAGAACCTCATACGCGACCAGAAACATCAGCTTTGACGAAGGGCTTAGAAGTTTTACCTCCTAAAAAAATTTTTCATCGTGGAATGACATTACAAGAATTTGATTTGGACGCTTGTCTAGTTAGACATCCTCGTGTCGTCTTATTAGATGAACTTGCACATACCAATGCTCCTGGACTGCGCCATGAGAAGCGTTGGCAGGATGTCGATGAACTCTTGCGTCATGGATTTGAAGTATGGACCACCCTCAACATCCAACACCTCAATTCGATGAATGACATTGTGGCAAAAATCACGGGGATTCAGGTTCGTGAGACTATTCCTGATGCGGTGTTTGACCAATCGAATGAGGTTGAAGTGGTTGACCTTGCCCCCGAAGAACTCTTAGAGCGATTAAAACAAGGGAAAATCTACACTTTAGATCAAGCAGAAAGGGCCCTACGTGGTTTTTTTCGACGGGATAACTTATCAGCCTTGCGCGAAATCACCCTTCGTCGTGCCGCAGATCGTGTTGGGCGAGATGTGGATTCAGCTCGCTCTCAAGGACGAATCGATGCTGTATGGCCTGTTAGGGAACGTTTCATGGTTTCGGTAAGCCCTAGTCCAACTTCTGAGGATTTGTTAAGAGCGGCAGCTCGGATGGCAGTTCGTTGGGGAGCTGACCTTCTCGCTGTTTTTATAGAGACGCCGCGAACTCGGATTTTGGACCCTCGCTCGAAAGATCAATTGGAACATAACCTTGCCGTGGCTGAAAATCTTGGGGCGGAAACTGTGATTCTGCAGGGAGAAGAAGTAGCCCGTGATTTGGTGGCTTATGCGCGACTTCGAAATGTCACCAAGATTGTTTTAGGAAAAAACCGTGACCCAAATTGGCTGAGATTTTTTAAGCGCACCATAGGTGATGAATTATTACGGCTTAGTGGTGACATTGACCTCTATGTGATTGGAGGCCGAACAACCGAACGGTCTGTAAAACAAAAATCTGCTGGCCTCTCTTGGCGTAGTGCTCTATGGACAACCTTAATCTGTGGAGCTTTTACAGGTGCCGCGTTAGGTTTTAGAAACTTGGGAATGGTGGAAGCCAACATTGTTTTAACCCTTTTGTTAGGAGTTGTCTTAGTTGCCGGTTTGTTTGGTTTTGCGGCAAGTATTTTTTCTTCGTTCTTGATGGTTCTTGCCTTCAATTACTTTTTTACCGAACCCTTGTACACGTTTATGGTATACGACCCCCAGTACTACCTTGTTTTTTTGTTTTTACTGATTGTCGGCACGACCATAGGAACTTTAACAGAAAGGTTAAAGGCTCAAACTATAGCCTCACGAATTCGAGAACAGAGGATGGAAGTTCTTTACCGTTTAAGCCGTAACCTCTCCAAATCTACAGGGCTTGAAGAAGTTATCCAGGAATCTGAAACGATGCTTTCGCAAATTCTTGAAACAAGGGTTCATGTTTTAGTTCCTCTTGAAGGTCATACTATGGCAAGTCCTTGGGAGTCTTCGATTGTAGGGGTTCCCGCATTATTCGGTCCTAAAGATATTGCACTTTTTGACTGGGTTTTTAGAAATAATCAAAAAGCTGGTTGGGGAACTGGAACGTTAGCGCAATCTGATAAGCTAGTATTGCCACTGCTGGGCACGAAAAGAAACCTAGGCGTTCTTGCGATTGAGCGTCGAGACGATCAAGTCTTAAGATCCGATCAAAGTGTTCTTGCCGAAGCCTTGGCTGGGGCGATAACCCTCGCCTTAGAACGGGTAGTGTTGGACCAAGAAAACCAGAAAAACGCCTTGGCTGTCGCCTCAGAAAAAAGTAGAAATGCCTTGCTACATGGCCTTTCGCACGATTTGCGAACTCCGTTAACTGTGATCATCGGTACTGTTTCAGCCTTAGTGTCTAATGGTCAAAGACTAAAGGAAGAGGAGAAAGCGGCCTTAACCTCTGTAGAACAAGAAACCCGGTGGTTGGCCCGACAAGTGGATAACCTTCTGGATCTGACCAGATTATCAGATGGAGTTTTGACTCCACACAAAGAACAGATTCCTGCCGAAGACCTAGTATACTCCGCACTGGCTCGGTTCAGAGATTTTTTTTCTCGTCCTGAAGTCAGCCTTCACTTACCTCAGGATTTGCCTTTGGTCAATGTGGATTGCTTACTCATTGAAAGAGCGCTTTTTAATCTTCTCGAGAATGCGGCGGTTTATAGCCATGAAAAGCCCATCGACTTAGTCTTAGAATCTCTAGCAAAGGGAGTTCGCTTTTCTGTTATGGATCGAGGTCCAGGGGTTTTAGATACAGAGAAACATTTAGTGTTTCATAAATTTGTTCGAGGTTCTGCAAGTCAATCGGTATATCCTTCCCGAGGAACAGGATTAGGTTTGGCCATTGTTGCTGCCGCTATAGAGTTGCATGGCGGTTCTTCGGGAGTAAGGGATCGAGAGGGTGGGGGCGCAGAGTTTTGGTTCCAGCTCCCGTTGGCGGAAAAGCTAGACTCAACAGAGTGAAGTGAGGAAGGGATGGAAACAGGTTTGATTCTAATTATAGAAGATGATGAACCAATTCGGCGTTTGTTGCGAGCTCACCTCAAAGAAGCAGGATGGTCTTGTGAAGAAGCAAGTCAAGGTGACACCGGTCTAACGTTGGTAGCTAGCCTCAAACCAGAAGTCATTCTACTCGATTTAGGGTTGCCAGATGTGGATGGGACGAAGCTAATTCCCCAGCTGAAAGCCATGACCTCTGCTCCTCTAATTGTTATTTCCGCGCGTGACCAAGAAACTGAAAAGGTGAGGGCCTTAGAAGCTGGTGCCGACGATTATATCACGAAACCCCTTGGACTTAGTGAACTTAAAGCAAGAATAAAAGCCTCCTTGAGGCGTGTGGTCCCCTTTCTGTCCGAGACTCAAAAAAGCTTTGGAGAACTCGTTTTGGATATTTCTGCCCGAAGGGTGTTTTTGGCTCAAAAAGAAATTCATGTCACAGCGTTAGAATGGAAACTCTTACTGCTTATGGCAAGATATCCTGGTAAAATCTTGACAACGGCGTTTTTACTCAAAGAAGTTTGGGGTCAAGAATCACGAGAACAACGACATTATGTCAAAATCTTGATGGCAGGACTGCGCAAAAAGCTTGAACGCAGTCCTACTCATACGGAATTCATACATACAGAAGTTGGGGTTGGTTACCGTTTCTATGATTGAAGTGGCGCCGGTTTCCTCACGCGTTGCATCACCAGCAAAGCTACTAATGTCAAGAAAGCGGCCCCAGACAAATAATACCCCACGGCGGCCAGCCCATAGCTTTTTGCCAACCAAGTCGCAATATAGGGGGCCAACGAGGCCCCGAGAATTCCCGCAAGGTTAAAAGCCAGCGAGATGCCCGTATAACGAATCGGCGTGGGGAAAAGTTCTGCGAGTCCCGTCCCCAAAGGGCCGTATGTGAGGCCCATCAAAAAGAGGCCGATCACGAGGAACACCAAGGCATCAGCCTGGTGCCAGGCAAACAAGGGGGCAAAAATTAAACCAAAAAACAGAATAAGAAGAGAG
This sequence comes from Spirochaetales bacterium, assembly GCA_027451385.1. GTDB lineage: Bacteria > Spirochaetota > Spirochaetia > JABEVK01 > JABEVK01 > JABEVK01. Next base: position 22,189 of record DAIDJJ010000017.1, on the reverse strand, counting down.
GCCGTAATCAAAATCGCTTTGGCTCCAAAGCGGTCCGCCGCCCAGGCCGCGACAGGTATACCCAAAGCAAAAAAGGCCATGCCGATCATTTGCGCCATCAGAAATCCTGACCGGGGGAAGTGTAGGGCCGTGGTTCCCCAGCTGAGGGCAAAAACCGTCATCAAGTAAAAAAGCACAAAAGTGGCCACTGCCGCCAACACTCCCAGAACGAGGGTCAGGGAATGATGAGAAAACACTCTGGCCATGGGAACTTTGACGCGTTCGTGTGCTTTCATCGAAGCGGCAAATTCGGGGGTTTCCTCGAGTCGAAGCCGTACCCATAAGCCTACAATGACCAACAAGGCACTGACAATAAAGGGCAGTCTCCAGCCCCAGGTGTAGAAGCCTTGGTCGCCCAACGCATTCGTGAGCAGTAAAAAGGTTGAACTGGATAAGATGAAGCCGATCGGTGCCCCGAGCTGGGGGAACATCCCGAACCAACCGCGGCGGTGGGCTGGGGCGTACTCACGGGCCAATAAAACAGCTCCGCCCCATTCTCCGCCTAAGCCTAAGCCCTGGCCAACGCGGCACAAGGCCAACAAAAGAGGTGCGGCGACGCCGATGCTGGCGTAAGTGGGTAAAAGACCAATTAGGACAGTGGAAAGGCCCATGGTCATGAGGGCCGCGACAAGCGTCGCTTTGCGGCCAATGCGATCGCCAAAGTGTCCAAAAATGGCTGACCCGATAGGCCGGGCAAAAAAGGCCAGCGCAAAGGTCGCAAAGGATTCCAGGATAGCCGAGGTCGGGTCGGACTTTGGAAAGAATAATTTGGGAAAGACCAAAACGGCTGCCGTGGCAAAAATATAAAAATCAAAGAATTCAATCGTGGTGCCAATTAAGCTGGCAAAAAGAATCCGGCCCGTGGTGGGTCGGGGGGTATTCGGTGTCGTGGACATGGTTCCCTCTTTGGTCGAGAATCATGACAAATAATTTGAGTTTCATCTATACTGAAACCGTCATCAATTGAAAACCAGCGGGGAAAAAATGTCGGAACGCCTGTTGAAATTGTCACAAGCCGATCATGGCTTTTTTATTTTAGCTCTTCATGCCCAAGCCGAGGCCATGATGCGCCAAGAGCTGGGACCCCGCGTCACTCGACAAACCCCGTTCCCGGAAATTGTTCAAGAGTATTTTGAACTTCACGCACCACAAAAAGAATCGACCCCACAGCAGGGAGGGGGGAAAAGGAAGTACTTTAATAAGTCGCGGCTCTTGGATGAGCACGAGTTGACCAACGATGTCCGACATCAGTTTGCCATGCACACCCGAGAAGATGCTCAAGCGGCGGCGTCCACGTTTTGGGATTTTTTAGGTTATGCCGTCAAGCAAAACGACCCTGAGTTCCAAGATATTCCCAGCTTGTTTCAAGAGTGGAACCAACGAAAATTAATGGTGGTTGAAAAAGCCGAATGGGAGGCTCTTCATGCCCAAGCGAAAAAGGCGAGGGTTCACCAAAAAGAAGTTCTTAGCCAATATCAAGAAATCCAGGAACAGGAGCTTGAGGTGAAGCGTATGCGGGCAGAACTCGAGCTCTTGCACGCAGAATACAACAAGCTTCGCCAGAAAATGACGGAGAAAGACGCCGCCTTTGATGAAAAACGCCAGCAGATCTTTGCCCTAGAAAAGAAACTCAAAGAGCAGACCCCCCAGCCCGCAGCTGCGGCTTTAGAAGAGTACATTGCCCACGTCAGTAGGCTGACCTATCTGACGCGTACCCGTAGGGCCTTTGAAGAGCAAGTTCTTCGCTTGACTCCTGAACAAGCGCAACTGGTCGAACGGTTACCCCTGGACCGCGATACCCTGATTCGTGGCGGGGCCGGCACCGGAAAATCATTAGTTCTGTTGAAACTAGCCCAGAGGATCTTGGAACCTCCCCAAGGAGCCTTGGATTTTGGAACTCCAACGCCTACGCTCAAACTGTTGACCTTTACCAAGGCGATGACCAGGTACGGTGCCTATTTGTCAGGACTCTTGGGGGGAGCGGTGAGTTCCGCAGAGTTTCAAACCGTAGACTCCCTTTTGAACGAAATCATTTATAAAGCTCTTGGGGCGTATGTGCATTATCATTGGGAAAATGAAGCCTGGGTTGAAGAAATTATTGGCTCATCCCCCTTAGACCCCAATGAGTTCAAGTTTGAGTGTGAGCACCTGATATGGGGTTGGGCTTTAACCTGGGACGAATATCGCGATATTGAACGTTCAGGACACAAGAAACCGTTGGGTGAGAACCAACGACGGGAGGTGTGGCGGCAACAAGAGGCAGTGGCGCAAAAGATGTTAGACAGAAAATACATGTCCCCTGTGTTAGCCGCGAAACTCTTGGAGTTCTACCCTGAAGTCTTAGAAAGTCAAAAAGTGGACTATGTTTTACTGGACGAAGCACAAGATTTGCTTCCCGTTCGTTTAAAGATCTTGCGGAGTCTGGCTCGGAAAGGGTTTGTTTTGGCCGCAGATGAAGGCCAGACCTTGAACCAAAGCCGCTCACCCTTTGTGAGAGCTGGCTTGGATTTTCAGGGAAAAAGTAAAGTCCTTCACACCAACTTTCGCAATACAGCCCCTATCGAAGCCCTGGCGCGCCGCTTTTACAACGGGCAGGTTTCAGCGGGTGCGATTCGCCAGGGTCCTTTTCCCGAATGGACCTTCTCCAAAAAGCCTGAAGAACTTATTCAACACTTGATCGCCAAAATTCACCTATTAACGGACAAACTGAGGTACGACCTAGAAAATATCCTCGTGATTCATTCTGGGGAAAAAAGCGGGCTGGTTGAAGCGTTACGAACAGCGGGACTTCCTCTTCAAGACGTTAAGAACAAAGATTTTCAGTTTGACAAATCAGGTTGTTTGCGTGTGAGTCCTTTTCCCTCTGCCAAGGGCCTGGATTCGCCTGTGGTTCTGATTTTATGGCATAATGTCGCCGCTTTCACTGGGTGGTCGGATGAAGCCGTGTGGAGTCAGCAACGAAATTTTTGTTATGTGGCCATCTCGCGCGCTTTAGAGCATGTGCACCTGTTTGTACATGACGACAATTCGCCCATCACTCAAGAACTGCGCGACGTTTCAGAATCCTAGGGGGTAGCGTTATGAAGTTGACACGGGAACAACAAGAGGCAATTGTGCGCAAAATCCGCACTCTGGATTTGGACCAGGTTTGTGGGGATCCCGAATGCGCTTGTAGGCTTAAGGGGTGAACATGGCCCATCTTCCTTTAAGCATTGAAATGCTTTTGTCCCAGCAACGAATAGAATCGGACCGCATTGAGTTCAAAGAAGGTTGGAATCCTGATGCTATCTATCGTAGCATTTGCGCCTTTGCCAATGACTTCGACAATATCGGCGGCGGGTACATTTTGGTGGGGGTCCGGGAAAAAGACGGGCGGGCCGAACGCCCTGTTTTGGGCCTCGACGAAACTCAACTGGCCCAGATTCAGCGAGAGATGATTGGCTTTAATCATTTGATACGACCTGTTTATCAACCCATCGTTTCCCTTGAAGTTGTTGATGAGAAAAATCTTTTAGCAATTTGGGTTTATGGGGGTAACGACAGGCCCTACGAGGTCCCTGATTCCATTTTAGCCAAACAAAAAAGCTATAAGTATTACATTCGCCGATACGCTAACAGCATTGAGGCTAAGGGAAGGGACCGCGAGGAACTGTTGGGAATGGCCAACCAAGTTCCCTTTGATGATCGCCCGAACCATCAGGCCGATCCCGGAGAAATCAACTTGGGGTACGTACAGGAATTCCTGCGAGTTTCGGGTAGTCGCTTGCTTGATCAGGTAGGTAGGCTCCCGTCAGTCCAGATTTTGGACCAAATGGGTCTGTTGGCGGGGCCTGTGGAACTAAGACATCCTAGAAATGTAGCCCTCATGCTCTTTGTTGACACTCCGGAAAACTTTTTGTCTCACAGTTACATTGATTTGGTACATTTTCAGGGTAGTCCTGCAGACAGATCCTTTACCGAGAAGCGTTTCGCGGGACCTATGACGGTGCAGATTCGGCAGGTGTTAGAATACTTACGGGCTGTGATTGTAGAAGAGAAGGTGATCAAGATTCTGGGCCGGGCAGAGGCACGGAGGGTCTGGTCTTATCCCTTCAACGCTTTGGAAGAAATAATCGTGAATGCTGTCTACCACCGGAACTACCAGATCCCTGAGCCCATTTCTATCCGTATTGAGCCCGAACGACTCATGGTTTACAACTGCGGTGGTCCCGACCGGACCATCAAGCTTCAGGACTTGGAACAAGGCCGGGCCGTGGCAAGCCGGTACCGAAATCGGCGTTTGGGGGACTTTTTGAAGGAACTCAGTCTGGCGGAAGGTCGCTCCACAGGTTTGGCCTTGATCCATAAGGCTTTGGAGGAAAATGGTTCACCCCGTGCTCAAATTGAAACCGATGAGGAACGGAGCTTCTTTCGCATTACCCTGGCGATCCATCCGGAATTTGAGGGGCGGCCAGTTTCAGCCGTTCCGGCTGTGAAGATGGGCCTGATTGGGCGGTTGAAAATATTAATCTCCAACGACCAAGCTGGTAACCAAGCTGGTAACCAAGCTGGTAACCAAGCTGTCGATGATGAAAGTCTGCTGGGAATGGAAAGAATTCTTCAACTTTTGGCCCAGGGAGAGGCAAAAAAAGAGCCACTTCTGGAAGCGGTACCCGTGAGCAACCAGACGAAAAATGTCCGTCGTTACCTTGACCCACTGGAAGCCGCCAAACTGATCGAGAAAACCCTACCCGAGAAACCCACCAGTCCCAAACAACAATACCGCCTGACCAGTTTAGGCAAAACCCTCATCCAAGGAGCTTTCTGAACCCAAGTGCGAGAAAATTAAACTCGTAGTTTTAAGCGCCTGATGGGAGTCGAACCCACTTCTCCAGCTTGGGAAGCTGGGGTAATACCGGTATACGACAGGCGCGAAGAATGTACTTAATCTATCGGTGAGCCTGGACGCTGTCAAGCTGAGGTTTTCATTGGCAAGGTGAAAAACTCGGCCTATACTGAAATTGTGTTCAACTTAGTGCTGACGCCATTTTTGTTGCCTGACTCGTTGACGGCAGCCGTGGGCTTGGTCCTAGGTGTCCTTCTGCTAAAAAACCCCCGAGATGTGCCGGGACGGGTCATGTTTGGGCTTTTCTTACTGACGGTGTTCTGGTGGGCCTTTTGCGACATTTTATCTGTCGCCCTTCAAGATTTCGACTGGAAAGTCTTTTTTGTCAAAGGTGAGTACGTTGCCATCATTGCTATTCCTGTCCTTGCCCTGCAGTTTATTGCAGACTCCGTACAGTTTTCAGCGTCTCGGCGACGTTTATGGTTGCGTCTTGTGCCGCTTTTTTGGATAGTCCCTCTGTTATCTTGGGTGTTTTTGTGGCTTTCACCGGGTATAGCCCTTTTTTGGAGTCGAGCGCATGAATTAACCCTTTATCCTGGGACGGTGCTGGTTCGCTGGTCGTATGGTCCCTGGTATTTGGTACACGTGATCTATTCGTATGTCATCCTTATTACGGCGGCCTTCCTTTGGGTGCTGAGCTTTCTTAAACGACGACAAAAGTTTGGTTGGCCAGAAATCTCTGTGCTGATAGCTTTGTTTCTGCCCTTTGCTGTGAACTTTATCTACATGATCGACCGTGCCTCTTTACCCTTCATGGACCCCACTGTCCCCATGTTGACCGTCACAGCTCTTTTAATGTTCTTTACTTTACACCGTTTCCGCTTCTTAGAAATCCTGCCGGTCAGCAAAGAGCATTTATTAGAAAATTGGGGGGTCCCCACTTTTGTGTTTGACCGTTGGGGGCGTTTAGCCTATAGCAACCGTGATGCCAGGCTTCGTTGGAACCTGGATGGACGAGTCATTGGTCTTAGGCGTCCTCATATTCCAGGACTATCTTGGTTGCCTTCTATGCCGCAAGGGCCAGAGATTGCCTCCTCGGACGTGATTTTGACCGGCGATGATCGCTTTGAAGCCTGGGAGGCTCGAGAAAAACTCCTTTACCGAGGACGTCGGCCGGTAGGCAGTGTGATGACCTTGCACAATATTACCGCCCTGAGAGAAACTCAACGAGCTTTGAGGTCGCTGAACAGTGAACTCGAAGAACGCATTCAAGATCGAATTCAAGACCTTCAAGAGGCCAACCGGCGACTGTCAGAAGAGCTCAGTCAACGCCGGCAAGCGGAACGGCTGACCTTCTATTATTCTTTGCATGACCCATTAACCGGGTTGGGCAACCGCAGTTACCTGCTGAGCCGCTTAGGGCAAGCCGTTGAGCGTTCTCGTCGTGATGGGCAAGCTCGCTTTGGCCTGATTTTTCTGAACTTTAATGGTTTTAAAGAAATTAACGAAAGTTACGGTCACCAAGCAGGGGATGAGTTTCTGCGTTTTTGTGCCAATCGCCTCAAAGAGACTTTACGAAACATCGACACGGCGGCCCGTTACTCTGGGGATGCATTTGTGATTTTATTGGATGGGGTCACAGCCCAAGACGAAATTCAACTGGTAGCTACTAGGGTCAGCATGGTGCTCGAAACCCCAGTGATGGTTCAAGGCCGCGACGTCGTGCCTTCTGTAAGGCTGGGTTTGCTTCTTGGGAGCCCAGAGTATACTACGGCCGAAGAAGCCTTGTCAGACGTGGAAATCGCGTGTCAGAAAGCCTTGGTTGCGGGTGTCCCGCAATTATTTTTTCAAGAGCGCTTACGGGATGACGTCAAAGGACGCTGGAAACTTCGGGACGAGCTGGGTCGGGCCATCGTCAATGGAGACCTCATCCTCCATTATCAGCCGATTGTTCAAATGTCCACCCGAGAGATTGCAGGGTGGGAAGTTCTGGCGCGGTGGCAACACCCCCAAAAGGGTCTATTGAGCCCCAATGTATTTATTCCTGTGGCAGAAGAAACGGGGATGATCCATCCTTTGGGCTTGTGGGTCTTGCGGGACTCGGCGAAAACTTTTCACACGCTATTACAAGAGTTCCCCCAATGCGAAACGAAATATTTGGCCGTCAATGTTTCGCCTAAACAGTTGGTTCAACCAGACTTTCCCGAAATCATCTTAGGGGTTTGGGAACGTGAGGGGCTTTCCCCCAAGCGGCTGGCTATCGAAATCACCGAAGGGGCCTTAATTGAAAACAGTGAAGAAGTCATTCCGGCTTTAGAAAAGCTGCGACGCGCCGGGGTAGGTATCAAGCTGGACGACTTCGGGACGGGGTATTCCTCGTTGCACTATCTGCATCGATTGCCTGTCGACACCTTAAAAGTTGACCGCAGTTTTATCACAGATCTGATTGCCAAGGATCAACCTCAAACGGTCGCTGTCGCGGACAGCATCATTCGGTCGATCCTCCGCCTGGCCGAAGAGCTAAAAATTGACGTGATTGCCGAGGGGATTGAAACCGAGGAACAGTGGGAAATCCTTAAACAATACGGTTGTCCTTATGGGCAAGGTTTTTTCTTTTCTGAGGGACAACCTGCGGCACAACTCAAGGATTGGATGAAACTCTGTCATAATTATCAGGGGAAATCATGAGGCGAAAAACCCTACCGGTAGCTTGGTGGTGGCTAGGGCTTGTCCTGTTAGGAGGGGGGTGCTGGTGGGATGGCCCTGGGTCTACCGCGGGCAATTACCTTTCTGCTCTCAGCCAGCATCATTTTACCGAGGCAGCAGGGTTTCTGAGTAAAAATGAGCAACCTCTATTGTACAACCTTGCGGCGTCATTTCGTCAGTTGAGTCCTGGGGAACAAGCCAAGTTCACGGTCAAAAATTGGAAGATTGAACGAGTAGAGCAACAAGGTGACAGTGCCAGCGTCGAGTTTTCTTACGATGCCACTCCCCAAGGGAGTGGCCGCATGAAGGCCACCTTACTTTTGATCCGTGAAAAGGGAGTCTGGAAGGTCGACCTTAAACACTCGCCGTAAAGGCTTCGTCCGTTAAATCAAACGCTTCATTCTCGATGAGTTGCTTAAGAGCTTCCAAAGGATGAATCTCTTTATTTAAGATCTTATAGACCAAGGGAATGATGGAAAGCTTGAGTCCATGTTTTTCGCATAACTGCCAGGCATGCTGGGCGGCAACGACTCCCTCGGGAAGGTAGCCAATTTGAGAAATCCGCGCGATGAGGTCTTCCAGGGAATGAAAGGAGCCTAAAATATTTTTGAGGATAATCTCTCGGCCAAACCGACGGTTGCGGCCAAATTGACTACGGCAGGTCACATCAAGATCCCCGACTCCGGCAATGGAAGTAAAGGTTTCAGGATGGGTGGCCCCCATGGCACGGCCTAAGATTTGAATCTCATTCAGTCCGGCGGCCAAAAGGAGCGATTCCGTATTGTCACCAAAGATTTCTGCTTTTTCTTTGAGGGCATCCATGATGCCGAAGGCAATCGCCACCACATTTTTGAGGGCTGCACAGACTTGAACACCCACCACGTCTGAGGAGGAGAAGACCCTCAGGGTTTTTCCATTCAGAAGCTCACGGAACCTGATGGAGTTGCGAAGGTTGGGGCAGGCCGAAATTAACCCTGTGATTTTGCCTTGAACGACTTCCTCTGCGTGACTGGGGCCAGAAATATAGACCACATTATTTTTGTAAAAACCAGGAAGAAAGTTCTCGATGGTTTCGACGATGAGCTTGGGCTCACCAGGTGAAGGTAAAAAGCCCTTTGTAATGACGCCAATGAGACTCTGACCTTCTTGCAGGTTAGGAACACTTAAAATGTCCTTAACGCTTTTGAGAACAAACAAGGAAGGGGTTGAAAGAATTAAAAACTCTTTTCCTGTAGCGGCTTCGATAATATCGGTGGTTGCCGTCATCGAGTGGGGAAGCTGGGCATGAGGAAGGTAACGGCTGTTTGCGTGTCGAAGATTGATATCATCAGCGGTTTCTTTTTCAAAACTCCACAAAACGACATCATGACCTTTTTCGGCGATGGCCTTACCCATCGCGGTGCCCCAGGCTCCTGCGCCTAAAATGCCGACTTTAGTTTTCATGCGATCTCCTTTCCAGGTCGTCTACGGTTGAAGCAATAAGTTGTAGGCCGGAACGCCAAAAATCCGGTGTCGTTAAATCAAAGCCGGCTTCTCGCGCCAGTTGGTCGGCGGTGAGTATCCCCGTGCCTTCTAGCAAGCGCTGGTAGGTACGAGCAAACTCAGGACCCTCTTCACGGGCTCGGGCATACAACCCCAGACCAAAAAGTTGACCAAAGGCATACGGGTAATTATAGAACGCCAAACCATGATGGTAGTAGTGACCCTTGACGGCCCACATATACGGATGAAGGTACTGTTCGTCAAGTCCATCGCCATAGGTGGCTAGTTGTGCCTCCCTCATCATTTGAGAAAGTTCCCTCGGGGACAGTTCTCCCTGTCGTCGCTCTTCGAACAAAGCTTTTTCAAACGTATAGCGCGACAAAATATCCACGATGACTTGAGTGGAATCCTGAAGACTTTGTTCCAACATAAACAGAGTCTGGGGTCCCGTCGCTGACTTTAAAGCGGCGTCTTGTAGAATTGTTTCGGCAAAAATGGAGGCTGTTTCAGCCAAAGTCATGGGGTAGTCGCGCCAAACCTGCGGTTTATGCCGTAAAAGCCAATAGTGCCACCCATGCCCCAGTTCATGCGCCAGGGTTTTGACCTCGCCGAAGCTCCCGTCAAAGTTCGAAAAAATTCGCGGTTCTTTGGCCAGCGGCAAATTGATGCAGTAGGCTCCGCCGGTTTTTCCCTCTTGTGGCCGGGCGTGTATCCAGCGGCGTTCAAAGGCTAAATCCGCAAAGGCCCCCATGGCGGGACTAAACCCGGAAAAGGCCTCGCGAATAACCTGGCGAGCCTCTTCAAACGAGAAGCTTGGTCCCGAGCCTACAGGCGCAAAAAGGTCATAAAAGGCACAGCGAGGAACCCCTAACAAGCGGGCTTTTATGCCTAAATATCGGCGAAATACGGGGAGACTTTCTTGCATGGCGGCCAACATGGCTTCGAGCGCCGGGCGGGAAAGTCGTGATTGTTGGGCGGACTGTTCAATGGGGTCAGGCCACTTGCGCCTCAAATTTAGCGTAACGGCTTGACCTTTGACCCCGTTGAGGGCAGCCGCGAGGGGTACCTCAGCCGAGGCCCAGGCCTCTAGTTCAAGGTGGTAGGCCTTTTTGCGCACCGCTCGCTCAGGGGAGGAGGCTAGGGCCCTCAGTTCTGTAACGGTTTTGGTTCCGCCGTCCCAGGGCCGTGTCAGCGTCGACGAAAGAGCTTCTTGAAGGCGGCCCCAAGCGTCCGCCCCCGAGCGAAGCATATCAGCGGCCAACGCTTCTTCTTCTTCACTCATTTGATGGTGGGACTGCGTCGTGGCTTCTTCTAAGAAAAGCCGGTACGCCTGAAGCTCAGGGTAACGCTTCAGGAGCTTAAGGCTACCTAGACGGCCCCAAAGAGAGCTGAAACGGACTTCGGCGTCATGAAGCGGTAAACTGAGCTCTTCAATGCTGTTGAGTTCTTTCAGGGAGGTTTCGTCACGGGTATTCGTAGAATACGACAGGTAAGCGGCCGAACCCAGGTGTTCGGCAAGGGCATAAGCTTTGTCAAAAGACTTTAAAAGCTCGGGTAAGGCCTCGGCAAGGTTAGAGGACGTCGCCAAGGGTTTTAATAAGCGTAACAGCCGTCGTCCTGCATCCCCAAGCGCTTTTTTATCCTTAAGCCAAGCTGTCGATGAAAAACTAGGGTAAAGGTTCTCGTTAGACCAAACGGGGATCTCTTCCATATCCTCTGATTGTAAAGGGAAACGGCTGGATAGGGAAGGCGTTGACCCCAGACGAACGCTCCGGTAGACTTTTGGGCATGAATGCCGTGACTCCCGAAGAATTAGAACGTCCTGTATTTCGCTACCGGCTCTTACCGCTTTTTCGCGAGCTTATTCGTTGTGGTTGCGTGAATACAGGCGAAGCTGATTCGGGGCAAGAAGACCGTGCCGTTGCGGTGTTGCGGGAGTTTTTTGCTAGCTATGGTCTAGAAACCCGAGTGCTCCATGGCCGACCTGGTCGGGGCAATCTGTTGGTAAAAGTTCCAGGAAGCGACCCCTCGGCTCCTAGCTTGACGTATATGAATCATGTGGATGTCGTCCCAGCCAATGCCGCAGATTGGAGCTGTGATCCGTTTGCCGCTGACCTCAAAGACGGCCAAGTTTGGGGTCGTGGTGCGGTCGATATGTTGTGTTGGACGGCCTGCCAAGCCGTGGGCTTGGCCGAAGCTTTGAAAGCACGCCCTCAAAAAAACTTTCCTGGAAATTTTTCTTTTCTTGCTTTGGCCGATGAAGAAGCGGCTGGACGCTGGGGGGCTCGCTTCTTGGTCGAACAATTTTGGGAAGACGTGAAATGCGACGCCATGGTGACAGAGTTGGGTGGTTTTTTTGCCGACACAGCGCGAGGTCCTGCCGCTTTTATTAACCGGGGGGAAAAAGGTGTCGCCTGGGTTAAGCTTACTGCCCGAGGTCGTGCCGGACACGGTTCTATGCCGTACGGTGCAGATAATGCCCTTCTGAAAGCTGCCGAAGCGGCCCTCCGTTTAGGCCGGTACAAAGCCCCGTTGATTCGACACCCGTCTTGGTGTTCTATGGCGCGAACTGCGGCGCGGGGCTTTTGGGAAAAAACGGCCCTTTTGGGCGGCTGGGGAGAAGCTTGGGTTATGAAACGCCTATTTCGTCGAGACCCAGGCATGGCCAAATTCTTAGACACTGCGGGGCACACGACGTTTTCTCCGAATGTGGGGGGTGGGGGCGACAAAGTCAATGTGATTTGCGACCGCTCGGAACTTTTGGTGGATATTCGATTTTTACCAGACCCGAACGGCAACCTTCCCGATGAAGCCGGAATTGAAGCCTTAGTTCGTCAGGTTCTTGGCCCCCGACTTTCGCCTCACTTTCAAATGGAACTTTTAGATTTTCATCGGCCGACGCTTTCTCCCTTGACGGGGCCGTTGGATTCAGCCATTCGGGAGGTCTTTCGCGAAGCACACCCTGACGCGCTGTTAGCGGACATGATGATAGGCGGTGTGACGGACGGCAGGTATTGGAGAGACCGAGGAACAACGGTGTATGGGTTTACCCTTTTTGACCGTGAAATGTCGATGGGCGAGTTTACCTCGCGCATGCATGGGGCCGATGAGCGGATTTCGTTAAACAGCTTGGCGATGGGCTTGAGGTTTTTTAACCGGTTGCCGAGCCGGTACTGGAAGGTTTGAGTCTCTAGCCTCTTTAGAGTCTCTTGTCTCAGGGGGCCAAAAACCGCTACTATAAGTTCAGAGACAGATGCAATGAAATTGGATGCGGTGATCTTTGATCTTGATGGAACCCTGGTGGACAGCGAAGATCTATATTTTGAAAGCGACCGCCGTTTTGTCGAGCGTTTTGGCGGTGTTTACGATGACGCTTTCCGTGCTGAATGCATTGGCATGGGGACGTTGCCCTTCTGCCGGTTGATCAAAGAAAAGTACGGCCTGACCGAGTCGGTAGAGGCTCTCGTTGAACTTAAAGATCAATATTACCTCGAAACTGCCCGCGGCAGGATTACGGCGTTTCCTGAAATGCTCAAGCTCGTGCAGGCCTTTTCTGTGGAGCGGTTACCCATGGCCGTCGCCTCGGGCTCAAGCCTGACGGTAATTCATGAAGTTTTAGCCTTAACCGGGCTTGCCCCTTACTTTACCCACTTATATTCTTCTGAAGCTGTACCAAACCCTAAACCAGCCCCGGATATTTTCTTGCACGCGGCCCGCCAATTAGAAGCTATCCCTGCAGCTTGTCTGGTGTTTGAAGATTCTCAGCATGGTGTCGCTGCGGCACTAGCGGCGGGGATGCGTGTGGTGGCGGTGCCCTTTGTCATGACTGAAAAAGGAAAGTCGCAGTTTTCGAAAGCTGACCTTTTGTTTCCCTCAGGGATGTCTGGCTTTACCGCCGAAACCGTGCTTGAATGGATCGATACGCACTATTGCTTGTGCGAAGATTGCTCGTTTTTTGATTTTGGGCTTTGCCAAGAATAAGACCCACTTTAAGACGAAGACTCGCTTTGAAAGGGAATCCCCACCAATTGAAGAAAACCCTTGATGCGCACTTGAGTTGGATCAAACGGGGTTGTGTCTAGAAACGCTTGTTCCTCGGGCCCCGCTTTGGCGAGAAAAATAGGCGACTTACCCGACCATAGGGTCAGCATCGGCAGTTTTGCTCCCGTCCAGTCGCTAACTTGCGGCCCGTGAGACAACAGAACCTTGACCGCTGGCTTAAAAAGAAAATAGGCCCGAAGGCTTGGACTCGGCGAGGAAGACGCCGTCTGTAGCTTTTCTTGCCGTCGAAAAAAGAGTTTGAGGTCGGTTAATAAGGCTTTCTCAACCTTGGACATTTGCTGGGACACAACATCGAGACTGAATTCGTAGCAGAACTGCGACAGATACCCCCATAACCGACCTAAGGCTTCGGGGTGGGTGAACGTTACGGTAAAGACAGGGCGCGGAGCCGGGGCGGGTGGTTTGAGAAAATTCTCTAACGGCTGATCCAAGTCCATGGCGGACTCCTTTGTGGGGTGGTACCGGAGTGTACCACGAGCAACATTGCCCGGACGACATTCTCTGTGTATTTTTGACACCCAGGCTTTTTAAGTCAAGGAGGTTTCATGTCGCGCATCACATTTAAGGGCAATCCTGTCGAAACAGTAGGAAGTTTGCCGGCCGTCGGTTCTACGGCTCCTGATTTTTGTCTGACCAAAGAGGACCTATCGGATGTTGGCCTCAAGGATTTTCAAGGGAAAGTGAAAATCTTGAACATTTTTCCTAGCCTAGACACGGGAGTCTGTGCCGCTTCGGTGAAGCGATTCAATGAAGAAATTGCCCGCCATCCCGAGGCTGTGGTGCTGAATATCAGCAATGACCTGCCGTTTGCGATGAAACGGTTTTGTGAACAGTATCAGATTGGACGAACCGTATCCCTATCCAACCTCCGACGGGGAAATACCGATTTTGGTCAAGTTTATGGTGTAGCGTTCAAGTCTGGACCGATGGTGGGGCTTTTGTCCCGAGCCGTTGTTGTCGTCGACGCTTCCAATAAAGTGGTCTATACCGAACAAGTCCCCGAAATTGCCCAAGAGCCCAATTATGCTAAGGCTTTGGAGGCGCTCTGAGCTTTCGTGTTGTCCTTGTGGAACCTGAGATTCCTCAAAACACAGGCAACATTGCCCGAACTTGTGCCGCCACTGGGTGCGAATTGCACCTAGTGAGGCCTTTAGGCTTTGCCGTCACCGATAGCCATTTAAAACGGTCTGGAATGGATTATTGGCATGAGGTGACGGTGGTTTATCACAACAGTTGGGACGCCTTTCTTCAGGAGACCCACCCCCAACGTCTTTGGTTGGCTTCTGCCCGGGCCTCGCGTGCCTTGGGTGAGGTTTCCTTCAGCGAGGGCGATTGGCTGGTCTTTGGCTGTGAGTCCCGTGGTTTGCCGAGTGAGGTTTTGCAGGCGTTCCCGGAGAACAGCTTTCATATCCCCATGAGGTCCAATCAACGCTCTTTAAATTTATCCAACGCAGTGGCCGTGGTGGTCTACGAAGGCTTCCGTCAAATGGGGTATCAGGGGTTATTGTGAGTCAGCGTTGTTTTTGAACTGAGCCCTTTTTTAAACCAAGCCTAGGGCGTTAAAATAATTTTCCCAAAGGCCCCTGGTTCAAGAATCTTTTCATGGGCAAGAGGAGCTTCGTCTAAGCGGAACTCTCGTCCAATAATGGGTCTCAAGGTGCGGTTGTCCAAGCCCGCTTGTAAACCGGCATGGATTTCGCTTAACTCGGCCGGAGTTGCGGCAAACAGGGTAAACGCATGCAAAGTGGCGTGTCGGCTCATCAGATCGCGAGGCAAAACTTTGGCTTCCCCTCGGCTCCCCACGATGACGATGCGACCACGGGGGGCCACAAGACGAAAATCGGCTTCTAGGTTCAAATCAGCCCGCATTTCGATAATGACATCGGCCCCACGCTGTTGGGTCACGCGAAGAATTTCCTCACGGTAGCCTTCGGCCCCATGGTTCAGAACCTGATGGGCTCCTTCCCGACGGACTATTTCACGTCCAGGTTCCGAGCCGGCTGTCCCTAAGACAACCAACCCAAAAGCCTTGGCCATTTGAACCAAAGCTATCCCCACGCCTCCGGAGGCCCCATGAATCAGCAGGGTTTCTCCCGCTTTCACCTGAGCAACTTGAAAAAGCGCATGGTAGGCTGTGGCATAGGGAACACCCAAAGCTGCCCCTTGGGAAAAGGATAAGTGTTCTGCCAAAGGGTGAACGAGAGTCTCGGGAACGGCCATGAACTCAGCATAAGCGGATTGCGCGTTACCAATCCAAACCCGCTGGCCAGGAACAAACTGCGAGCCGGGACCGACAGTTTCGATGATACCAGCCGCATCAGCCCCAGGAATATACGGTAAAGGGGGCTGTACACTGTAATTTCCTGATCGCATATAGGTGTCAAAGGGGTTGACGCCTATGGCCGATACCCGGACAAGAACTCGGGGAACTGAACCTGGCGTGGACACCTCAGGTTTAGGAACCTCTTCGTATTGGAGAACCTCGGGACCGCCCCAGTTACGAACCAAAATTGCTTTCATTTTGTCATCCTTTCAGCGACGAAATGCCCTGGTATACTAAAAGCTTAGGCCTCTTTAAAAAAAGCTTCGGCTTCTCCACGGCGGCTTTCAAGGCGAAAGGGGGGAAATTCCTCTAGTTTGAGCTCCCAATAACCAACATCTAACCAGCTTCCAAACTTGAAGCCGACTTGTGAAAAAATAGCCACAGGTTTAAAACCGAATTTCTCATGAAGTTTTTGACTTTCTGGGTTGGGTAGGGCCAGGCAGGCCACCGCAATATGAAAGCCTTTTGCTTTCAATTCTTGCAAAAGTTGGTGGTAAAGCAAGGAGCCCAAACCCTTTCCCCGAGCTTCGGGATGAACATAAACGGTCGTTTCTACCGTAAACCGGTAAGCACTTCGTTCTTTCCAAACCCCTGCATACGCGTAGGCCAGGACTTTTTCTTTTTCTTCGTAGACGAACCAAGGAAGATTGACAGGGGCATCTTGAATTCTGGTTTGCATTTGGGCTTCGGTTACCGGCACTTCTTCGAAGGTTACGATGCTTTCTAAAATGTAGGGGTTATAAATCTCGCAAAGGGCTTGGGCGTCTGCAAGAGAAACTCGTCGAATCATAAAACCTCACGGTGGAAAATACTTGGCCAAGTGAATAAGACAGTTTACCATAAGCACATGGCGTTGTGTGAGGACGAGTTAAAACTGATCTTTCAAAACCTTCCCGGTTTAGCGGTTGTGGTGGGGCAGAGGGGAATCCTTCTTGCTGTTAATCAGCGTTTCGTGAATTTTTGTGGCCGAAATCCTGTCGGGCAAACTTGGGCTGAACTTGGGGTGTTAAAAGCCGAAGACCTGGCACAGCTCGAAGAAAACATTCACCAAGAACGTTGGGACAATCTCGAACTACGCTTGAGCTCAAACCAACAAACTCATTGGTTTTTAGGGGCGTTTTCTCCTGTTCCACTTCAAGAATCAGCTTACCTCGCCGTTTTTACAGACTTGGCCCTTTGCTTACGGCACAGTGCCGACACTCACCGCCGTCTGACGCTGTTAGATTATATTTTTCAGAACTCAGAATCTGCCATCTATGCGAAAGACCGCGAGGGTCGCTACCTTTTGTGCAACGATGCAGGGGCCCGAGATTTAGGCTTAGAACGGGGTGATGAGGTCGTGGGTCATACCCCGGATGAACTGCTCAATGACGTCAATTTTCGTCAAATGCACTTAGCCGACGAATGGGTCATGACCCAAGGCAAAATCATGGAGTATGAACAGACCCTAGAAAATCACGGCCTAACTAAAGTCTACAAAGCCCGTAAAGGCCCTCTCCGCGATGAGGAGGATCAAATTGTTGGCTTGGTTGGGGTGTCGCACGACATTACGGAATTGCGCTTGCTTCAACGTGAGTTACAAGCTCAAAGGAATCAGCTCCAAGAGGCCAACGACGTCAGAAATCGACTTTTTACCATTTTAGCTCACGACTTGCGGGGGCCTGTGGGGACTTTGGCTCACTTATTGGGCTTAGCCTTGGAAACGAAAGCTGACTTCGAAACGATGCTTGAAGTCGTCTCAGAGTCTCACAAAGCCGCCACCCAAACCTATGACCTTCTAGAGAATGTCTTGGGCTGGGTTTCTGGCCAATTGGACCACACTCAGCGTGAGCCCGTTTGGGTCAACCTTTTGAATCTTTTTCGGGGAGTTGCCGCGTGGCTAGAGGCAACTTGCCGGGCTAAGGGCATTACTTTAGAGCTGGAAGCTAACGCGAAGCTTATGGTGCTTTCGGATGAGCGTTCACTAGAAACAATTCTGCGCAATCTCGTGTCCAACGCGATAAAGTTTTCTCCTCGTGGTGCCCTCGTCAGGATGCGTGCCCTCCCTGGTACTGAAGAGTTGCGTCTTGAAGTCCAGGATGAAGGAGTCGGCATTGAGCCCGAGCGGCTTAGACAGCTGTTCGCTGGCGGCAAAAACAATACCCGAGCCGGTACCGCCGGGGAACGGGGTAACGGCCTGGGTCTCATGTTTTGTGCCGATATGGCCCGCACCCTAGGCGGTCATTTGAGCGCTACCAGCCAAGTAGGGCAGGGCAGCACCTTTATCTTGACAATACCTTTTGCTGCACCAGAAGATTTGTAATTCACCGGAAGATTTGTCATTCATCCTGCAGGGGCTCAGGGCTAAACGCCCAGAACTAACCCTTACGCAGTGAGAATTTTGCGCAGAACGTAGGGCAAAATGCCCCGGTTTCGGTAATACTGAACTTCCACCTCGGTATCGAGTCGGCACTTAGCCTGAAAACTTCTCACCATGCCGCGTTCATCCTTGGCCTCTACGGTCACTAATTGCCCAGGGGTGAGGGCCTCCAAGCCGTGGAGATAAAATTGTTCTTTGCCGGTCAGCCCCAACGAGGCCGGGCTTTGTCCTTCTAAAAAGACTAAGGGAAGTACCCCCATACCCACGAGGTTAGAACGATGGATACGTTCGAAACTTTGGGCGATCACGGCACGTACTCCCAAGAGCATCGTACCCTTGGCAGCCCAATCCCGGCTGGAACCTGTACCGTATTCTTTACCGCCAAGAACAACCAGATCTTTGCCTTCGGACTTGTAAGCCATGGCGGCATCATACACAAACATTTCCGTGCCTTCGGGAAATTTGAGAGTGAAGGAACCCTCTTTCGGTTCGACCATTTTATTCTTGATGCGGATGTTGGCGAACGTCCCACGCATCATGACTTCGTGGTTGCCACGACGGGCTCCATAGCTATTAAAGTCTGCTGGGACAACACCTTGGCTTTCAAGGTATTTGCCAGCGGGGTAGGCGGCACGGATGTTTCCAGCGGGGGAAATATGGTCGGTCGTGATGCTGTCGCCTAAAGATAAGAGGCAGCGTCCGGCCACAATGTCGCGTAAGCGGTCCGTTTTGAGCTGAAACGAGTCAAAGTAGGGAGGACATTGCAAGTAGGTTGAGTTCTTATTCCACTGGTAGACGGGGTCATTTGAAACACTAAGGTTTTTCCAATAGCTGTCCCCATCAAATATTGTCTTATAGCGTTTTTGATAGGCTTCCTTGGTGACGTAGCGGCGAATTAAGTCAGCAACTTCTTCGGGGCTGGGCCAGACGTCTTTTAAGAAGACGGGTTGCCCCTTGGCTCCCACCCCTAGGGGTTCGGTGGTGAGATCTAGATCCACTCGGCCGGCGAGGGCAAAGGCCACGACTAAGAGCGGCGAGGCTAAAAACGAAGCTTTGACATGGGGGTGAATTCGTCCCTCAAAGTTTCGGTTTCCTGAAAGAACGGCAGCCAAGCAAAGATTGTGTTCAGCTTGAGCTTTCTCGATAGCCGGGTGAAGGGGACCGGAGTTTCCAATGCACGTCACGCAACCAAAAGCCGCCAAATGAAAGCCTAAAGCTTCAAGACTGGTCATGAGGCCCGATTGTTCTAAGTAATCTTGGACGGCCTTTGAGCCTGGAGCCAACGAGGTTTTGACCCAAGCTGGAACCTTGAGCCCGGCGTCCACAGCTTTTTTGGCCAAAAGGGCACTCCCCAGCATGAGAGCCGGATTGGCGGTATTCGTACAACTGGTGATAGAGGCGATCGCCACCATCCCATCGGTAAGCTCGACTGTTTTTCCGTCCAATTCCACTTGAACAGGCGTTCGACCCGCAGCTTCGTTGGGGAGAACTTTCGCTAGAGCGGCTTTCGTGTCACCAAGTTTCAGTCGATCCTGCGGACGGTTGGGGCCGGCTAGTGAGGGAATAACTTCCGCGAGATCTAGCTCCAGCACGGCGCGGTATTCCGGGTGGGCTTCTTCGGTATAAAACAGTTCGTTGGCTCGGCAATACGCTTCTGCCAAATCGGCTTCTTTATCTCGGCCCGTAAAGCGTAAGTAATCGATCGTCACTTCATCAACAGGAAAGAACCCCATGGTAGCCCCGTACTCGGGGCTCATGTTCGCGATGGTAGCTCTATCGGGGAGTGTCAGGGTTTTGAGGCCGGGACCAAAAAATTCCACAAACTTTTCAACAACACCGAATTTGCGAAGGCGTTCGGTGACTGTCAGAACGAGGTCAGTAGCGGTGGTGCCCGGCTTGAGTCGCCCTGTCAGCTTCATGCCGATGACTTCAGGGATCCCCATCGAATAGGGTTGCCCCAACATTACGGCTTCGGCTTCAATTCCCCCGACGCCCCAGCCGACCACTCCCAAACCATTAATCATAGTGGTATGGCTGTCTGTCCCAACCACGGTATCAGGATGCAAAAGCCCTTCGGTTTCAGAACTTTCGACGACGACTTTTGCCAGGTATTCTAGGTTGACCTGATGACAAATGCCGCTGTTCGGGGGAACGACGCGAAAGTTTCGAAAAGATTTTTGAGCCCACTTGAGAAATTCGTAGCGCTCTTGATTGCGTTCATACTCTTTTTCGACGTTTTTGCTGAGGGCGTTCTGTTGGCCAAAGTAATCAATTTGAACCGAATGATCGATGACCAAGTCGACGGGTACCAAAGGATTGATTTTTTGCGGGTCTTCCCCGACCTTGACCACGGCATCGCGCATGGCCGCCAGGTCGACAACAGCGGGAACACCGGTAAAGTCCTGCATCAAGACCCGAGCGGGATAAAAAGGAATCTCATAGACGGCGTCAGTACGAGGTTTATTGGTTAAAAGCTCTTCTGCACCGGTTAGGTTGTCTTTACGAAGTAAATTTTCTAATAAAACACGTAAAGAGAAGGGCAGTCGTGCGACCTTTTCTTTACCCAATTCGGTGATGTCGTAAAACTTCCACTCGCGCTCTGCCGTTTTCAGGATCTTGATCACATCTGCCTTTTTCATCCCTGTCCATCCTTGGGGTTGTGGTCTTTCGTTAAGCAGGCATTATGCCGAAAAAACAGCGAGAAAACAACTGTCTTGTTGCGCATTCTCCGGCGAGGTTTTCATTAGGATTTATCCCGGCTTATCCGATAGGCAAACTATGAAGGTAATGATTTTAGCGGCCGTTTCGCTTTTCCTGTTGGCGATGTCCGCTTTTGCACAAAGCAGTGAGACAGGAATTGCTAGTTATTACGGCGATCAATTTGACGGGCATTTGACGGCGTCAGGTCAGCCCTATGACCCGAATGCGTTCACCGCAGCGCATCGAACTCTACGTTTAGGGGTACGCCTAGAAGTGGTTAACTTAGATAATGGGAAGTGGACCGTGGTGACGGTGAATGATAGAGGACCTTTCGTCAAAGGCCGTCTCATTGATCTTTCGAAGGCCGCTGCCAAAAAGTTAGGAATGATTGCCGCCGGGACAGCTCGTGTTAGAATTTGGCCCATCCCCTTGGATGTTACACCTGAACCGCCAGCTGACTTGGCTCAAATCATTCAAGCGGCGCATGCCCGTGAAGCTAAAAAGGCTATACCTGCTTCAGACTCGGCTAATTCCACCAGCTCCACCGACGTGACGAGTTCAGGCGTACCGGCAACTCCAGTTTCCCCAACGGCCACTCCAGAGCCCTCTACGGCTCCTGTTTCCACTCTACCTCCAGCCCGCTTCATTCAGGTAGGCGCCTTTCAATCTGCCGCCAATGCCAAAGTGTTTTATAGGCTGTTAGCACAAGAGGGATTTACGCCCAAAGCGCGTGTACAGGGCGGAATGCACAGAATTTATCTCGAAGCATCCACGGACGAGGCGGTGAAAAGTTTGGTGCAATCCTTGCATCAGCAAGGACATCCACAGGTTTTGGTCATGCATGAAGCCCCCTCCGGGACAGACGAGGATTTCTCTTCGAATTGAACACTTTGTAGACGTTCGCCCTTGGCATGCTAGCTAGACTGTGTTAACATCATGCTTATGGCGAACGTAATGAAGATTGTTTTAGTCGATGACGATGAAGTAAATTTGACTTTTTTGACACAAGTTTTGCAAGACTATGAAACTTTCCCTTTTCGGGATCCCAAAAAAGCCTTAAAGTTTTGTTCCGATAACACCTTTGATCTCGTCATCACAGATATGCGGATGCCCGGTATGACGGGGCTAGGTCTTATTAAAGAGTTGCGCAAGGTCTCTACGGACTTTGTTTCGTTGGTGCTTTCAGCGTATTCTGACGCGGAATACCTGATGGAATCTGTGAATGCCAACTTACTCTTTGCCTACTTGTTAAAACCTGCCGAGTCGCAAGTCTTGGTTCAAACCGTAGCTGAAGCTCTCAAGCATCTTCAGCTTCAACGTGAGAAAAATGCCGAGGAACAACGGCTAGTCGAAACGGCCCAACGTCTCCGCGAAGAAAATACTCAACTACGCTTTTTTGCCAATTCTCCTTTAGAAGGCCTAATCGGTACCAACCCCCTGATTCTGAAAATCAAAGAGCAAATTAAGGCTTTTGCGATTTCAGATCACCCCATCTTAATCATGGGGGAAGAGGGTACGGGAAAGAAAACTGTGGCCCGAATCCTTCATGAATTGTCGCCTCGTCGGCAAAAGCCGTATGTTGGTGTCAGCTGTACGACGATTCCTCCCGAGCTTTTAGAATTGGAACTCTTTGGTGCTGTGAAAAACCTGTCTTTGGGACAACGACAGCCCAAGGATGGATTTATCGATGCCG
>DAIDJJ010000016.1:0-26192 GCA_027451385.1 Spirochaetales bacterium | reverse complement strand
GCTCTGATGGAGTGGGGGCTAATGCTTCTTTTGAATCCTTGCAAGCCATGACCTGCGATGGGACTTACCTTTACGTTTGTGATACACAAAACGACACGATACGACGTATTGAAATATCAACAGGAACCGTGCTTACCATTGCCGGACAGGCAGGTGTGTCAGGTTCAGCCGATGGTAATGGGACTTCAGCAACCTTTTATCAGCCCACAGGTATAACAACTGATGGTACCAACCTTTATATTGCCGACTCCATGAATAATACTATACGAAAAATGGTATTGGCAACAAATGCTGTTTCAACCATCACTGGGCAAGCTGGTTACCATGGCTTGACGAATGGAGTGGGTACATCGGTTTTGTTTTATGGCCCGTCTGCGATCACAATGGATGGCATCAATCTTTATGTTTCAGATGAGTTTAATAATGCCATTCGTTTAATTCAGTAAAGATTATTTTAATATTTGATGACCACTGTCTGGTTTCTCGTCAAAAAATCTGTTAGGGGCCATTTGCAGGTTACAAGATTCCCCTTGTAGGCGGCGTCTCCTTGAAGTTGTTGCACTGGGTTTGGGAGCTTGATAACAAGTTGAATAGTCGAATTGGAGATCAAAGTATCTGGATGAGCCGAATAAGACCCAATTGCGTAAGCAAAGTTTTTTTGAAGCTCCTGTGAAGTTGTCTTTGAGTCAGGAAGAAATGAAGCTAAAGCATCCGAATGGGAATAAGAAGTTGTACCCAACCACTGGAGGAGGGCTTTGTGGTTCCAATTCATGGTCAAAATATGTCCTTGAGCCGTTGAGTTGAGTTCAATTCCCCAGAGGTGAGCTTGAGGAGAAGAAATGTCTAATTGGAAAGTTAATTGAAGAGTTCTTGTTCCCGAAATAACCTTAGGGTTATGGAGAAGTGATTTTGGTTGAGCCGCAACCTCCTCTAGAGCTGACTGAACAGCGACTGCGTCCAAAGGTTCTCGAGGCAGTGAGGGATCCAGTTCTTGTAAGTCGCCCCAGTATTTTTCAAGGGGTTTTTGCCAAGAGATATGAAGAGTGACAGTTGCTGTATTGTCATGATGGATCGTGACATAAGAAGCCAGAGTGCACGAAGCAAAACTTAGGCTCAAAAGCGCAAGTAAAAGAAAAAAACTGTGGTACCTATGGCATTTTTTCATAAAGACTCCCGAATACTTGTCCGTACAAGTGCTTTTCGCTAAGATTCCTGGCTATGAAAGGTATCATTGTCGCGGCAGGTTACGGAACCCGCTTCCTGCCAGTAACCAAAACTTTGCCCAAAGAAATGTTGCCCTTGCTAAATAAACCTTCGATAAGTTTTATCGTCGAAGAATTTCTGGCCAGTGGCATAAACGAAATCATAGTCATTACCTCCCGTCGCAAACGCGTTCTGGAAGATTATTTAGACCGTGAGGTCGAGTTGGAGGCTCTTTTTCAAGCCGAAGGGGCATCCAAAAAATTAGAGGCGATTCGCCCCTACAACGCCCATTTCACGTTTGTTCGCCAGCAAGAAATGAAGGGGACTGGGCACGCCCTCTTGCAGGTCAAACCCTTTTTAGACAACGAACCGGCGGTGGTGGCCTACCCAGACGATTTACATTTTGGTGAGGTTCCCTTAACCGCCCAGCTCATTCAAACCTGGAAAGAGACTAACTGCTGTGTTATGGCTTCTCTACATAACCCCCCTCACTTAGAACGGTATGGGGTTTTGAAGCTTGCCCCGGATGGACAACATGTGCAGGGGATAGTCGAAAAACCGGCCCCGGGGACAGAACCCAGTCAAGAAGCCTCCTTGGGACGCTACCTGTACTTGCCAGAATTCTTTGATCATTTAGCCGAAGGCTGGAAACACCACACGACAGGGGAATATTTTCATGTTTATGCCTTGGAGCAAATGATGAAGCAAAATCAAGTTGTTTTTCATCCGGCTTCAGGTGAACGTTTGGATACCGGGGATTTACCGGGGTTCTTCCAAGCCACGCTCCGCTATGCCAGGCAGTTTCCCGAGCTGAGGGCTATTCTTCTTGAGGAAGCTCGCGAGTTAACTAACAAAACTCTCTAGGAACTCGGGCACTGATTCCGCATAAAATTTCATAGGGAATCGTGCCCGCCTTTTCCGCTCTGGCTTGGGCGTTCATAGAATCGGTCCAAGGATCGATCAGAACCACAGGGTCGCCTTCTTGAACCGAAGAATGGGGGCCTAAATCGACCATACACTGATCCATACAAACGGTGCCGACGATGGGGGCGAACTGCTCCCCCACACGAATCAGACTATTGGTCAGCGACCGTCTCCAACCATCGGCATACCCCACGGGAATGGTTGCGATTTTGGTTCGTTCTTTTGTTGTATACTTAGACCCGTACGAAATGGTGGTTCCTGCGGGAACCTCTTTGACAAAAACGACTTCTGAACGCCACTCTAAGAGAGGCAAAAACCCAGGGTTTGGGCGTTTTTGCGATGGCGAAGGGTAACCGTACAAGGCAATTCCGGGACGAATCATATCAAAGTGAGCTTCAGGCCAGTCCAATAAAGCTCCTGAGTTGGCGGCATGGACAAGTCGCGGTTTTAAGCCTTCTGCGGCCAAAGCTTGGCGAGCCGTTTCAAAACGAGTTAACTGTTCGGGTACCTCTAAGGGACCAGGACCATCCGAAGAGGCAAAATGGGTGCAAAGGCCTTCGAATTCTAACCCCTGTTCATGGACTATGAGGCGGGCTAAACGAGCAGCGTGTTCCGGCGGACAGCCAAGACGACCCATGCCCGTATCGACCTTCAGGTGAACTTTTATGGTTTTGTGTTCAGCTCGGGCCAAGCGACCCCACGCGCGAATTCGTTCTTCATCAAAAACAAAGGGTTGAACCTCAGCGTTTAAGGCTTCTAAAAACTGACTAGGGTTGAGGGCACCAAAAAGAAGTATAGGACCTTGAATTCCTGCTGAACGAAGTTGCCAGGCTTCTTCAGGGGTAGCAACACCCAAAGCTTCAACCTCAAGCTGTTTGAGTCGCCGAGCTACTTCGACTGAGCCATGACCGTAGGCGTTGGCCTTGACGGGGGCACAAATTTTGACGCGAGGTGCGAGTTGGCGGGTCAGGGCGATATTCTGGTCCAGGTTTTTTAAATGAATAACAGCTCGGGTCGGTTTCAAGATTATGTCCTTACTGGAAAATTATCATAATGAAATCGTTGATAACAGAGGGGTAAAAGCTCGACAAAGTGGCTAGAAAATGCTCATTCTTCTTGAAGTAGAGGATTTTTGAGCTATAGTGATAGGGGAGGTGGATTTGAAAAAGTTTCAAAGCTTACTGGCAGGTTTACTCGTTTTGAGTTTATTCTCCTGTGCCTCGGCACCACAGGCCGTCAATGGAGCACTCCCTGACGGGGTGTACCAAGGTTCCGGACGGGATCAGTCACCGCTTTCGGCGATGAATAAGGCGAAATTGAACGCCGTGGACCAATACTTACATGATCTCTTGGGCGATCGTTATGACTTTTACAAAGATTCTTTAAAGACTGTCATATTTTCTACAGATAACCCGAATCAATTTGTGAAAGCCGAAGACATGGTGACCATTGCTAAAGGGTTGGATTCTGCTTCTGGTGTCTGGTTTTATACCATACAAATTCCGGTGCAACGGTCTGTGGTAAAGCAAGTCTTGCAAGCGAATAATATTTTGTGGCCCGGCGCTTCAGGAACGGCTTCGGCGAATGCGATGGGGGCCTTACCTCCGGATTCGTCGTCTGTTCCTGCCCCGACGACAGCTTCTTTGGCGGCAACTTCCGCCGATTTTGGGGGCTCGGCAACTCCGCAAGAACAACGCTTCATTCGTCAGTATATCGACACCCTGACCTACATGGTGTATTGGGATGAGAACTCTTCAGCCGCAAAAAGTGTCGAAAAAGCTGGGGCTACGCAAGCCAACCGCTGGTTAACTTCGAATGGTTATGATGCAGTTGATCTCGCTCAGGTTGAAAAAAATAAAGCGGAAGACATGAAAGTCTTCCAGGAAGAAACCGGGGGAACCGGAAGTTATATTCAATACGTAGCTCAAAAACTGAATGCCGGTGTTTATATCGAACTTTCGGTGAATGCCACTGGAGGCAAATCTGGCGGCTTATGGGTGGGACAAGTCAATTTGCTGATGAAATGTTTCGATCCTTCCACCGGTGAGCTGTTAGGCTCAACGCCTTTTAACAGTCCGCAAACGGTAAGTCCTTCGGGGTCCTTAGATGCCGAAACTCGAGCGATTGAAGCTTCTGTCTGGCAAGCGATGCCCGTGGCCGTGGCCCAAGTGAAAGCGCAATTAGCCAAAACCTTGGTGCGTGGGCTGAAATACGATTTAGTGTTACAAAATACCAGTGACCCTCGTTTAATGAGTGAATTTCGGCGAAAGTTGTCGGAGCGGGTAAAGTTGCTGACCTTAGTGTCGGCTTCTTCGAAAGAATCTCGCTACCAAGTGTTTTTCTTGGGGACAGCCGCCGACCTTTCAGATTTAATCTATCAGGTCAGTGGGAATATCCCAGGTTTAGAGGGAATGAATCAGGTCATGCTGCGCGGTCGAGCTCTGACCTTTACAACGGGCCTTAAATAATCTGGGCGTTGCCCAGAAGAAAGAAAGTCAAGGGAGGTATTGCAGAGTGAAGAAATTAACGAATGCCCTTTGGGCAGCCGGTGCGACCTTACTTCTGGCAGGTTGCGCCAGTTCTCCGCCCCCGGCGAATGTTCCTAAACCGGAAGTCCAAGCGACTTTACCGTATGTGATCATTCAAAATCAGTTGAGCATCGTGGGAGGCCAGGTTCCTGCATGGGTTACAGAGGATACTGATCAGCTTCAGGCAGAGCCACAGTACAAGGATGTTTACCTGTTTAAGTTTGACAGTGGTGACGCCAAAGATTTGGATGGAGCCAAGCTGGTGACCAAACAGATGGACGCGGCGGCCCAAATTGCTCAAACGGTGACCCAACGCATTCAAACCAGCTTCAAGGGTGCTCAGGTCGGCGATAAAACCAAAGTGGAAACCTACTTTGAGAACGTTGTTCATAATCTGTCCGATGCCCATGTGACGGGGTTCAAACAAGAAAAAGAATTCTGGGTTCAGTTGGAGTATAAGAAACCTGACGGTTCACTCGATCCTGACCGGATCTACTACCGTTATTTTGTCCTGTACTCTGTGCCAAAGGCCACTTTGGATGCTATGGTCAAGGCCGCTTTTGATAATGCGAATATAGCGGACAAACCCAAGACACCTGACGAAGCTCGTGCCCGAGATTTGGTCCAAAAAGAAGTCAAGTTCTAATCGAACGGTTGATTTAACTGCGATTTAAGGCCCGCTCCCCTGAGGGCGGGCCTTTTACTTAGAGGTGGTGACATGCGCTTTGGTTATCTTCTTTTCTTGATTTTGGTTTCTTGCGCTTCGACGCCCACAGGTTTAGGCAATAACGTTCCTTCCTGGGTTTTAAAAACTCCTCAAACAGAAGGGGACTCCTACGTCTTCGTGGCCTCAGGCACTTCCGCCTCAGGCGATGCCGGAGAAGCTGAAAAAGCTGTTGCTGTCGATTTGCGAGATCAAATCATTTCTTATCTTGGTGTCAAAGTTACAAGTACCACCAGTGCCACCGCTAAAGGTTCCTTAGATTCCTTCCGCACCAGTGTGGAACAGTCTGTGGTCTCACAATCCAAAGCAGAAATTGCGGGTCTTCGAATCGCAGACCGTTTTCCTCTGAAGCAGGGGCAAAATCTGACGATCTACCTCAAGGCATTGTATAACAAAGCAGATTTGGATCAAGAAAAAGCTCGATTAGCTGCCTTATTCGCCCAAATCAATGATTCTGTTTCCAAACCAGAACAGAAGGGAGATCTCTTGAATGCAACAGGAGATATTCAAGGGGCGTTAGATCAATACACCCAAGCGGCTTTGGCCGCCCTGAATCCTCAGGTCGACAATGGGGCCATTAGTTTTGCCCGAAACCTAGGAAAGGCGACAACTATGGTTTCGCAATTGACCCTGCTTCCGCAGAATAACCCCAGTTCAACGATCGTCGGACAGCCTTTTGCACAGCCTTTTGCTGTGAAGCTCGTCCGAGGCAGAGGCGCTGAAGCTGTACCCATAGCTGGAGCCTCCTTGCGTTTTAATTACAAAGTCAGGCAGAATGGGCATTTGGTTCTTCGTAGCGTTCCCGAAACGACGGGAAGTGATGGTATAGCCTCATGTCAGCTCCCTCCCCCTGATTTTGCTGGCCAGGCTGAACTGATCGTCGTGCTTGACGCCGGACCTTTCTTAGACCGTTTGTCCCAAGTCCCCTATGAATCTCGAACACCGGTAGATGCTTTAGAGGATGCGGTAGGAAAAACCCGCATTAACATAGAATACCGGGTAGCTTCTGCCGCTTTAAAATACCCCATAGCTTGGGCCTGCCCCCAAGCCGATGCGTCGAGTGGCTGGACTGAGGTCATGACGAAGGCAGGTTTTCAATTACATACGGTTTCTTCGGAAGGTCTAGACGGAGCTTCTGAGGAAAAAGCCTTTCGCCTTTTAGTCAGCCGTTCCCCCCGAACTCCTCGTGTAGCCTGGGGTGAGTTTCGTGTCGAACAAACTGGTAAAGATGGGGATATGGTGACGGCGAGAGTAACCGGAACCGTTAAGGTGGAAGACACTGCCACAGCTCGGTTGTTGTATAGCGTTACACGAACCCGTTGGGGGGTAGGTGCCTCGATTTCGGAAGCTGAAACTTCAGCGTTTCATCAGTTGGGAGCCGATTTAGGAACTTCTGTCGTGGATAATTTACCTTAAAGCCTATGCTCAAAGAATACCTTGGCATTCGCCAAGAAGAGGGTGTGTTTCGTCGATTTTTTTCAGATGAGATGCTTCATCTGTACGTTTGGTACACCGAGAGAGGGGGCTCTCTTACCGGCTTTCAATTGGTTATCTTGAAAGCTGGTGAGCCTACCCATGCCTTAACATGGGAACAAAATAAAGGTGCCATTTACACGGGAGTCTGGTCTGAGGATGAAGAATTGCGGATCAGTCCGACCCCTATCCTCGTTCTTGATGGACCCATTCCCCACTCTCACCTTTTGAAGTTATTTGTTGAGGCTTCCTCAGAACTCGAAGAGGAGTTACGTCAACTGATCCTTCAAACGATTCAAGCTTATCACTAACGGTTCTTTTCTTGCTTTAGCCGTTCTTTCAGTGCGGCTAAAGCTTCTTCTGCTTCAGCTTTTCTAGCTAGTGGAGTAATTTGATCTGTAGGTCCAGCCAATTTTTCAAAAGCTGACAATAAAAGTTCTGGATCAACGTTCCTCTGAGTCAGGGGTAACAGTTTTAAATCTTGTTTAAGTTTCTCTAATCCCTCGCGAAACTCTTCCGCTTCATTCTGAAGCTCGGCTTGAGTGGTCAGGAAATGGCTGACTTGTGCTCGGGCTTGGTCGGCGAGTTCTGGTTTACTGGATTGTTCAGCGGTTTGAACACGTTGATTCCAGAGTGTGAGATCGAACTCGAGTTTTGCTAATTCAGCCAGGACCTGATGGTAATGCGCCTCAAGAGAGGCAATATAGTCTTTGGCGTCAGGCTCGGAGAGCCCTTGCAAATCAAAAAGCGGACGGTCACTCATACAACTTTCCTTAGATTCAGTTTTATTCTAAAAAAAAGAATTTTACCAGAAGTCAGAAATTGATGAAAAAACTTATTTTTTAGAAAACTTTGAGAATTTTTCTTGAAAATTCATCGCCAGGGCGATACCATAAGTAAGAAAGTCAAGTTTCAAGGGGGCCGGAATGGCCGTTCAAAAGTCCGGATTTTTTCATAAAGTTGGGTCGACCCGTGTGATTCCCCTATATGGGAAAATTGCCGTTCTTTTTGTTTTTTTTCTTCTCGTTTCAAACTTTACGACCAACTATATCAATTTGATTTTGAACCGGGCACAACAGGTCAAACTCATGAACGAACTTTTGGTCAAAGAGTTAAAAGAAAACTATATTACAGCGAGTACACAGTTTGATGTGTATTCGTACAACAAAAATTTGCCTGACAGTCAAAAAACTCTGATTCAATCCGCCTTACCAAGCTTGACCAGAGAGAACTCCATGGCCTTTGGGGTCAAAGAAGATGGCTCGTTCCTGTATTTTGCTTCACCAACTTTAAAATGGACAACTTTCCCAGATCAACTGGCGCTGAACCATCTATTGGAACTACAAAAGCAAGGAAAAGTGGAAGGCCCTCTTACGTTTGAGTCTGAGGGGAGAATTTTTTTTGGCTACTACAAGTATCATGCCGGTTGGAAGGCCTTTCTTGTTCGCGCTGAAGATCAAGAAGTTTTTCTTGCCGCAAGTTGGACCATCTTTTATAGCATTGGTTTTTTAATTCTCGTTCTGACCGCCATCACGCTGTTCTTGTCGATTATGGTTCTCAAACGCTTGTTCCGTTATGTGAACCTTATTACTAACAGCTTGATGAAGATGCAGCAGACCCAAGAGCTCTCCATGATAGAACTCAAAGGGGCCCCCAACGATGATATTACTTACTTAGGATTGTCGTTTAACTCCCTGTCTGCGACCATTCAGAACCTCATGAATATTTTCCGAAAGTTTGTCACGCAGGACGTCGCCTATCGAGCGTACAAAGAACGTCAAATTCGCCTGGAAGGTCAAAAACAAGAGTTGACAATACTCTTTACCGATATCAAAGGTTTTACCTACATGACGGAAACCTTAGGAAATGACATCATCAAGCTTCTCAACCTTCATTATGACAAAGCGATTCGGCATATTCAAAATCGTGACGGTATTGTTGGATCCATCATCGGAGATGCGCTCTTAGCAGTTTTTGGCACAATTGAAGGCGCACGGGAACAACGCGCCTTGAAATCGGTACAAGCGGCGTATGAAATTCAAACCGTAGCTGAAGAGCTTCGTAAAGTGATGATGCAAAAACGTGGCGACCTAATTTTAGATCGAGGTAGTTTAACTCCCGAAGAAGAACGCGTATTTAAAGCGGTCATGATTGAAGTTGGTGTAGGCATTGACGGTGGCGAAGTTTTTTATGGCAACATCGGCTCCTATGTCCGTATGACCAATACCGTCATTGGCGACAACGTTAACTCTGCTTCACGCTTGGAGGGATTAACCCGCATTTACCGTGTACCGGTCATCGTTTCAGAGTTTATAAAAAATGAAGTAGAAGCAGATACTGGTGATTATTATTTCCTTGAACTTGACATGGTGCAAGTCAAGGGAAAAACTGAAGGTAAAAAAATCTTTTGGCCAGTTTTACGGCGAAACATTGATGAAGAGCTCAAGACTAGTTTTGCACAGTACGGAAAGGCTCTCCGAGCGTATTACGAGGGTGACTGGAGACTCGCGGAAGATGCCTTTAAAAGTTGTGGTCTAGAAGCGGCAAGTGTGTTCTTAGAAAGAATAACCGGGGCTGAGCCTCCTCAATATTGGAATGGTGTATGGACAATGACCAGCAAATAAAAGATGTCGTCCGAGGGACGAAAGATCACTTTCTCAGCCAGCCTATCGAATCGGATAGTCGTGAAGAAGTTTTTAACTTAGAACTCGAATTTGCTAAAACGGCTAAAAATAAAAGCTTCACCATACCGATCGTGACGATAAGTTTTTTTCTCGTCATGGTCGTTGGAGCGGTCGTTGCGACTTTGGTCTCGGATCAAGCCAATCAACAAAAGACTGTGCAAATTGGTCAATTTAATGATTTGAACTTGAAAGACTTATTTGATAGCGTGAAAAAAAATCAAAATGATCTCTCAGATACTAAGAACCAAATTGCCATCATTAAACAGAAGCTGTCTGATGACGAGGAACACATCCGACAAGATGCTAGTACTCAATTAGATATGCTTAGTGTTTCTAGTTTGCCTCCAGATGCTCTTCAGAAGAAACAAGAACAAGTTAAAGAACGAATGGCTGAACTGTTAGCTCATGCGACTGCCTCAGCTGATGTTCAGTTAAAACCGTTGGAAGAGCAGGCTAAAGACTTACAGAAAAAAATAGATAGCTATGACAATCGTATCGGCAAGATGAATAAAGAAAACGAAGAACGACTTAGTTCTCAGCAAAAGTTGTTTGACATAGAAATGTCCAAACTCAAAAGCTATTATCAAGACCGGATTCTAACGATGTCACAGGCCAACGAACTCAATCTCGAACGAATTCGAAGAGCCCATGCGGAGTACCTTTCTGCTCTTCGCCGACGTCACGCCGAAGAAATCGCCAAGCTGATTTTAAAATATAACCCCAAAGCTTTACCCGAGGATGTTCAGCTCATCACGAAGGCTTATGAAAATTTGACACAGAGTTTTGAGATTCCCCCTTTGCCGGCACCTTTGGCACAAGACGGAGCCATACTACCTACTCAAAGGGTAGCGCAAGGTAATGAAGTTGCCCAATTGCATCGTTTGATGGCAATTCTCAAAAATATTCCTTTTGAAAATAGTGTTCCTGGAATTTTACGATCTTTAGATGTCCTCCAAGCGGAAACTTTTCAGGGCTATGAACGCCTACTTGCCTCTACGGCGCAGGTTCTTGCGGCTAAAGACGCAGAAATTGCGGCTCAAAAAGCTCAAGTGGCTCAGTTACAAGGCCAGCTGACTAACCAGGAGAAAGTTATCGCGGAGTATAATGCAGGCTGGGCAGCCCTTGTGAATGTGAATAATAAGGTCTACGACGGTATGATCGTCAGTATACTTGGGGATAAGCAGGTTACGATTTGGCTATTACCGTCTTTGAAGTTAAAAGCTGGTGAAGTCTTTTCCTTTAGAGATCCCAAGGATGACAAAGAGTTGGGTGAACTAAAATTGTTGACTACAACAGCTCCCGTAACCGCAGAAATTACCGTCCAAAAAGACTTTTTTAGAGCCCCCAAACCTTGGGATCGGTTAAAATTGATTCCGGTAGCTCAACCTTAACCGTTTTCTCATCGTTTTTTTTAGGATTTCCCTTGTCTGTCGGTAGGGCTCCCTTGTCCAAGAAGGGGGTAATCCTTATAATGGGCAAACATTTTTGATAACGATTCTCAAGGATCCGACAGAGAGGTTTTTTCATGAAGATTGCCATTGATAAGATGCGCAACATCGGTATCAGCGCCCACATTGACTCGGGCAAAACAACCCTGACCGAACGAATTTTGTTTTACTGTGGACGGATTCACGCCATCCACGAAGTAAAAGGAAAAGACGGAGTCGGGGCCACGATGGACTCGATGGAACTGGAACGTGAACGTGGTATTACCATTCAATCCGCAGCCACCAGTGTTCAGTGGTCAGATAAGTATATTAATATTATCGATACCCCAGGCCACGTCGACTTTACCATCGAAGTGGAACGCTCTCTGCGTGTTCTTGACGGGGCAATTCTAGTTCTTTGTTCAGTAGCTGGTGTCCAATCTCAGTCTATTACGGTTGACCGCCAGATGAAGCGGTATGATGTTCCTCGGCTCGCTTTTATTAACAAAGCTGACCGTACCGGTGCTAACCCGTACCGTGTTAAAGAACAACTCAAAGAGAAGCTTGGTCATAATGCTGTTTTTGTGACTCTTCCCATTGGTCTTGAAGACAAGTTCGAAGGTCTTGTGGACCTTGTAAATATGGACGCAGTTTTTTTTGAAGGGGAAGACGGCTTAGATGTTCAACACCGTCCCATTCCCGCCGATAAAATCGAAGAAGCAAAAAAATATCGCGAAATTCTCTTAGAAGAATTGTCGATGTTTGATGACACCCTTATGGAAATGCACCTCGAAGGGAAAGAACCTCCTTTGGAGTTGGTCAAGGCTACCATTCGGAAAGCCACAATATCTCGGGATTTGACCCCAGTATTTGTCGGTTCGGCATACAAAAATAAGGGTGTTCAGGTTTTGTTGGACGGTGTTTCGGATTATTTGCCGTCCCCCAGCGAAAAACCAAACTACGGTTTGGATACCCGCAAGAATGAAGAAAAAGTTCTGTTGAAAGTTGAAGATAAGGAGCCAACCGTGGCTCTTGCCTTTAAGCTTGATGATGGACAGTACGGACAGTTGACTTATGTCCGGATTTATCAGGGCATGATTAAGAAAGGCATGGAACTTCGGAATATGCGAAGCCAAAGACGGTTTAAAATCGGCCGCTTGGTTAAAATGCACTCTAACCACATGGAAGATATCGATGAAGCGGGATCCGGTGATATTTGTGCGCTTTTCGGTATCGATTGTGCCTCAGGTGATACGTTCGTGGATGATTCGTTGTCGTTGACCATGACCTCAATGTTTGTTCCCGCACCAGTTATTTCGTTGGCAATTGAACCCATTGACAAAAAGTCTGGGGACAATATGGCCAAAGCCTTAAACCGCTTTACGAAAGAAGACCCGACCTTTAGGACATTCGTTGACCCGGAATCCAATCAGACGATTATTCAAGGTATGGGCGAACTTCACTTGGAAGTTTATATCGAACGAATGAAGCGGGAATATAAAGCTGAAGTGAAAACTGGTATGCCCCAAGTTGCCTACCGCGAGGCCATTTCAGAAAAAGCTGAGTTCAACTATACGCATAAAAAGCAGACGGGTGGTTCCGGTCAGTACGGTCGTGTGGCAGGCTTCATTGAACCCTTTGAAGAAAAGGATTATGAGTTTGTCGACATGATTAAGGGCGGTGTAATTCCTAACGAATATATTCCCTCTTGTGATAAAGGCTTCCAAGAGGCTGTAAAAAAAGGAACCTTGATTGGCTTCCCCATCGTGGGTGTTCGCGTCACAATCAACGACGGACAGTCTCACCCCGTCGACTCTTCTGATATGGCGTTCCAGGCGGCAGCTATTGGTGCCTTCCGTGAAGTGTACATGAAGGCAAAACCGGTTATTCTCGAACCAATCATGAAGGTCGTTTTGGAAGGCCCCACAGAATTCCAGGGGAATATGTTCGGGTCTATCAACCAACGTCGTGGTGTCATTCTTTCTTCTACCGAAGATGGCCAGTTTTGCCGCATCGAAGCCGAAGTGCCTCTTTCTGAAATGTTTGGCTATTCTACAGTTCTTCGGTCGATGTCCCAAGGTAAATCTGAATTCACCATGGAATTCCTCAAGTATGCCCGCGTTCCCAACAGTGTAGCGGAACAACTGCGAAAAGAATACGAAGAAAAGCGCAAGGCTCTGCAGAAGTAAGAAGGAGACACAGATGGTAAAAACAGAACTGGTCAAGCAGAGTCCTCTGCGAATTCTTGACGGCTCGACCCATGGCGGTGTAGGTAAAGGCAACTTAGGGGTGATAACTGCTCGCCATGGAGTAGGGAAAACCTCGGCCTTGGTCCATTTAGCCACCGATAAATTGCTTCAGGGAAAAGGTGTCATTCACGTCACGTTTTCTACACGAACAGATCATATCCTGGAATATTACGAAGAAATCTTTACCGAAATTTCTAAGGTGAAGAGCTTAGAAGGGGCCATGCAAGTTCATGATGAAATCATTCGCCATCGGATGATTATGAACTTTGATCCCAAGTCTTGCACACTCGCTCACATTTTTGACAGCGTCAAAGCTAGGCTTACCGACAAAGCTTTTGCTGCCGAAACCGTGATTGTTGATGAGTATGACTTTGCTCATGCGAAGGTCAGTGACTTGGAAGCTTTTGCAACCTTTGCTAAAGACCAGCAGCTTGAACTTTGGTTCAGCCTCTCGCTTCCCGATGAAGGTTCACAAGCTGGGGCGGATGTTCCCACCTTGCTGCAACCTTTCCAAGATGCTTTTGCGGTCATGATCAACCTTCGCGCCTTAGCCGATGGAAAAGTTCATCTTGAACTGGTGAAAGATCATGGTAACAAACCCAAGAAATTGCCCCTGGTTCTGGATACCAAGACTTTATTGATCGCACGCGACTAATGCGACGCGCCTAGATTTTTGGCGCGCCCTGAGTAAAAGGCCCGTACGCGGGCCTTTTATCTTTATAAGCTACTTACTTTGTAAAAAGTTTACCTTAACAAGGTTTTTATGGTTCCCAACAATTCTTCCACAATAGCTGGGTCATCTTTACGAATTCGATCCACAACGCAACTTTTGAGGTGATACTCCAAAACGAGTTTCCCTACAGATTCCAAAGCTGAACGAGCTGCTGCCAATTGATGCAAAACATGATCACAGTAGGAGTCTCGTTCAATCATTTGCGCAACCCCGCGTATTTGTCCTTCAATTCTCTTTAACCGAAGTAACATATCTTCTTTCAAAGGCGTGGGACGAATGGTTATCTCGCAAGAAGAGCAGTGGGGGGTATCCATCAGTTGGCCAAGGTTTGGACTTGTGTCACCGCGTAGCCGGCATCTTCCACCGCACTTTTCAAGAGGGCGTCAAGCTTTTTTTGGTCAGCTTGAGCTTCTGTCTCGGCTTGAGCACGGCCAGAAAGATCGACTTGTACCCCTGAAAGCCCTTTTATGCCCGAAAGCACTTTGGTTACCCGAGCAACACAGTGCCCACAGGTCATGCCCTCAATCGTAATAATTTTTTTCATCGTAGCCTCCTTATGAAATCGTGACCGAAAGAATTTTAATCTGAGAGCGTTAGTCACCACCGAGACGGAACTCAGTGACATGGCTAAAGCGGCAATCATGGGGTTGAGAGTAGGACCTCCCCAAAGGGTTAAGAGTCCTGCTGCGAGTGGAATTCCTACGACATTGTACCCAAAAGCCCAAAAAAGATTTTGCCGAATAATCTGGAGAGTTTTTTGACTCAAGGCTATGGCCTCGACAACCCCTCTCGGATCTGCTTTCACGAGAACGATACCTGCGGATTCAAGCGCGACATCTGC
This sequence comes from Spirochaetales bacterium, assembly GCA_027451385.1. Taxonomy (GTDB): domain Bacteria; phylum Spirochaetota; class Spirochaetia; order JABEVK01; family JABEVK01; genus JABEVK01. The sequence goes on along the minus strand of DAIDJJ010000016.1, from coordinate 11,406 downwards.
GCCGGCACCAATCGCCAGGCCCACATCGGCCTGAGCCAGGGCGGGCGCATCGTTGATACCATCTCCAATAAACGCGGTGGCTCCTTTTTGTTGTAGCTTTTTCACAACTTGCGCTTTCTCACCTGGCAACACTTCGGCTTCGATATCAGTTATACCTAGCTGTTGTGCGATGTGCTCAGCTGTGGCTTGGGAGTCACCTGTCACGATGCCTAGCTTGAATCCTTGATTTTTTAAAGCATCGAGGGCTTCCCGAGACGTCTCTCTCAAAGTGTCTTCAAGGAAGAAAACTCCTTCCAGGTGGTTATCGCGGGCGACATAGAGCGTCGTCCCTTGAGCTGTTGGTTCGTTTGAGAGGTCAACCCCTAGCGATCGGATATATTCTCTGTTTCCTACGAGTATTCTGGCTGGACCGCGAAGGGCCTGGACTCCGCGTCCCGGGGTAGAGCTAAACTGAACTACAGCCTCTGGTTTTATCCCCCGTTGTTCCGTGTACTGGAGAATGGCAGACGCTAAAGGATGTTCAGAGGACTGTTCGACACTGGCAGCATCCAAGAGAAATGTGGTTAAATCATAACCTGGTGCTAACCAAGTTTGGGTAACTTCAGGTTTTCCCTTGGTTAAAGTTCCGGTTTTGTCCCAGAGGATAGTTTTTATTCGATTGAGGTTCTCGAGGGCTTCGCCGTTCTTAAAAAAAATTCCCAGTTCAGCACCTTTGCCTGAGGCTACCATAATAGCTGTTGGGGTCGCTAAACCTAAAGCACAGGGGCAGGCAATCACGAGGACTGCCACAAAATTCGTCAAGGCCAATCCAAAACTATGTCCTGTAAGGAACCAGAGTAGGAGGGTAAAAAGAGCAATCACAAAAACTATGGGAACAAAGTAACCTGATACCGTATCGGCGAGACGAGCAATAGGAGCTTTGGCCCCCTGAGCTTCTTCCACTAAACGAATAATTCCTGCCAGCGCCGTTTCTTGGGGAAGTTTTTCAACACGAAAGTGAAAAGCACCTTGCTGATTCAGAGATCCAGCATAAACCAATGCCCCAGGATTTTTCTCGACAGGAAGACTTTCACCGGTTAATAGCGATTCATCTACAGAGGAAGTCCCTTCGAGGACTAGTCCATCTAAGGGTATTTTTTCACCAGGTTTAACGAGGACTTGGTCCCCCACTTTCAACTCTTCGACAGAGACTCTGCGTGGACCTTCCACTTCTACCAGCCAAGCTGTAGGAGGGGCTAGGCTCAATAACTGACGAATTGCCGCAGAACTTCGGCCTTTGGCAGTTGATTCTAAGGTTTTGCCCAATAAAATGAGCGCAATTATGGTGGCCCCTGTATCAAAGTAAAGATGAGACATCAGCGAATTCATGGGCATTGTTGGGGTTAACCAGGTCTGGATAACCACGACCATGCTGGAAAGAAAAGCTGCCGCAGTGCCCACCGCAACCAGGGAATCCATATTCGGTGTGAGATGAAGCAAAGAGCGAAACCCTACACTGTAAAATTGTCGGCCTGCAAAAAGAGCAGGAAGGCAGAGCAGAAGCTGTAGACCAGCCATAAGGGAAGGGGACTCTTGAAGAAAATTGGGCAGAGGCAGTCCGAAGGCCGAACCCATAGCAAGGACACTGAGGGGAAGGGCACTCGTCAGAGCAAGAATAAAACGGGAAAAATAGGGAGGCGAAGAAGGAGCTTTGGCTTCTTCGGGCATAGCTACTTTGTAACCGGCGTCCTCGATAGCCTGGCGAACTGTGGTAAAATCGGCAGAATCCTGAAAGACGATTCGCGCTTTTTCTGTGGCTAAGTTCACAGCGACTTCGCTGACACCGGGGACTTTCGAGACGGCTTTTTCAACAGCTCGGACACAAGACGCACAGGTCATACCCTGAATCGCCAAAGTTTGTATTTCCAATGCATACCCCCTTGGGGTATACTATCTTCCTGGTTGACCTTAGAGTCAATACCGGATTACAAATAATTCATCGAGTTTGAAATCTAGATCTGGAAGTGGGGGAGTTTTGGAAGCCAAAAAGAAAGGACGTTGGGCTGGTCTGGTATCGCTGGCTTTCGGAAACACCGTTGATAATGCTGATGGCGGGTTGATCAATAATCTGTTCCCACTTATCCAAGAATCTTTGAACCTCAGTTTAAGCTTCTTAGGGGTACTTACCAGTATAAGTAGGTTTTCTCGGATGATTTTTGGGCCCTTGTGGTCCATGGCCGGAGACCGCTTTTCACGAAAAACCTTATTAGTTTTCGTGACTGGCGTTTGGGGAATTTGGACCATTCTTGCCGGGTTATCTCAGACACAAACTGAGTTACTGGTCTTATATACCTTGGCTTCTTTAGGAACGGTTGCCTGCGAGCCCCTGAGCACCTCCGTCTTGTCCGATTTGTTCCCCCCCCAGGAACGCGGAAAGGCTTTTGGAATCTGGCGGGCCATCAGCGGTATGGGGATGGTGATCTTCATTCCTATCGTGGGACTATTTTCACAATCCAGTGAAGGCTGGCGTGCAGCCATGGTCCTACTGGGTAGTTTGAGTGTTTTGAGTGGCCTTTTAATTCTCATCCTGCTCCGTGACCCAGGGAGAGGCGCAAGTGATGATACTGGGCCTGATGAGCATAAGTTTTCTTGGCGAGAATTAAAAGACTTAGCCGCTTCTCCCTCCCTGCGGTGGATGGCTTTAAGTCTTGTTCTGATCACGAGTTTAGTCATGATGTCCTTTGCGGTCACGTTTCTGCACGAAGTCAGACATTTTTCAACCGAAAAAAGCAATTTTGTTTTGGCCTTTTTTGCTGTCGGCTATGTTCTTAGTTCTGTCCTAGGGGGGGTGATCGGCGATTGGGCTGAAAAGAAATCCCCAAAGTACGGCCGCATTATATTAATGCAGGCCTACTTAGCCGTTTATGCCGTGATGAGCTATCTGTGTTTACAGGTACCTTGGCCCCAAGAAGTTTATTATCCCCTTTTCTTTTTCTACGGGTTGATTAGTTCGATAGGGGTCACGGGGGCTTTTTATCCCATGGTCACCGCCTTGACGTTGCCTGAACTGCGAACCAGTGCCTTTGGCTTTCTCTTTGCCACGGTCCAGGGTGGTGTTTCGGCTCTTTTATCGTTAGTAGTGGGTTATTTTGCACAACATTTAGGTTTACTGCCCGTAGTCTTTTGGCTCACCACTGTGCCATATGGGGTGAACGCCCTTCTTTGGTTTGTGTTGTACCGGACTTATCCGCGTGATGTCGAACAGGTAGCCTATGAGCGGCTTTCTCGCCAAGTGATTCGAACGCGTAAGACAGGTTCCGTCTGACCAGCGGGGAAAAGGGCATAATTCCAAACTAAGGCCTCAGACGGGAAGGGGGCTTCCCAGCAGAGATTGTAAGTTTGATCGACAAGAATTTCGCCTAGAAAATTCACATCAAGTCGTTGTATTTGATGTGTGCTTAAAAAATCATGGCGATGGGCCGCTAAACACCAGCTAACCGAAATCCGATTGTTCACATGCCCATTCATGTCGATATCGTTCCAACCAGATTCTATCGAGCGTGTACGATAGCAAAGGTTCTGGGCCCAATCCTCTGGACGATGAACGGGGAGCGGCAAAACTGGGGGGCTTTCTTCAAAGGGGGGCTCGGGTGTGACGAGTTGATAAATATTCGTCCAGTTTTCTGGACGTTGCGGACGTTTGTTTTTGAGAATCACCCAAGCCGAACTCGCACGAGCAAAAACCTCATCATTTTGTGTGAGCGAAAAATCTCGTAAGGCAAGTAGTCCTTTGTGGCCACGTGCCCAAGTATTCACCTGAACGGTTCGAGGCCATTGTGGCCATGTGGAGACTTCAGCGGATAATCGCGACAAAACCCAAAAGGTTCCCTGTGAAAGTTGCTCCCGGTAGCCAAATCCTAAACTTTCTGTGTGATCCCCTGCTGTCTGTTGCAGATAGTCTAAAAAAGCAATCAGGGACAGTTGCCCTTTGGCCTGGACATCAGAATAGCGGAGGCTAAACTGAGAACTAAATACACCTTCAGGTAATTTCAAACTGTCCATACCCGTATCTTTACGTTTTTTGGCCAAAGCGTCAATCATGCAAGAGAGGACGTGTGTTCAAAGTATTCTAAAAGCTTTTGGTGAGCTTCTCCGGCCAAATCGAGAATTTGCAAACCTACCTCAAAGCCTTCTTGAGTTTCAACTTGGCGTACACACAGAGCATCAACGGCCAAAGGTACTCCTTCGAATTCCAAAAGTATGGAGACACGAGAACCTGTCGGTAAGGGAACCTCAAGGCGGCAAAGAATGCCTGAGACACTATAGTTAATTGTTTCGGCTGTAAGAGGCTCTTCGTGACCGAAGTCCAAGCGAATCATCGCAAGAACGCGGTATCTTGGGTATTGACGGGCTTCCGGGGGCTCGGGTCGAGAATCCATAACTGTATTTTAAGGGGGAAATCCCAGGAAAACCAGAGTTTATAATAGCGAAGTGTGGGTGTTTTGAAAGATTGAGACGGTTAAACGGTGAGGGTTTTTTCGATCGTACTGTAATTTTCCTTCCACCAATTCTGTTAAGACTTTGAGCATGGTCACACTCATCGACAAGGAACCTCGTTCTGGTTGCCAGGTTTGGATTGCCCCCCAACTATCCTCGACAGTCAGTTCAAAACTATGTTGAGCTCCAGCTATCAAGGAGACTTTTAACGTCGCTTGGAGTGGCTGGGGTAACTCAGTTTCTAGTACGGCTGCGATGATTTCATTCAAAATTAGTCCAATTGAAAAGGCTGAACCTGCTTCAATCTCTAGAGGGGGAATATCCCATTCGAACGTCATCACCTGCGACCAGCCTAATGAATTGACCAGATGAAGTACTAAACCTGTTAAAAAGGGCCGTAGATCAACGTTGCCATTATGTTCTTCTTGAAAAGCTTGTTCTTGGATCTCGGCCATCGCATGAATACGATTCTGACTTTCCCACAAGAGTTCTCTAGCTTCAACGTTGTGAGTGTTTTCACGTTGCAGATCGAGAAGAATCAAAATGATTTGTAAATTATTTTTCACGCGATGATGCAGTTCTGCTGTGCGAGAGGCGATTTCTGCTTCTAATTGCGCCTGATAATCCCGTCGCATCACTAAGAGGGAGGCCCGCTCCCATACACGGTGAAGAACAGTGGAAAGTTGCTCAAAGCTGACTGGTTTGACAATAAAGTCCCAGGCCCCTTTTCGCATTGCCGTCATGGCTTCATCCACATCTGATTTTCCTGAGATAATAATAAAGGGTAAAAGAGGATTGACGGTTCTGACTTTGGCTAAAAGAGCTAAACCATCTAAGTTTCCCGGCATCAGCAAATCACTGAGAATGGCATCTGGTTGATGGTTCTGAAATGAATCCCACCCCAAATCCCCATTCTGTGCGGTTAAAACCTCATAACCCAGCAACTTGAGAAAGCCTGTCAAAACAGCCAACACGGTTTCATCGTCATCAATGACGAGGACAGTCCTCTTGTCGGATACTTTCATAAGATAAGTGTACAAAACTATCGTGAGAATTGCCAAAGAAATTTGCCCAAAGAAGATAAAATGCTGATTTTCTAAGAAAACCATTTGTTTAACACGAGGTAATCATGCTGGTAGAAAATACACTTGCCCCAGATTTCACCTTGCCGGATGCGCAAGGAAATCCTCTTAGTCTTTCCTCCTTTCGAGGAAAAAAAGTTGTCGTGTACTTTTATCCCAAGGATGATACCCCAGGTTGTACCAAAGAAGCCTGTTCCCTAAGAGACAACTTTACTCAACTGACCGACAAAAACACGGTCATACTCGGGATCAGTCCAGATAACTCAGCTTCACACCAGAAGTTTAGCGAAAAATACAGTTTGCCTTTCACTCTGCTCAGCGATCCCGAGCATACCGTCATGGAAGCCTGGGGGGCTTGGGGTGAAAAAACTTTATATGGTAAAAAATCTGTTGGTGTTTTAAGATCAACCTTTGTTCTCAACGAGCAAGGGGTGATTACGAAAATGATCGAAAAGGTGGATACCGAAAAGCACGCCGAACAAATTCTCCCTTATTTAGGGTAGTTGTTACATCTGGGATTTATCCCAAAGGACAACCAAATCCACTCTGCGGTTAAAAGCTTGTCCTTCGGGGGTTGCGTCGGTAGCTATGGGCTTTGTTGAGCCGTAGCCAGCCACAGACGCTTTATCTTCAGGAAAGCCATAACTAAAAAAGAGGTTTAAAACCGAAAGGGCTCGTTCGGTGGACAACTGCCACTCTTTGGCAAACCGATCACCTTCGACTGCGGTCCCGTCGGTGTGTCCTTCAATCCGTATGGCATTGGGGAGCGCGGTTAAAGCCTCGGCAACTTTACCTAAGAATGGAACCGACGGAGGGCTGATTTCTGGGCTTCCCGGAGGAAAAAAAGTATCTGAAAAGAGGGTGATTCGTATGCCATCTTGAATTTCGCTGATTTTGTATTGGTTCTGCGGCATGATATTCTTGAGACGATATTCCAGTTGGGTCATTAGACTGTTTCGCTTTTCTCGAAGTACCTTAGATGGGTCGATTTGTTGCTTTCCTTCCAACATCATCCCCTTTGTGCCTTTCGCATTTTTCTCTTGAATGATGTACCCAAGGTTAGCACCTTGAAAAATGGTTTGAAAAGTTTGGGCAAAGTCTTCATTGATGAGGGGCTTATGTGGGGCTAAAGCGTACAAGACGATAAAAAAGAGCATGAGCAGGGTGATCATGTCGGCATAGGTTAAGAGCCAGCGTTCTGAATTGTCATGACCCTCTTCACCGGCTCGGCGAACTCTTTTGGTTGAAAACTTTTTACCAGCCACGGTTAATCCTCACCCCCGCCTTTATCCAAAAGCTTTTGCTCGGCTTCTTCCAAATACGACATCATTTTTTCTTTGACCAGCATGGGGCTTTCACCTTTGTGAATCGCAAAAACTCCCGCCAGGATCATTTCCATCCGATGTTTTTCTTTTTTAATTTTGCCTTTGAGTTTATTTGCTACCGGCAAGGCGAAAATATTTGCCAAGCTAATTCCGTAAAGGGTAGCAATAAAGGCCGCAGCAATGGCGTGACCCAGGTGTTCGACGTCACCAGCCAAGTTTCCCAAAACTAAGACGAGACCGGTAACCGTACCAATAATTCCCATCGTAGGGGCAAAACCACCGGCTTGAGCGTAGATTTCGGCTTCTTCTTTTTTTTTGGCTTCGTAGATGGTCATATCCGTATCAAGAATTTTTTCAATTTCTTCGGGATCGACGCCGTCGACAACCATACGGATACCTTTTCGGAACAGAGGATCTTCAATGTCATCCACCATGTCGTCCAAAGACAAAAGACCTTCTTTTCGAGCCTTATCCGAAAGATCAACGATTTGTCCAGCTAACTCAGCATTGGCTTCGTTGGCCGGGGAAAAAGATTCACTCAGGATGGCCCCAATACGTAGAAAGTCTTTGATACCGAACGAAACAATGAGAGCACCAGAAACACCGGCAAAGATGATGATAAAGGCTGATAGCCCCAACAACGAGGCCGGATTACCGCCTTCAATGATATAGCCGGTTACGATGCCGCCCATACCTAAAATGAGCCCGACAATCGTCGAGATGTCCATGCCTTTGCCCGCTTTCATATATCCTTCTATCGGATGCTCTTTCAGTCAGGTTAATACTTGAATTAATACTTGAACCCACTCCGCCCCACAAATTCGCGTAAAATCGAGAAACTAGGGACGGGAAGATCTGTCATGGGAATAAAATTGTCTAAAAGTGATAACAAATAATAAGCTTCTGTATATTCAGGTTCGGTGGGCGGGACCGTTTTTAAGAGGGGAACCGCTACTTCTTTGAGGACGGCCAACTCATAATCTAAAGAGCTGTTAAACGACGCATCCGCCGACTCTTGAAAAGGAAAAATATTTTTATCTTCTCCCCGTCGCACCGAGGGCCACTGACGTAAGGTATGAAGGGCTGAATAGCCCCGAAATTGAAAATCGCGCACCATACGACGTATCAAGCGGTTGTCCGTAGTAGATATGCGATTATGAGGGTCGATGACTAAGGCTGTTAACGGCGAAACGTAGATTTTAAACTTTTTCTCACGAGGAACCAGGGGGGTCAAACCATCATTGAGTCCGTGAATTCCTTCCATAATGAGAATGTCGCGGGGACCAAGAGATAAAGGACGTCCTTGAGGTTTTCTTGAACCGGTTTTGAAGTCAAAAATAGGAGTTTCGACACTTTCCCCCTCCAAGAGAGCCACCAGATGTTCATTGAGTAAGGCAATGTCGAGGGCTTCTAAGGCTTCAAAGTCATAGTTCCCTTCGGCATCCTTGGGGGTATGCTCACGATCGACAAAATAATCATCCAAACCCAAAAGTCGAGGCTTAAAGCCAACGGCTTGCAAATGTACGGCAAGTTTTTTGGTAAAAGTCGTCTTGCCCGAAGAAGATGGGCCTGCCACCAAAATCAGCTTGAGGTTGGAACTCAGGGTTGCCAGCTGGTCCGCTAAACGGCTGAGTTTCTTTTCTTGAAGGGTTTCTGCCACCTGGACAAAGTGTGAGGCCTCTTTGGGTTTGGCCACAATCTCATTCAATTGAGGTACAGAAGGAATCCCTAAGATATCAATGAGCGTCTTGTATTCCCGGGCGGTTTGTACCAAAAGCTGTTTTTGGGGTACCGTTGCCAAAGTTAGGGGCCAGCGTTTCTCGGGAAAAACTAAGAGTAAGCCGTCTTGATGAACTTGCAGGTCAAAAACCGACACGCAACCTGTCGACGGCGCCAAGGGAAAGTGTTCGAGTGCCCAAAAACCATCGCATTCGACACAGGGTACCTCGGGCTGATTTTTTTGAATGATGAGTTTGCCAGCTTCGCTGGTGGGAGAAAAGAGGTGACAAGCCTCGGCATAAGGCAACCGATGAGGTTCAATAGGAAGGTCGCGTTGAACCAGCTCCCTCATGGCAGACTTTAACTGAGACAAGTGCTCTGGAGTTAGTGTCCCAGATTCGTCAAAAAAAAGGTAGGCATTGCCCAAAGACGGCCCAATCCGCAACTTTTGTTCTGGTAAACTTTGACGAGCTAATTCTAATAAAAAGCACAGAGTTTTTCGGTAGATTTTATGCCCCATCGAAGAATCCGCCAACACAGGCTCCAAGTTTGCCGAAATGGTGAGTGAAGAGCGTAAGCTTCTTAAGCGTTGGTTGACGAGGGCTCCCAGGATGGCGGGGGCGTTGGGCTGACTTGGCAAGAGTTCGCCGATCATAATCCCTGAAGGGACACTCTTCTGAGTGTGGTCTAAAGTCACAGTAAGTTGCGGCATTCTTTCAGAATAATTCAAGGCGTTAAGGATGGGAAGGGGGCGGCGAGTCTGATGTAAGGGGAAGTGGGTCAACCGTAAGGGGAAGTGGGTCGATTGTATAAAAGACAAGATGGCTTCGGCCGTAGTTTCGATGGTCAAACTGCCGAAGCTGGCCCACGTGCTCTGGGTAGGATTCTTCGCCGGGGTAGTGCAGGACTAAAGTGCCTTGTGGCGACAATAAGTTCTTCTGAGATACCAGCTCCAAGATTTCGAGTTTGCCGGCAAGCGGAAACGGCGGGTCAGCATAGATCAAGTCCCATTGCCGATCAGCGCGTTTGAGAAAGCTTTTTACCTCGGTGAGGTGGAGGCGTACCGGTTCTTCAACCCAAGCTAAGTTTTTTAAAATAGTGGGCTTCTTCCCCCAGTCTTTTTCGACCAAATCCACTTCGGCGGCACCTCGACTGGCGGTCTCGATACCGACTAACCCCGAGCCACTGAAAAGGTCTAAGACAGAAAGGCCTTCTAAGGGGCCCAGGATGGAAAAGAGACTGGTCCTCATCCGATCCATAGCGGGACGAATTTCTCCCTTGGGGCAAAGAACAATGCGGCTTCGGTACTTTCCTCCGGTGATTCTCACCCTGGCTCCTAAATCTTTTCGTAAGTATGAAAGTAATGGTACTCGAAGCTCAATTCCTTGACCAGTCGAAAACCCTGCGCCTCGACGAGGTTTTTCAAGCGCTCGGGACTATAGCGGATGTTGGTGGGCGGTCCAAACGGAGTCTCCAGCTTAAATTCCACAAAGTTTAATCGGCTAGAAGGTTTTAAGGTTGAACCAAGCCACATTAAAAGCTTCTCCTGACAGGGCATATCATGAAAAGAATTCGAGAAGAAGACTTGGTGAGCTTGTCCAAAGCCATGTTCTTCAGCCCAAGGGCAGATATTGCCAGCCACGGACTTGATATTGGGTTTTTGATAATTTTCCCCTTGAAAGACTTCGGGGCGGGCGTCAAAGGCCATGACCACGTCAGCCTTTTCTGCAAACCGTGCCGAGTAATGGCCGTCTCCCGAGCCGATATCATAGATGGTCTGTTGGGGTTGCACATTGACAGCTTCAACAACTGGGCCAGAAATTTGGTCGCGAAAGGCCATGCCTTTGCCTCCGTGTCCATGATGTTCCATAGTATCTCCTTCGCATTTCGCTTCAATTCGTCAGCAAGGCCTTACACCTTGCCAAGGTTCAGTTATAATATGGATATTTTGTAGGGATAAAGTAAGTCGTGGGGGGAAGAATGTCAGCATCAAATTTCCAACAACACATGGATGACCTCGCGGAGCGCCTTTTAGAGTGGCAGAGACTGTATGCCGAAGGTCGTCCTGCCGTTTCAGATTCAGAGTACGATAGGAATTTTGATGAATTAACTCGGTTGGAAGCCGAGCATCCGGAAGCTCGGCGTTCTTGGAGTCCTACTCAACGAGTGGGGAGCGATTTATCCCACGACTTTCCTGAACGCGATCATGAAGTGCCGGTTTTGAGCCTCGATAAGGCCTACGCCGTGCCCGAACTGGAGGCTTGGTTCAAGAAGAATCAGGGGCTGAGTTCACAACCTTTGACGGTAACATTAGAACATAAACTGGATGGCCTTTCTGTGGTTCTTTACTATGAAGACGGGGTATTAGATCGGGCCTTAACGCGGGGCAACGGCTGGGTCGGCAATGATGTCACCGCCAACATCAAAACGATTCCCACGGTGCCTCTAAAACTACAACCCGGCCTCAAGTTAGCCGTGCGAGGCGAAGTGTATCTTCCTAAGTCTCAATTTGAGGCGATCAATGCTCGTCTTGAGGAACCTTACGCGAATGCCCGCAACTTGGCGGCCGGGACCTTGCGTCGGGTGAAAAGCCGTGAAACGGCAGAAGTTCCCCTCCATATCTTTTGTTATGAGGCTTTTTTTTCGGTTTGGCCGGGTCACTCCCTCCCTGCTGGTCACCTCGAAGCTTTAGCCGCCTTAAAAACCCTAGGGTTCCCGGTCAACTCGCCAGTAGCAGCGCTCTCCCCAGAGGGAACCTTTACTCAGGGGCAAACCCAGGCTCTGGAGCTGTTGGCTTGTCAGGG
>DAIDJJ010000015.1:0-26590 GCA_027451385.1 Spirochaetales bacterium | reverse complement strand
AGGGTAAACCGCCAACAACCATGTACGAATCACCGCTGGTTTTAATTTTTTCAAGATGATAGTGGTCAACCAATTCATCAAAGCTTGAAAAGATATGATTCAGCATTTGAACCAACTCCACGGCTGGCCAATTTGCCGATAAGGGAACAGATTCCACGATGTCGATGAACATGACACTGACATCTTCCACATTATCCGCAATGATGTCTTCGGTTTGTTTTAAGCGGTCGGCGATCGAGTCTGGTAAGATATTTCGCAACAACTTCTCAGATTTTTCCCGTTCATGTTGAATTTGACTCAAGTAATTTTGCTCTTGATCCCTTAAGGCTTTTTTTTCTAGACAAGCCCCAATACGGGCTTTGAGCAAAACGGGATTAAACGATTTGGGCAAATAATCCTCAGCCCCCAGTTCAATACCTTGGACTATTTTTTCTAATTCATCGTGTGCCGACACTAAAATTACGGGTATATTGCGCAAATTGGTATCGGCTTTCATGCGGCGGAGAACTTCGTAACCGTCCATTTCTGGCATGACGATATCGAGAAGTACCAAGTCAAAGGATTTTGAAGAAAGCAACTCTAGGGCTTTCACACCACTTTCTGCCAACTCTACAGTGTGCCCCTGCTGTTGCAGACTTAGAGACATCTTTAATCGATTGGGGAGAAAGTCATCCACAATAAGTAAATTCCCCAGCTCATGAGCCATTCTTCGCTCCTTGTATGTATTTTAGAAGCAATTCTTTGGCCTTGTCAAAACTATTGTCAACTTGAGAGATTAAAAAAGGAATTTCTGAAAAGTTGCTATCTTTGGCTTTTTGTTCAAGAGCTTTACCTAAATCAGACAAGTGACTAGCCCCAAAATCTCGTGCCGTGGATTTGAGCGTGTGTGCCGCTCGTTGTAGCTTTGCTGCATCCATGGTGGTATGAGCTGTGTGAAGCTCCCTTAGCAACGAAGGAGTTTCCGAAAGAAAACTGTCGACAAGAATTTGGAAATTTTCTGGATTATTTCCGACAAGCTCTTGAATGTTTTTTAAACCCTCAGGGTCAAAGAAAGACAGTTCTTGGGTAGGAGGTTCTTCGAGAACGGCAGGGGGGGTAGAGGCAATCGTTGTCGAAGCACATTTATTCAAGGCCTCGATGAGCTCCTGCAAGCGAATGGGCTTGGCAATAAAATCATCCATCCCAGCTTCCATACAGGCCTCATAGTCACCTTTTGAGGCATTTGCGGTCATTGCCACGATTCGGGGGCGTTCGTTGACCGGCCATCTTTGACAAATTTGTCTTGTGGCTTCTAGACCATCCATCTCGGGCATTTGCATATCCATTAATATGACATCATAAGTTTGTCGTTCCAGTGCGGCGAGGACTTCTTTACCGTTTGCGGCAGAGTCAGCCAAGTAGCCTAACCTTTCTAAAGTGAGCAAGGCTAGCTTTTTATTCGTCGGATTATCTTCTGCTAACAATATTTTCAAAGGCAAGCGTTGGGCCATGGTGTGATCGAACAAAGCTGTACTGGGCAAAGTTGCGGTTTCTGGTTGAGACGTAACAAAGGTGTCGACCAAGGCATTGTACAACTGCGAAGACCGTATAGGTTTTAGGAGTATGGGGAGGGACGGGCTAACTTGAGGAAGGACTTCAGGATTACTGGAACTTAAGATCACTAAGGGTAAGGTTTTTTCGTCATAGAGTTTACGAATTTCTTGACTTAACTCGAGGCCGTTCATGTCAGGCATCTGAAAGTCGATAAAACCAATATCATAGTGTTCGCCTCGAGAAAAGGACTCCAAGGCTTCTTGGGGGTTTTGAAAGGTTTGCGGTACCATACCCCAAGAGGAAAACTGTTGGGACAATACTTGTAAATTTTGTATTCGGTCATCGACAACTAAAACCCTTTTACCCTTCAACTCGATATGAGCATGTTTTAGAAAATCTCTTTTAGGAAGGTCTATAGGTTGTGTCTTGATGGTAAAAACAAACTCACTGCCTTCCCCGGGAATCCCTGTACTGTGAACGGAAATGCTGCCGCCTAAGAGTTCACATAGTTTTTGACTTATGGCGAGTCCTAAGCCCGTCCCACCAAAACGGCGGCTGATGGAATTATCGGCTTGTTGAAAAGATTGGAAGAGAAGGGGAATCCGTTCGGGAGGTATACCAATCCCAGTATCCTGGACGGAGAACCTTAAAAGATAGTCTTCGGGTTGGGAGTGTTCGGCAAGCGTAACGTGGAGGTGAACTGAACCATGGTTTGTAAATTTTAAACTGTTGCCAATTAAGTTCAACAAAATTTGTCGCAAGCGGCCTTCATCGCTGAGAATGGCGTCTGGTACTTCGGGCTCAATCAAGCAAGTGAGTTCAAGGAATTTTTCGGCCGCTTTTCCTGCTAGTAAACTTAAGGCTTCCTCTAAGGCTTCCCGAAGAGGAAAGGGGCGAATTTCCAAATCCACTTTACCAGATTCGATTTTTGAATAATCCAGAATGTCATTAATTACAGCAAGTAAGGCTTCTCCGCTGTTGCGAATAGTTAGGGCAAAATCTCGTTGTGTTGCTGTTAACTCGGTATCTAAAAGGAGCGTGGTCATACCAATGACCCCGTTCATCGGTGTTCGAATTTCGTGACTCATGGTGGCTAGAAAAGTTGTTTTTGCCCGGCTAGCCTCTTCAGCCTCACGTTGGGCTGCCGTACTTTCCATCCGGGCTCTTTGCAGTGAACGGTATTGTTGATCTTGATCACTTAAAAAATGCAAATAATAAATTCCTACAATCACTATGCCAAAGATCACAACGGCTATGGTGACAGTCAGACTGGCCAGATGGGGGAGTTCAGGAAAACCAAAACTAAAGACATGATATTGACTGAGTACGGTGAGGACTGTTCCAATCGGTATGATGACCATTAAGTGAATAATTGTTCGACGTTTTAAAAGACTCCCCATGGCCGTGTAGATTAAAGGGATGGCTAACATGGCGGCGATCTGAACTTCAGGAATCAGCATCGATAAAGTCGAACTGATGAAGGCAAGATACGAAGAAATAGCTATGGTCCACTGATTTAACTTTTGGTGTCGAACGAAAAATTCTAACAATAGGGCTATAACTGCTATAGGTAACAGGACAAAACCGTATATGAGAAACTGAGGGAAACGAGGTAGCAAAAACCAAAGAATTACCGTCAGAAGAAAGTTGGCTAGACTTGCAGGAATCAAGTAACGCGAAAGAGCTCTTGAAAAGGCCAATCTTCTCTCATCGTCAAGTTGATCAAGCACGTCTTCTTGCGAGGCTGTTGGCAAATCCATGTGTGCTCTATCTCCCCGTAGTATTATAGCTCAAAACTCTAAAAAATCAATCAGCTTCGAAAGCTTAGTCTCAACCAAACGGGTATTCCCGATGAATTTGAGCCAGGGGCCAATGTGCGGTTTATGAATATTGATGATAAAGCCGTGATCTCGTATTTAGTCAGTATTTACTACTCGGTGGCTATCCTTTCACCAGATGCCTTGACCGTCCTAGAAGACCTCGTCGTGTAAGATCATCGGCTCTCAGTAAACTTTGGGCTTACAGGCCGTGAGCTTTTTTAACGAGTTCTTCGGCTGTAAGCCAGTCGGTTAAACTGTCTCCGGGGGCTGCGGTTCGGCTCCGCTCCAGAAAAAGTTCGTACGCCTTGCTTTCAACCTCGCGAAGAAAGTCGTCCAAAGCCGGTGCTGAAGCTGATACGCTTTTCTTTTTGGCTGGGGCTTTTTTGGCAGGGGTTTTGGGGGCAGTTGACTTATTATTATCCATAAAAAAATCCTAACCCGCAGAACAAAGTCAGTCAAGGTTTTTGTGCCCATTAAAGAGCGCTTTGATCGTTTCTGCACGACGGTCTGCGATGACGTTGCGCTTGAGTTTCAAGGAGGCCGTTACTTCGAGGATGGGTTCAAAGGGACGTGGTAAGAGTTTGAATTGATAGATCCCCTCATAGGGTTTGAAACCATGACGGGGATGGATTAAAACCTGAATAATTTCGCGGACATATTCCAGAATCTGCGGGTTGTCGAGCAATTCCTCGCGATCCATGTACGAGATTTGTCTGGCTCGGGCGAGTTCTTCCATGAGTTCAAAGTTGGGAACGATCAAGGCTCCCAGAAACTTTTGATCCTGACCAACGACCATGACTTGATCTATGAAATCGGACTGTAAGAGGCGCTGTTCAAGAGGATCGGGTTCAACATTTTCGCCGCCTAAAAGAACGATCGTGTCCTTTGAGCGTCCCACGAGTCGTAATTCGTGTCGAACGGTGGCTACCGCCAAATCACCTGTATTGAGCCAACCGTTTACCAGAACTTGAGCTGTAAGTTCAGGACGTTTGTAATATCCCAGCATGACTTGCGGTGTCTTCACCCAAAGCTCTCCCTTGTGCCCAGGGGGGAGAACTTTACCCGTGCCTTCTTCACGGATTTCAAATCGAATATCGCGAAGAAGAGGGCCAACAGTCCCCGAAACAGGACGTCGGCGAAGTCGAACCGAAAGAACGGGGGCTGTTTCGGTCAAGCCATAACCTTCTAACACAAGAACCCCTACGGCACGAAAAAACGCATCCACATGACCCGGCAAGGCCCCGCCACCTGAAATGCCGGCAATAAACCGACCCCCCAGTAGATTCCGTAACTTACGAAAAATGAGGGCATCTCCCAAAACATGAAAAGGCCAAAGAGCCAGCCAGGGGAGTACGGCGCTAATTTGACTAGCCAAGGGCCAATAAGGAGAAAACTGTGGCCAGCGGTCCCATACTTTGTCACGATAGTCGGCATAGTTAGTACCCACCTCTATGAAAAAGTCAAAAATGCGGCGGATCAACCGACCTTGAGCTTTTATGTTCCTCAGGATGGAGGCCCGAATACTTTCCCAAATTCGGGGGACCGAGATGAACCAGGTTGGTTTAATCGCCGCCATGTCATCGAGCATAACTTTACCTATTGGCTTGGAATAACTGATGGAAGCGCCTCCCCCTAGAACGATGTATTCGATGGCTCGTTCATAAGCGTGCCAAATGGGCAAAACGCTGAGGAAGATATCCTGAGGTAACAGTTTGAGGATTTCTATGGCTCGTTCGACTTGAAATAAAAAAGCTCGATGGCTCAACATGACGCCCTTAGACTCTCCGGTTGTCCCCGAGGTATAGATAATGGTAGCTAAGTCATCTTCTTTTCCGGCGGAAACTTCAGCCTCAAAGAAAGCCGGGTTCTGGTGTTTCTTTTGCCGGCCTAGAGCCAAGACTTCGTCTAAGTTTAGGAGTTGGAGCGTGAAGGGGGCTCGACGATGTGAACCTAGAGAATTATCCAGGACAATCACCGTGTGAATCCTACCCAGGGTTGAAAGAGACAGCAGTTTTTCAAGCTGACCTTGATCTTCCACAAAAACAAGAGCACAGTCAGCGTGGGGTAAAATAAAAGTTAATTCATCTTTGGTAATATCAGAGCCTCGGGGCACATCAACGGCCCCTAAACTCAAAATGGCTAAGTCCGTAACCAACCACTCCGGCCGATTATCAGAAATAAGGGCTACATGACTGCCGCGTTGTAGCCCTAGAGCCGAAAGTCCTAGAGCTAAATTTTGGATTTTTTCCCAGAACTCGCGGTACGAGACCTTTTGAAAAGGATTTGTAACACTAGCCCCAGCTGAAGGATTCCGTTTCACAAACTGGACCGGTTCGTTCTCGCGTTGGATGACGACAGAACGTACCAACTGAGGCAGAGTTTGGCCCATTCGGTTTAGGCCTTTTCAGCAGAACCGACCACACACATCCATTCTGCTTCAGCGGCAACTTCATCACCTACTAGGGCCCGTCCGCTTTGGCGAATCATGCGGCCAGAAATTCGTAAATTGTTAATTTCTAGCCGGACTTTGTCTTGAGGTCGAACTTGACGCCGAAACTTGGCCTTTTCAACTGTAGCTAAAAAGAAAAGAGCATCTGAGGCCAAAAGCCCCATTTGTCGAACCCCAGCACCGCCGGCTTGAGCCAAGGTTTCTACCAAAATTACTCCTGGGACGACAGGGTAACCGGGAAAGTGCCCGGGAAAAAAGAATTCGTCCTCGCGAAAGGTTTTCCAAGCCACAATTTGTTCCGAGGTGGCTAACTCAATCTCATCCACAAAAAGAAAGGGCTTTCGGTGGGGTAATAGGGCTTCCATGGGGTTCATGTGCACTATCATACCGGTGAACGGGGAATTTTGCCAACTAGATTTTTACTCGGCTTGACTTTAACGGCCTAGGGTTTATGCTAGATTGACAGGGAATTCTTGTCATGGTAGCTTCCTGACTGATTTGAGGAGTTGAAATGGATACCAAAGACATTGTGGCAATTCTGGAAAAGTTCAATGCAACAGGCCTTGCGGAGATGAAATTCCGTGAAGGCTCGGTGGAACTTCATGTCAAACGCCACCCTGATACCGTCTATGCCGCTACATCTGTACAACATTCGGCACCTGTGCCGGTTATACCGGCCCCTGCTCCTGCTGGCTCACCCCCGGCGTCTCCTTCACCAGCTCCCGCTACCTCGACTTCGGGAGAAATTATCACCAGCCCCATTGTGGGAACTGTGTACCGAACCCCGGCTCCTGATGCCCCTCCCTTTGTTGAAGAAGGCAAAGTGGTCAAAAAAGGCGAAACCCTTTGTATTATTGAAGCTATGAAAGTGATGAACGAACTTGAGGCTGAGTTTGATTGTGAGATCCTTCGTGTCTTAGCAGATAATCAAGCCTTTGTTGAGTATGGAACCCCGCTCTTCGAGGTCCGCCGGAAATGATTCGATCTCTTCTCGTTGCTAACCGGGGAGAAATCGCCGTACGCATCATCCGCGCTTGTAAAGAATTAGGAATTAAAACTGTGGCGGTCTATTCGGAGGCTGATCGTAACGCCTTGCACGTCAAAATGGCCGATCAGTCCATTTGTATTGGGCCACCTCCCTCCAAAGACAGTTACCTGAATATTCCCAACATCATTTCCGCTGCACTTCATGCTCGCGCGGATGCCATCCATCCTGGAGTAGGGTTTTTATCCGAAAACGCTGAATTTGCTCGTCAAGTTCAATTAGCGGGATTGATTTGGGTTGGCCCGGACCCTCAAGCCATTGAAATGTTGGGCGATAAGGTCAGTGCCAAAGGCAATGCCAAAAAATATGGAGTCCCCTGTACACCGGGCTTAGAGGGTGCAGTAACCAACATTGAAAAAACTGTAGAAGCAGTTCGCGATATGGGCTTGCCCGTCATCATCAAGGCCTCGGCTGGTGGTGGCGGCAAAGGCATGCGGGTGGTTCGCAAGGTCGAAGATCTGGCGGACAATATTCGCATTGCCAGCTCTGAGGCCGAAAAATCCTTTGGCGACGGAACGGTCTTTATCGAGAAATACCTCGAAAATGCTGCCCATGTTGAACTTCAGATGATTGGCGATAAACATGGGAATGTGATTTACTTAGGGGAACGCGACTGTTCTGTGCAACGCAACCACCAAAAGCTGGTAGAAGAAAGTCCTTCACCGTTGGTTACCCCCGAAATCCGTCGACGGATGGGCGAGGACGCCGTTCGCTTGTTCAAGGGGATTGGTTACTTTGGTGCTGGAACGATCGAGTTTTTGTTCAAAGATGGCCAGTATTACTTTATGGAAGTCAATTCCCGCATTCAGGTCGAACATCCTGTCACCGAAATGATTACCAACGTCGATTTGATCAAAGAAATGATTCGGGTAGCCAACGGCGAACCCTTATCTGTAAAGCAAGAAGATATTCGTTTTGAGGGCTATGCGATGGAAATTCGCATCAATGCCACCGCACCCGGTACTGTCAAATATTACCTTCCTCCCAGCGGGTTTAAAGTTCGCGTGGACAGCTTTCTTTACACCGGTTACACGGTTCCCCCGACCTACGACTCCATGGTGGCCAAAGTCATTATTGGGGCACCCACTCGAGCTGAGGGGATTAATAAAATGCTCTCGGTGTTGGATGAGTTCAAGTTGGAGGGAGTCCCCACCAACCTGGAAAGTCAAAAAAAGATTATCAACACGTCGATTTTTCGCAAAGGCGGTTTTGGAACCAATGTTCTTGACGCCATTATGAAGGAGATCGGCTAATGGCCCTATTCTCATACTTATTGGGCAGGATGTTTTCGGGCAAAAAACCCGCTCCGACTCAGGTGGTGCCGTTAAAAGACGAACGTACCTTTGTGGCACAAAAGCATTCTTGTCCGGCCTGTCATACGCACTTGGATGAAGGCGAGCTGGAACGCAATTTGTTTGTCTGTCCGCAGTGTAGCCATCACTTCCGCATCACTCCGGTAGAACGGATCAAGTTTTTGGCCGATCCGGGGACGTTTCAAGAGTTTTCGTCCGAAGTTCAGACGACAAACCCCATCAGCTTTCCCGGTTATGAAGCAAAACTGAATGAGGCGAAAGCGGCTACAGGGCTTGCCGATGCCATTTTAAACGGTTTTGTTCAAATCGACGGGAGAAAGGCGATTTTCTCCATCATGACCTTTAAGTTCATGGGGGGATCAATGGGCTCAGTTGCGGGTGAAAAACTCACTAGGGCTTTGTTAACAGCGATTGAAAAACGACTTCCTGTGGTGCTTTTTACCACTTCGGGCGGAATGCGCATGCAAGAAGGGATTTTCTCGTTGATGCAAATGGCTAAAACCAGTGCCGCGATTGCCCAAATGGAACTTTCACAAATTCCGTTGTTTGTTGTGCTGACCGACCCTACCTATGGTGGGGTCACCGCGAGCTTCGCTATGTTGGGTGATGTGATTATTGCAGAACCTGGTGCAAGCATCGGTTTTGCTGGCCCTCGGGTGATTGAGTCAACGATTCGACAAAAGTTGCCGGAAGGCTTTCAAAAGTCAGAATTCCTTTTACAAAAAGGTTTTGTTGATGCCATTGTTCCTCGTGCTGAACTCAAAAAGACCTTGGGCTTTCTTATTGATACCCATATGGCCCGATTAAAGGTGAGATAATGGATCAGACCGAAATTCAAAAGAAGATCCAAGAACTGCAATCCCTGGCAGAAAAGTCCAGTGTTGATATTCAGTCAGATTTAAAGCGTCTTCAAGAAAAACTCAGTGAGGGGCGGGTTACGCCACAAGAACTCTGGAAAAGGGTGCTTTTGGCAAGAAATTCAGATCGTCCCACGACACTTGAAGTCATTTCTCATATCACAGAGCAGTTCTTGGAATTACACGGTGACCGTTTGTTTGGCGATGACCCGGCTCTCGTGGGCGGGGTAGGGCTAATGGATGGTCGACCTGTTACGTTTATCGGCCATCAAAAAGGCCGTAATATGAAAGAAAACATCCGGCGAAATTACGGGTGGGCGCATCCCGAAGGCTATCGAAAAGCCCTTCGTTTGGCTCGAGAAGCAGAAAAATTTGGGCGACCATTGGTGACCTTTATTGATACAGCCGGAGCTTACCCAGGACTTGCTGCCGAAGAACGGGGTATCGGTGAAGCCATTGCGCGCAACCTGAAAGAATTTGCTTTGCTAAAAATTCCTGTGATATGTTTCATTTTAGGAGAAGGTGGTTCTGGCGGAGCCATCGGCATTGGGGTGGGAAACGAAGTCTTTATGCTGGAGAATTCCTACTATTCGGTTATTTCGCCAGAGGGGTGTGCCTCGATTTTGATGCGCGATCCTACCAAGGCCCCTGAAGCAGCCGCTCAGTTAAAAATGCAGCCCCAAGATCTGTTGAGCTTTGGCGTCGTGGACGGGATTATTCCCGAACCACCGGGAGGAGCTCACACGGATCATGCCTATACGGCAGCCAACATAAAACAGCAGATTCTAGAATCGCTGAAGAGGTTGGAGCAAAAAACTGGCGAACAGTTAGCCCGCGAGCGAATGACCAAGTTCCTGGCCATGGGACGGTTTTCCGAAGAAGAGGGGAGCAAGCAGAATTTCTTTCAGCGGTTATTCGGCCTGAATCGCAAAAACTGAGTTGAAGAGGGTGAAGTAAGTTGATTTGGTTGTGGTTAGCCCCAGTTATTCTTCTTCTCCTTCTTATTGTAGGTTTTGTTCTCTTTTTACAGTCGAATGGTGGAGTGAACTTTCCTTGGGTGCAATTTTACGCTCGGGGCACCGAATCCGGGTTTGTTTTTCGCGAAATTAACACATTGCGTAAAGCTACAGTCGAAGCCAGCCTAGAAAATCCTGTTTCGATTTTTAGTTCCGTCAAACAGTTTGACCGCACCATTCGGGGTGTTGTGACCAAAATGCGGGCCAATTTGCAGACGGAAGATCCTCCTGCAAACCGCTTTTTAGGTCAGTTGTATGACTTTCGCAAGCGGGTTGAGTTCAATCTTCCCAAATACCGTTTAGGCATCCAGTCCACTCGCGAATTGATGGCGTCTCAAAAAATTCGCATCAGTTTACCGGGAGGCGGAAGCTTTATGGCTTCGGTCGTGGAAAATCTGCGAAAGTACATGGCCATTTCGTACCCAGTGGGGAAAACCATGCCCCCAGGATTTAGTTGGAAGAACCAAAAAATTACTGTCTATTTTTGGCGTATGGAAGATGCGGGGTATTTTTTTGAGTCCAAAGTTTTAGAAGACTTCTTAGATCGGAAGTTTCCTATTCTCTACATAGCCCATTCCGATTCGTTGATTCGAAGTCAAAAGCGACGCTCCATTCGCGTGGAAACTAACCTGGGTTGTTCCCTGTATAACCTTTCTTCGATTCAAGGGGCTAATGAAACCGTCGAGAAAGCACCGGGATATCGGGCTCGTTTAGTCGATATCAGTGAAGATGGTTGTGCCCTTCTGGTGGGAGGAAAAGCTAAAGTCGGTATGCCGATCAAGATCCAATTCACCTTAACGGATGAGCCTTTGGTCATGAGCGGAATGATTAAAGGCATTACCTTCGATGAAAAAAAGAACCGCTCCATTTTGCACATACAAGCGGTTCCCCCTTCTCAGCGCGTCCGTAATGCGATCTTGACTTTCGTTTACAACATTTTTGAAGACCGAAAAGAAGCTCCCCGTAGGGGTTCTGCCATTCGGCAGACACCCTCTAGTTAAGCTCCTCTAGTTAAGACCCTCTGGTTTTAGAAGCTCAACTAGCTCAGGGATACCTCTTCAGAGTCTGCACTGTGCTTACGGTACGTTAATAGGCTTACGGCGGCTGCTGCCAGGGCTAAAATAAAGCTAAAGAAAAACGCCAGGCGAATCCCTTGGACCAGGTTGTTAGCAACGGCTGGTACCGAAGAAAGTCCGCCCCCGTACAAGAAGATTTTTGCCATAAGGTCTACGGGAAGCCGTGATAACACAAAGGGAAAAACAATCGCTAAGGCGAGCATTTGTCCGCCGTTGGTAACCAGTATTCTGGTGCCGCTTACGGTACCTCGGTGGCGAGCGTCGATGCGACCCATGATTAAGCTGATATTCGGAGTGTTGAAGAGACCACTCCCAGCTCCAATTAAAATCATTTCAAATGCTAAAAGCCAGTAGGGAGTGTGTAGACCAACAAACGACATACCGAGTAAACCTAAAGCCGCGACCAGTAAGCCTCCTGTGCTGAGGAGGGCGGCATGGCCTCTGTCGGCACGTTTACCTGCCCACGGCGAAGTTATCAACATGGCCACTCCAAACGGGGCGGTGGCTAAACCGGCCATAAAGGGGTTCATGCCCAGAGGTCCTTGCAAATAAAAAGTTAAAAGAAAAAGAACGGCTCCTCGGGCCAAGGCATTAAGACCCGCTGAAAGGTTGGGTAAAGATAAACGGGGGTTCGTAAACAGTTCCAAATGGAGAAAAGGATGGGCTGATCTCCGTTCTAAGCGAAAAAACACCCCCAACAGCACCACACCGACCAAACCAAGCAGACCAGCCAGACGTAAATCGGAACCGGGAACCGCCAAAAAAGAAACCGCAGTCAAAAAGAGGGTTAAACCCGTCATAAACAAGGCCGTTCCCCGCAAGTCAAAGGCGGTAGTTTCTTTGGCTCCACGATCTTGAACAAGTGTTCGAAGTGACCATAAAGTCCCCACAATCCCCAGGGGAACGTTGATCCAAAAAACCCATTTCCACGAAATTCCGGTTAACAGGCCTCCCACTAAAGGCCCTAGAATAAAACCCGAGGCCGAGGCCATTTGATTGACACCTAACGGGGCTCCGGTATTGCCCTTCCCAAAGGCATCCGTGACGAGAGCGGTACTATTGGCGATCAAGAGTGCCCCTCCTAGCCCTTGTAGTAGCCGCCAAGCTAAAAGATCCCAACCATGACCTTGAGGTGATGAGAAACCTGCGCCTAAAGAAGCCACGGTAAAAATCGCAAAGCCTAGGGTGTAGAGGTTTTTACGGCCCCAGCGGTCTGAAAGGCGCCCGATTAAGGGGACTAGAGTCGTGGTGATCAAAAGATAACCCAGCAAAACCCAAAGAATGGTTTCAAAGGTGGAGTTTAAACTTAAAAGCACATCGGGCAAGGCTAAAACCAAGGCCGACGACTGGATGTTAGCCAGAAAAGCGCCGAGGGTTGTTACGGAAACCACAGCCCAAGGGGAGACGGATTTTGTCGTGTTCATGATATCCTCCAATCCAACTGATGAAAGCGAAGCAAATCCATAGCCGTAGTGATGAGTTCCAATTCTTGAACTGACCAGTTGCTTAGCGCGGTTTTGACCACGTCGACACCGTTATGGCGAACTTGACGAACTTTATGGGCCCCTGCTTCGGTTAAGGCGACCAAGATGGAACGTTTATCTTGGGCAGAGGGTTCCCGGCGGACCAAACCTTGTGCTTCCAGGGCATCCACAAAACGGCTCATGGTGGGGGCTTTAACCCCTTCTTGTTCGGCTAAAACCGCCATCGTGCTTCGACCAAAATCTTTAAGGTACGACAGGATACGATACTGGGGCATACTAAACGTAGCTTTGTTCGAGGCAAAGATGACCGCTCTTAAGGCACGATTGACTTTGGGGATGGTTTCGAAAAGAGCTTGTGCCGCCCTTTGCACAGAATCCGTCATAAGTGGTCTCCTTATTTAGCTTAGCTAAGCTAAATATCTCAAACTTCATTTCCTTTCGTCAAGTCAGCACGCACTCTTTTGAAGTGGCCAGAGGCTTTCAACAGTCCTTCCTGTAAAACCCAGAAAGCAAAAAGTCCAAAGGAGTCGGGGTATGTGGGGATGGAATCGGGTCGCCGGAGAATATCCAGCTTGTTGTCTGCTCGTGGTAGTCCTCCCGTGGTTAAGTACTGGGCATAGCTTTTGGGGTTTTGTAGCAATCTTGCTGATCGGAGGGTTTTGGGTAGTTCGTGGGAAGGGGCGTCGAGATCTTTGGCTTACGGCTTTGGTGGTACTGTTGTTGGGGGGGGCTCGCGAGAGTTGGGAAACTTCACGTCATCCCCCGGAAATTTCCTTACCCATGTCTGGGCTGAGTGGCTTCGTAGAACGAGAGGCCGCGGTAAGTGCTTCGGGAGAAGCCAGGTTCTTGCTCCGGGTCAATACATGTCGGTATACGGATGGTGAGCGTATTTTCACGGTGCCGGCAGATTTTCCGATTGTCGTCCGGAATTGGCGAGGGCCTTCTCCCGCGTGGGGGAGGCTAGTCAACACAGAAGGAACTTTGGTCGCCGAGAAAAACGGGGTGGTTTGGCTCTGGCGGTCAGGAGGCTTTTCTGGTTGGGCGTTTCCCGGTTGCCAAGTCCGTGCTCAACTCAGAGAGGTCTTGTTTCAAAAGTTAAACTTGGCCGGGGAACGGCAAGCCGCTTTGGCAAAAGCACTCCTGTTGGGTGACGCTGACGAACTAAGCCCCGGAGAAAAACTTTCGTTTCGCCAATCGGGAACGAGTCATGTGCTGGCGCTCTCAGGCATGCACCTCAGTCTTTTGGCCTTAGTGGTGACGCGATTTTTACACGGCAAGTGCCCACGAATCGTGATGGTTGGTTTAGTTCAAAGCGTGTTGACCGCGTTCTGTTGGTTAGCAGGGCCGCTCCCTTCGTTATATCGGGCGTGGATGATGGCTGCTACTGGAAGTTGGAGCCTTATAACTTGGCGAAAAGCTCCCGCCGTAGAGGTTCTTTCGTTTTCATATGTTTTGACCGTTTTGCTGTGGCCAGATATGGCGAGTTCTTTATCGTTACAGCTTTCTGGAGCTGCTTTGGCGGGGTTGTTGGTCTTTTCTCCTTCCTGGGAACGAAAGCTTCGTCCCTTTCTAGGACGTTGGGGGGCCAGTACGGTAGCTGTTTCGGGTTCGGCTGTGATGACGACGGCCCCCTTGGCGGCTCCTTTGTCGGGGGGGCTTTGTTGGGCAGGGGTCTTGTGGACTCCTCCTTTGGTCGCCTTAACGGGCTTTTATATGCTGTTGTCTTTGGGGTTTTTATCGGTGACGCTTCTAGGACTACCAGGCGAGGCTTTCTTGAGAATTCTCTTAACCCTAACCTTTGACCTCACGTTTATGATCGCACACGCGGGGAATTTGCCCCTGCTTCCCCCTGTGTGGGCGTACATTATCCCGGTGGCGGGGGGAGTAGGATTTCTGGCGGTTATCCTCTATAAAGGACGCCGGAGGAATTCTCTGGTGCCGTTAAATTATGATTCAGCCGCCGACTTACAAGCTTATTTAGAAGCTCGCGGGCTCAATGCCCTGCGACGCTGGGGTCAAAATTTTCTCATTAACCCGGGTGCCAGAAATCAAATCCTTAAAGCTGTGGAATTGGCTCCAGGTGAACCTGTCTGGGAAATAGGGCCTGGCCTCGGGGCCTTAACTCATCAACTCCTGGCTGAAGGTCACCCGGTGACAGCCTTCGAAATTGATCCGGGATATGTTGAAATACTGAAAGAAGAGTTGGGGGCTTCCCCAGCAGGACTCTGTTTAGTTTGGGGAGATGCGATTAAGACGTGGCGGCGTGTACGGGACGGCGTCCCACTCGAACCTGGGGCTCCTGAGTGGCCGGACTTCAGCAGAAAGATCCATCGTGTTGTGGGAAATTTACCATACAATGCGGCCAGTGCCATTTTGGGCGATTTTCTAGAAGGCGGTTTTGTTCCAGAGGTTTTTGTGGTCACTGTGCAAAAAGAAATGGCCGATCGTATGGTCGCACAACCGGGGACCAAAAACTATTCCAGCTTTTCGGTCATGATACAAGCCGCCTATACCGCCAAAGCTGTGGTGACCTTACGGCCTGGGTCCTTTCATCCTGCTCCGGAAGTCACGAGTACTGTGGTTCAACTCAAAGCCCATCATCGTTGGCCAGAGGTTCAGGGAGTCCTATTTTCACGTTTTGTACGCGAGTGTTATGCCAGTCGTCGTAAGACCCTCAAGAATAATCTAGGCCGTGTGGCCAGTGTTTTGCATTACAGTGATCAGCAAGTAAGTGACGCTTTTGAAGCCCAGGGTATTTCGTTGGGTGTACGAGCTGAAACACTAACAGTGAAACAATTTGTTACAGTGTATCAAAAGTTGTTACAAGCTCGCTGAAAACTGTTTCAAGCGGGGCCAAAATACCGTATATTATTAGGGAAATGACTCTACGCGCGGTTACGGAAATCTTGATTTTTGCCTACGGTGTAGCCTTTCTTCATGTCTCGGCGGTGACTTTGGTGGCACCAAAGAAGGGCCCAGTACAAGTCGTTTATGCCTTGCTAGCGGCAGATTTTGGTTTACTTTGCCTGGCCGGTTCTTTGGGAGTCCACTTTCACGATCAAAACCTTATTCTGAACTTTGTCTCTTTTTTTGCTTTAGCCGCCTTAGGGCCTCTAGGGGCCTGGTTTACTTCGCTTTACCTAGGGGACGAAAATTCCTTAAGAATGTTCGCCGTCACCCTCATCGCTCTTGTCGGGATTGGCGTTGGCTCTGCGGTCAGGGTTGCAGGTGTTAGCTGGCATTTATCCTTTTCATGGATTTACTTGTCCTTAGCTTTAAACCTCACCATAACTGGGCTTTGCTTATTACGAAAGCTGGGTTTGCCTTGGCACTTGCCAAAACTTTTAAAAGGTTTTTTTGCCATTTATGGTTCAGTCATTCTTCTTGTGATTCTTATGCTTGTGGGGTTTTTAACGAATCATAGTGCCTTTGTGGATGTTCTCTGGTTGTTGTGCCTTTTGGCCATGTTCGGCTTAACCCTGTTGGTCAGCCGTAACCCAGAACTGTTTCGGGGGTTGCAGGTACTTGCCGAAGAAACGCGATCAGCAGAATCCAACCGGTTGAATAACTTGGATATTGAACAGTTGGCTCAACGTTTGCAACTTTTGATGGAAAAGGAACGTCTGTACAGCAAGCCCAACCTTTTACTCGAAGACGTTGCCCAAATCTTGAAACTTAAACCCCATCAGCTTTCTGAATTGGTTAACCGCTTCTTTAAGACGAGTTTCACGCAATTTATCCATGAATTCCGTGTCCGAGAGGCCCAACGGCTCTTGCAAGACCCCAGCCTACGCATATTAGATATTTCTTTGCAGTGCGGCTTTTCTTCTAAGAGTTCTTTTAATCGAGTTTTTCATCAGAAGTTGGGAACTTCACCGACAGAGTGGAGAAACCAGAAAGCTTCTCAGGCTGGCAAAGCTTTCACAAGCTGAAGGGCTTGGCGAAGAACTTCTTTTTTATCTGCGTCGAGTGGCGTCATGGGCAACCGGAAAATCTCTTGGACTTTCCCTTGAAGTGCCAAAGCCGTCTTCACAGGAATGGGGTTGGTGTCGATGAACATCGCTTTAAAGACTGGCAAAAGGCTAAAATGAATCTGCCGAGCCTTATCCCATTGTCCTTTTTGGCAGGCGTCTACCATCGACAGCAGTTCACGTCCAACCACATGACTAGCCACAGATATCACACCGTCCCCCCCCAGAGCCATCAAAGGAAAGGCTAAGTTGTCATCCCCTGAAAGAACAGAAAAGCCCTGGGGACGACGTGCTAAGACTTCCATCATTTGACTAACATCCCCCGAGGCTTCTTTGACCCCCACAATCCGGGGGTGTTGGGCTAGTCGAATCAAGGTTTCTGTTTCGAGGTTTCGGGATGTACGGCCGGCTATGTTGTAGATAAGAATAGGCAGGTTGGTTTTTTCTGCGATGGTTTCAAAGTGGCGAAGAAGACCTTCTTGATTGGGTTTGTTGTAGTAGGGGACAACTTGAAGACTAGCGTTGGCACCGGCCTCTTGTGCTCTTAGAGTCAGCTCAATGGCTTCTTCGGTAGAATTGGAGCCTGTGCCTGCAATGACGGGCACTCGCCCCTTGGTCCAAGCTACAACCCTTTCAATGACGTGCGAATGTTCGTCGGGGGTCAACGTGGGGCTTTCACCTGTCGTCCCCATAGGAACCAGTCCAGAAATTCCAAAACCAATTTGTTCTTCGACAAGAGCTTGAAGAGCCTGTTCATCAACCTTACCGGAGGTGGTAAATGGGGTAATCAGAGCTGTGTAAACACCTTGGTACGACATACGGACTCCTTTAGCCGAGGGCCTCGGCAAAATAGCTTTTTACAAAATCATCGACGGACAAGAACCCTTTTCGGCCTGACGTCGTAAGCCATTCCGCAGCCATAACAGCTCCCAGGGCTAAACCAGAACGATTGCGGGCGGTATGACGAATTTCGAGGGAATCGGCCGAAGAGTCAAGTAAGACACTATGGGTACCGGGAAGGGTTCCCCCACGTACAGACGCTACATGCAGTTCTTCGTCACGAATGGCTCGGTCCAGTCGACCGGTTTGAATTTCTTTTTTTCGGGGCAGGGCCTTCAGGATACGTTCAGCCGTGGTTAAGGCCGTACCCGAGGGGGAATCCTTTTTATGCTTGTGGTGCCATTCGGTAACCATAATGTCATAGTCCGGAAGACCTGAAATGAGAGCGGCAGCCCTTTCAGCAAGCGCAAAAAAGAGGTGAGTTCCTAAGGCAAAGTTGGTTCCCCACAAGAGGGTGCTTTGATAGCCTTCCACGAGTTCGCGAACTTCACTGCGCTGAGCCTCCCAACCCGTTGTCCCCAAAACGGCAGGTACACCTACCGCCGCATATTGACGGACATGCCCCAACACCGCTTCTGGGAGAGAAAACTCAATCACCATCTCGCTAGAACGTAATAATTCCGATGAGACTTCGCGGGCGTCTCCGGCTCCCGAGGTGTCCACCCGGGCGACGATTTGATGTCCCCTTGCAGTTAGGTATGCTTCTACTTCGTGGCCCATGCGGCCGTAACCCACGATCAAAGTTTTCATATACAGGGCAGTTTACTGGTTACGCCAAGACCTGTAAAGACCTCAAAAGTCTTACTAGTAAATTATGTTGATTGACAAAGTTGACTATTGACAGAAGCTCTCTTCTTGTTTAGTTTAAAAGTACGTTCCCCCGTGGAACAAATGAGGAGGACTCATGAAATTCGAAAATATTCTCCAAACGATCGGTAATACCCCCCATGTACACTTAAAGAAATTATTTCCGGGACATGAAGTTTGGATAAAGTTGGAACGTAGCAATCCTGGTGGAAGCCTCAAAGACCGCATCGCTTTAGCGATGGTAGAAGATGCTGAAAAGCGTGGTCTTTTAAAAAAAGATACGGTGATTATTGAACCAACTAGCGGGAATACGGGGATTGGTTTGGCTATGGTTGCCGCAGTGAAAGGGTACAAGTTGATTTTGGTCATGCCCGAATCGATGTCTATCGAACGAAGACGTCTGATGTCCGCTTATGGGGCACAGTTTGATTTGACCCCGCGGGAAAAGGGGATGAAAGGGGCCATTGCCCGAGCCCAAGAATTGCACGAGCAAAATCCCAATTCCTGGATACCCAGCCAATTTGATAACCCGTCGAATGTAACGGTTCATCAAGCCACGACCGCGCAAGAAATTTTGAAAGATTTCCCCGAAGGCCTGAACTATTTGATTACCGGCGTTGGTACCGGCGGTCATATCACGGGTGTCGCCGAAGTCCTCAAGCCCAAATTCCCTTCTCTTAAAGTTTTTGCGGTTGAGCCGGCACAATCCCCTGTCATTTCGGGCGGTCAACCCGGTCCTCACCCCTTGCAAGGCTTAGGGGCTGGGTTCATTCCGGGTAACCTTCACCAGCAGATCTTAGATGGTGCGATTACCGTGACCAAAGAAGAAGCTTACGAATGGGCTGTTCGCTTAGCTCGTGAAGAAGGTATTTTTGCAGGTGTTTCGACGGGGGCCGCTCTTGCCGCCGTGGCGAAGAAATTGCCCGAAGTCAAAAGCGGTGAAAAGGTCTTAACCTTTAACTATGATACCGGCGAGCGGTACCTGTCAGTGGACGGCCTTTTCACCTAAACCGAATTGACGAGAGTAGGGGTCTTGGCGTTTACTCGAACGCCGAGACAAAACCCTTGGTACCAAAGTCCACCAGTTCCATTCTGGTGGACCCGTCATCACTGACCGACTTGACAACATGCCAAAGTGGTACCAGGGTTGAAACCCAAGCGGTGCCTGAATGCGAGGCTTTACCACTGGTGACTTGAGACGTAACTTTCCAAGTGCCTTGAAAGGTCCCCGCCGGAACGGTGACGGAACCACCTTTTTCTACTGTAGAGGAAACATCAGGCGCTCCCCCTGTAAGGGCAGCCTTGCTCATACCGCCCATCATGCCCAAATAGGCTCCCTTAATTTTGGTAATTTTGCCATTTTTATCTTTGACCTTCATCCAAAGAATTTTTTCAGGTTCAGATGAAGTTGAAAGGGCTTGGTTTAAATTTTTGACAGCCATTTGCAGGGCCGAACTCTGATCGTTCGTGTAGTTGTCGAATTCATAGACCCATGCCTCGTCGGTTTTGGCAACTACGGCTAACTTGACGACTTGGGACAGTTGTCCATCTTTGAGAATTTTATAGACAGCCCAATCTCCCACTTTGACCGACTGAAAATCTTGAGGCCCCGAGATGGCCCCACTGGAAGGATAGGTTTTCGAGGAAGGTGCGAGATTTTGAACCTGTGCTAGTTCATCCCGACCGGAGGTTGTGGACGAAGAAGAGGCTGAATTATCAGAATTATCAGAATTCGCTACTGGTTGTTCTGCCGAAGTTTGATGGTTTGACGAAGAAGCCAACAGCCGATCCATTACATCCATGCTAGAACACGCCGAAAGGCTGAGAAGGGCACCGAGAAGGCCCAGATAACGAAGGTTCAAGATTCGAGAGAACTTACGCATTATGAAATCTCCTTTTCTTAGTGAACTTTCCTTAAGTGTAACCCTCCTCAGGGATTTTTCTTGGAAAGCTTTCCGATTTCCCACAATTTATGCTACTTTAAATCAGCTTGATCGTTAGAAAACCAAGGAGCCAGGACAATGCCGGTCAAAATTCCTTCGAATCTCCCCGCACGTGAATTACTCGAAAAGGAAAATATTTTTGTCATGACCGATGACCGAGCGGTTCACCAGGATATTCGTCCTTTAAAAATTGCCATTCTTAACCTCATGCCGACAAAGATCCAAACAGAAACACAGTTGCTCAGACTATTAGGAAATACCCCTCTGCAAATTGAAATCACGTTTTTGCATATGGGGTCTCACGAGACAAAAAATACGCCTAAGGAACATTTGTCCGCCTTTTATAAAACCTATAGCCAAATTCGCCAGGAAAAATTTGATGGACTCATTACCACGGGGGCTCCAGTTGAACTTTTAGAGTTTGAGAAAGTCGATTACTGGAAAGAACTCACCCAGATTTTAGCTTGGAGCGAAACCAACGTTTATTCTTCTTTGCATATCTGTTGGAGTGCCCAAGCGGCTCTTTATTACTTTTTTGGGGTTCCTAAGGTTTCTTTAGAACAGAAGTTAGCAGGTGTGTTTCAACATGAAATTTTGGAGCCGAACGAGCCCATTGTGCGGGGGTTTGACACCTGGTTTCCTGCTCCCCATTCGCGTTTTACGGAAACTCAAAGAGAAGATGTCTTAGCGGTGCCCGGTTTACGCTTGATTGCGGAATCGCCTGAAGCGGGAGTGTTTTTAGTCTCTACCGAGGATAGACGACGTATTTTTGTCACAGGTCACCCCGAATATGACCGAGATACCCTTAAGCGCGAGTTTGAGCGAGACAATGCCAACGGAAATCCGGGGTATGTCATGCAAAATTATTTTCCGCAAAATGATCCCCACAACTTGCCCGAAATTACTTGGCGCTCTCATGCTCACCTGTTGTACGCCAATTGGTTAAATTACAGCGTGTACCAGCAAACTCCGTTTGATCTGAATGGGATTTAAGACGTGAAGAGTATTTAAGACTAGGGCTGGGGCAACTCACAGGGGTAACTCAAAAGCGTGATTGACTTCTTCTACCCAGATTTTTCCACCTTTTAAGGGTTCAAAACTCAGGGCCGTGGTACAGTTGGACCAGTCTAAGGTAATGAAGTCATTCTCCCCCGCAAAAAGGCGTTTCCAAAAAGTTCCTTGGTGAAAGCGACAGGCTAAGAGGTCTGATCGCGGAAAATAGTACCTTCGGGGCTGATCGGCACGATCTATCTTCATGAGTCCAGTTAGCACACCTTGACTGGGGTCATGACGATAGTGCAGACCCCCTGGAGTTAAGATATACATCCCCCACTCACCGCTGGGTATACCAGCTGAGGTAGTCAGGGCTTGTCCCAAGATCAAGGCAAGAACGGGAGCGCCTAGTTCTTGCTCCAAAGCTTGCCATGCGGCTTGTTGACTGGGGGATGTCATTCTGAACCTTCGTCAACCCGCTTGGCAGAGAATGACGGCACAAGTATTGACGATATCCTCTACACTACAACCTCGCGAGAGATCACTACACGGTTTTGCCATGCCTTGAAGAAAGGGACCGTAGGCTTCAGCACCTGCCAGGCGTTGAACCAACTTGTAACCAATATTGCCGGCACCAAGGTCGGGGAATACCAGCACATTGGCTTTACCCGCGACGGCCGAGCCAGGGGCCTTCTTTTGGGCGACTGAGGGGACCAGGGCGGCATCAGCCTGGAGTTCCCCATCAATTTTGAGTTCTGGAGCTTTGGTATGGGCTAAGCGAACAGCTTCGATCACCTTGTCAGCGTCAGGATGGCTGGCGGAACCTTTTGTTGAAAAAGACAACATGGCCACGACAGGTTCTGCTCCCACATAGGTACGAAAGGACTGCGCAGCACTCAAGGCGATTTCTGCGAGTTGTTCGGCATTGGGGTCAGGTATAATGGCGCAGTCAGAAAAGACCATCATGCCTTCGTGGCCCCATTTTTTATCGGGTATTTCCATGACAAAGCAGCTAGACGCAGATTTAACCCCGGGAGCCGTTTTGATTATTTGAAAGGCGGCTGTCAACACATTCGCTGTACTATTGTCGGCTCCGGCTACCAGGGCATCGCTGTCACCGCGTCGAACCATCATAGAGCCCCAGAATAAAACATCCTGGATTTTTCTTTTGGCCTCATCGAGGGTGATTCCTTTGGCCTTTCTAAGCTCGAAATATTCAGCCGCATAGGTGTCGAGTAAAGGGCTGGTGGCAGGGTCAATAACCCGAATGCCCTCTAAGTTTACGTGAAGTTCAGCCGCTTTCGCCCGAATAGCCGCTTCAGGGCCCAAAAGAACAACTTCACGAGCCAATCCCTCGTCCACGATTTTCCTGGCCGCGGGAATGGTTCGAGGTTCAGTCCCTTCGGGCAGAACCAGACGTTTCTGCAGAGCTTTCGCTTGAGCTCGCATGCGTTCGGTAAAGGTCATTTCAATCTCCTCAAAGTCAGTGTAGCATGAGCCTGACGGGGCTTGAAAGGGGGCGAACGTCAAGATAGGATGCCGCTATGAACGTGGGTGTTTACGGCTTAGGCCGTTTTGGTAGTTTTTGGGCTTCGCTGTTAGCTAAGCGTCATCAGGTTTCGGTTTTTAACCGCAGCCCCGGCCGTACCGTGCCTACGGGGGTCAAACTGGTCTCGCTGGAACAGCTGATGGCGGAAAATGACACCATCTATTTATGTTGTGCGATCAGTGCCATGGAACCCGTGCTCAATGAGTTGCGTCCCCTGGTCCGGCCTGGTCAGGTTATCGCCGATACGTGTTCAGTTAAAGTGGTTCCCGCTCAGCAAATGCTGACCCTTTTGCCGCCTGAAGTGTCTTTGCTTGCCACGCACCCCATGTTTGGTCCTGATTCCGCTCGGCAGGGACTGGCCGGACTGCCTTTAGTTTTACACAACTTGCGTCAGGCGGAGGACGCTTTTAACTTTTGGAAAGAGGATTTTTCTGCACTAGGCCTCTCGGTGATTTCCATGACCCCCGACGAGCACGATAAGGCTGCGGCTTATACTCAAGGTGTGACGCACTTTATTGGCAGAGTTCTTTCAGATATGCACCTCACGGATCACCCCATCGCGACTCAAGGCTATAAAAAACTTTTGGATATTGTTCAGCAGACCTGTAATGACCCTTTTCAGCTGTTTATCGACCTTCAGACCTATAATCCCTATACCTCAGAAATGCGTGAGGATCTTAAACACTCCTTAGATCGGATACTTGAACGACTCTCGGGCTCGCTTGACAGCACCTCGGACCGCCGCTAGGATAATTCTATGCCCGAAACTCAATACCTGGACGTGGATGAGCGAGAACTGGATACGGTTCTTGCCGAAAACTTTTCCTTTGAAGGCGAGTTACGCTTCACTGAGTCCCTCATGATCAAAGGAGCCCTACGGGGAGATGTCCGGGCTACCGGCGACCTTTATATTGGCGAAAAGGCCCTTGTTGAAGCTCGAGTCGAAGCTAGGGTCGTGTATGTACGCGGCCGAGTTGTCGGCAACATTATCGCCAGCCGCCGTATTGAACTAGCTTCTAGCGCTGTGGTAGAAGGGGACATGACTTGTCCCGAAATCCTCATGGAAGCTGGGGCTAAATTTAATGGGATTTGCACCATGCCCTCCGGAGGTTTGCAGTGAAACACTCTCGTTGGTCTTTGCCTGCCGTCTTGGTGACTTTATTGTTGGTTATTGGGCTGACACCCTTAGCCGCCGATCCGCCGGATGCCCTGGCGGCCTACCGCAACGGCAACTTTCAAGATGCTGTTACTATTTGTCAAAATGAATTGAAAGCAAATCCTCAGAACATGGATTCGTTTGTGGTGTTGACCTGGGCATTGCTTAAAGAAGAAAAGTACCAAGATGCTCTGGATTACACGGTTCAAGCCTTAAAAGTTAACCCTTACGATTTTCGTGTCATTGAAGCTCAAGCAGAGGCTCAGTACTATTTAGGAAAAAACATCGATGCTCTGCATAACTTTGAACAATATGTCGTTTTAGCTCCTTCCGGTGATCGCATTGAGCGAGCCTACTATTTTATGGGAGAAATTTACCTACAGTTGGGTGAATATAACCACGCGGATATTGCCTTAACTACGGCAGTTTACCATGCGCCGCAAATTGCGGCATGGTGGGCTCGCCTTGGCTATGCCCGATATTTGGAAAAAGATTACCCCTCGGCGTTAAAAGCCTACAACGAGGCCTTGAATCAAGACCCCAATAATTCAGACGCTCAACGGGGAAAACAGCAGGTTCAGCAGGCTCTTGGTTCTTCAGGAACCTGAACAGTCCGCAGATTCCACCAGGCTCATCGATAAATAACTCTGAACTTGTTCTTTTTGTTTTGTGGTCAGGTCGATGAACTCTAAACCAGCCAACCACGAAATTGGGTCATCTTTGTCTGGCCTTGTCCAAATGATGATGGCTTCCACATTAAGAATCAAAGGCTCACGCGGAGACCCAAGGTTGAGCATCAAAAATATTCGTTGACCAGGGGATAAAGGACGTGGAACGCGGCAAAGCAATCCGTTGGCACTAATGTTGAGACCTTCGGCCGGGAGAAATTCCTCACGATTAAAATCAAGTTTCACAAATTGACGGATTTGATACCGGGTTTGCTCGCGCTTTTCTTCCATTTTCGACCTCTAGAAAAATTATATCTTGCCTAGCCTGACTTCGCCAGGGGGGAATTGCTTTACCGAGGAAAATCCCGCTTATCAGGTGATTCTAGCTTGCTATCAGGAGATTCTGAGGCGAAACTTAAAGGAGGGGGAGAGCCATGATTCAAAATATCCTTCAAGATCTCGAAACCAAAATTCAGACCTCAGAGAATTTGACTTCGCCTCAGAAGACGGAATTGTTGACCCTATTAAAAAGCTTGAATCGTGAAGTGGAACAACTGGCGACAACTCACCACGAAGATGCCGGCAGTATTGCCGATTTTACGCAGGTAACGGCAAATCAAGCCTTACGATCTGAACAGAATCCTGCCTTGCTTAAAGCTTCGGTGGTAGCTTTAGAAACTTCGGTAGAAAAGTTTGAAGTTAGTCACCCCTCACTGACACAGGCGGTGAACACCTTTTGTAACTACCTGTCGGGAATGGGAATTTAGGTATGGCAATCTCGCAGGCATTTTCGTGCGGGTGAAGTGCAGATTAGTATAAACCGGGGATAAACTTTTTGACACGTTTCTGATAAGAGGCGTAGTTTTCATAGCGTTGACGAAGCCAGGCTTCTTCAGAAGCCGCTTTGCGGTCCATCCAGACGATAAAAATGAGTTCAAGGATTCCCGACGGCCAAGAAAGCCAAAAAACACACCAGCCCAACCCGGCAAGCAATAACCCGGAGTAAATCGGGTGTCTCACCCAGTGGTACAAGCCTTGGTCAACAAAAACGGCATCATCCTTAGGTTTTGGAAAAACACTGAGATTGTTCCCGAGTTTCAGCACCGCCATCATAGAAAAGGCTCCACCGAACAGAACCAAGACCAGGGCCGGCCAAAAGCGGCCCAAGGTTGTCAGCGGACCAGCCAGCAAGAGTAGGGCTCCCCAGAAAAACTGACCAACTACCCAGACTTGACCGCGGTCATTCTGGAATACCTTATTCTGAAATTTCATGCTTCGTGGGACTTGATGCGTTTTTCAAATTTTCGAACGATAATGGTATCGACTCGATTGCCATCCATTTCGCTGACTTCAAAATAAAAAGTCTTCCAAACAAAGTAGTTGCCAGGGGTGGGAATGCGCCCCATGCGCAAAAGAATAAATCCTGCCACGGTGTGATATTCTCCTCTTTCCTGCTCCCATTCGTGTTCGCAGTCAAAAAAACGGGCAAAATCCGCCATAGGGAGAGCCCCATCGACGAGGTAACTTCCATCAGAACGACGCATGAGACGGGGAGCCTCTTTATGGTGGGGGACCACGGCACCAAACAAGCGTTCCAAGATATTTTGCATCGTCATGATTCCCAGTAGTCCACCATATTCATCGATGATAAACACTAAACCAATGTTCTTTTCTTTAAAAATATGCAGAACTTTCAGAGCACTGACGGTTTCGGGTAAAAAATGGGGTGGTTCCAGGTAATCTTTCAAAGCTGTGTAACTGCCCATCGCCATCGCCGTGAGGAGATTTTTGACTTCGGCGGTCCCAACGACGTTATCCATACCCCCTGAACAAACGGGAAAACTGGTTTGTTGCTGGTTTTCGAGAATAAATTGTTTGACTTCAGTTTCACTCGCTTCTTTTTCCAGGTAAATGACATCCACTCTCGGGGTAATGTACCCGTGGGTTCCTTTATCATCGAGGTACAGGACATTCTCGACGACCAGTTGTTCTACTTCCTGAAAGACACCGGCTTTGCGTCCTTCTTTGAGCATCAAGACGAGTTCTTCTTCAGTGACCGGAGGATCTTGG
>DAIDJJ010000014.1:0-26790 GCA_027451385.1 Spirochaetales bacterium | reverse complement strand
TTAGCCGATCGAGTGAGAGAATTGCTTAAGGTATGACCGCCCACAACTATTGGCTGAGTGGTGCTGTGCAGGGAGTGGGCTTTCGCTGGTATACACAGAAAATGGCCCAAAGTCTAAAGGTAGCCGGCTGGGTCTGTAACCTCGCCGATGGCCGAGTGGAAGTGTGGGCTCAGGGTGAAAATATCAATTGGACGCAATGGGAAGCGAAATTGCGGCAAGGACCACCAGGCTCACGAGTCACCAAGCTTGAGGTTTTCGAGGTGAGTCCTCAAGTCGGACTCACGACGTTTACCGTAAGATTTCATCCGGAATAGGCGTAATCAATTTGACCAGTTCGTCAAAGATGAAATCGATATCCATCACCCCGAACATGACACCTTGCTCATCAAACAGCGGCCGGGCCGAAGTCATAATGAGCCGTCCAGTGTATTTCGAAAAGTACAAATCCGAATCATACGGCACATGACTTTCCAGCACACGGACAAACCATTCATGTTTACGAAAGTCTTTATTCATCAAATTGCGAAAAAGTCCTTTTTCACCACGCTGGACATGAACTTGGGTTATTCGGCGTCCTTCAAGGTTCGTGATGGCCAATAATTGAATCGAACCCTCACGAGTCACCACCTCATGAAGAAAATCTTCCATGCGGTCTGACTTGAGGCTACGAATATCAGGACTTTCCGAGATGTTTTTAGCCAGGGTTTGGGCTTTTCGTTTGGCTTCTTCTTTGACTTTTTCAAACTCCGAGACAAATAAGCTGGGAAGAAAGCGTTTGGTTTGGGCGAGCATCTCTTCTGGCGAAATCGAAGTGGTTCGTCCCTTTTGATACTCATCCATGACCCAGGCATAAATATGTTTGATGCCCCCCAGTCGCTTATTCACGGGCTCTTTACGACCGTCCAACACTTCAGGGATGTTGTCGTTGATCCATTGTGCTATGCCCGCCACTCCCGATTTGTCGGTGACTTGAATGCGCAAGGGGCGGTTTAACATGGCGTCGGTATCAAAGATGTTGTAGATTTCAGGATTCTTTAAAATTCCATCGGCGTGGATACCAGCCCGTGTGGTATTGAACTCGGCACCGACAAAGGGGTAGTTGGCGGGAATGGGAGCTTGGATTTCGGTTCGAAAGAAATCGGCAATTTCTGTGATGACCGTCGTGTCGATGCCGGCATTGTCCCCTTTCAGAGCCAAATATTCCATAAGAGCCCCTTCTAAAGGAGGGTTCCCGGTGCGTTCGCCAAAACCGAAAAGGCTGGCGTTGAGGCTGGAACATCCATAGAGCCAAGCTGTCACCGCGTTCACGTGAACTTTATGAAAGTCATTATGCCCGTGCCATTCTAACCACTCGGCCGGGTAGCCGAGTTCCTGAGAAAAGGCGTGTACCAAACGCGGAATACTGCGGGGTGGGGCTGCCCCAGGGTAGGTGACGCCAAAGCCCATCGTATCACAGAGCCTGATTTTGACCGGCTTTTGAGCTTCGCGGGACAAGTCTAAAAGGCGTTCGGCAAAGGGGAGGACAAATCCATACAAGTCGGCCCTGGTCACATCTTCAAAGTGACAGCGGGGCACGATACCATGGCTGAGGGCTTCTTGGACAATACCAAGGTATTGGTCTAAAATTTTTGAACGATTTTTTTTCAACTTGAGAAAAATATGGTAATCCGAGACAGAGGTGAGGATGCCGGTTTCGGCTAACCCCAAGTCCTTCACCAACTTGAGGTCGTCGCGGTCAGCGCGAATCCAACCGGTAATTTCAGGAAAACGGTAGTTCTTTTCTTGGCAAAGGGTCAAAGCTTCCCGGTCTCGGGTAGAGTACAGGAAAAACTCGGTTTGTCGAATAACCCCTTGCGGGCCGCCTAGCCGGTGCAAAAAGTCGAAAATGGTAGAAATTTGGTCGGGAGTATAAGGTGGTCGAGATTGTTGTCCATCTCGAAAGGTCGTATCGGTGATCCAGATTTCCGGGGCTTTGTGAGGAATCACATCATGTCCGTCAAAAAGAATTCTCGGCACACTGGTGTAGGGAAATTGGTCACGATACAGCTCGGGCTCTTCAGGGTCTTGGAGAGGAAACCGAGGTTTGGTTCGAAGTTGCGAAAAGGGACTATGCATGATCACCTCAAAGTCTGGTTCTACTCAGAATACAGTTTAGAATATTATACAAGAAACTGACAAAAATCCCCTGTTTTTGCAAATAAAACTTGAAAAAAATGTTGAATACCTACTTGATTGACAATGTTGAGTTACCGTCGTAAGGTGACTTAGGAGTATTCGGATGGAATTTCGCGGCTTTCCTGTGCACGATAGCACCAAAGCAGTTCGAGGAACCCAAGGTTGGGACGACACGACGGGCGCCGTCAGCATGCCCTTGTACTTAAGTGCCACCTTTCGCCACCCTTCTTTAGGGCAAACGACGGGCTGGGATTATTCCCGCCAGGGAAATCCGACACGGCGTGAACTCGAACAAACCGTGGCAGCTCTAGAAAATGGCGTCGCGGGGTTTGCTTTTACCACGGGGATGTCGGCGGTTGCCGCTATTTTAGATTTGCTTCAAGCCGGCGATCATGTTGTTTTCAGCGAAGATCTGTATGGAGGAACCTACCGTTTCGCGGTAGAACTCGCCTCTCGTCATGGTTTGACGTGTACCTTTGCCGACTCTCGAAAGCTTTCCCTGGTCGAGGAGGCTCTTACGGAACGAACCAAACTCCTTTTCATCGAAAGTCCCTCTAACCCGATGATGCGCATCAGTGATCTGCGGTCCCTGTCTCGCCTTTGCCGCGAACGAAATATCTTGCTGGCCGTGGATAATACCTTTTTGACGCCGCTGGTTCAAAAACCCCTGGATCTAGGGGCCGATCTCGTTGTTCATTCGGGAACCAAGTATTTGGCGGGGCACAATGACGTGTTAGCCGGCTTTGTGGTGACGTCTCACCCCGACTTGGCCGAACGACTAACGCTGATTGCCAAAACCAGCGGAGCTGTTCTTTCGCCCTTTGATAGCTGGTTAGTGTTGCGCGGTCTAAAAACCTTGGACCTCCGCCTGGAACGTCAGCAACGCAATGCGATCCGTTTGGCGGGCTTCCTTACGGTACACCCTCGAGTCCGTGAAGTGTATTTTCCGGGCCTTGAGACACATGAAGGCCACGCCCTCCACCGAAGTCAGGCCAATGGTCCAGGTGCCATGGTGTCGTTTCGCGTCGATCATCCGTCGCTGGTGGGCCAAGTGCTCGAAAAAGTCCGGCTGATTATTTTTGCCGAAAGCTTAGGCGGGGTAGAAACTCTCCTGACCTTTCCTCAAGCTCAAACCCATGCCTCGATCCCTGAAGACCTCAGACGGAGGTTGGGGGTAGATGATACCTTGATGCGGCTGTCTGTGGGCATCGAGCATATTGAGGATCTTGAGGCAGATTTAGCTCAAGCCTTGCGCTAGCGGGGGGCTTTAGTCGGACCGGTTGACGGAACGGTTGTGCAAAAACAGGATTAAGTCCGCCAAAACCATGAGGGCGTTCAACACATAGAGGGCGAGCACCCAATCGGGGTGATTCAGAATTTTATTGGTGATGCCCGCGAGGTAACCGACAAAGACCAAAACTAAAAACACCAGGCTTTTGGACCCATTTTGTCGAGTCTTCCAAGACTTCCAAAGCGAGAAGGGCCAAGAGATACCAAAACACAACAACATTAAGGCTTCAAATATACTGAGGTGCATGACTCAGAATGTCATAAGCGGCTTGGCTTGGTCTAGACGAAGTTGCGGTTAGCGAACCAAGTGAGGCGCCCGGTGCCATAATAAAGCGATAAGCAATACCAGGACGAACAGTCCCACCAAGAGCGATTTTCCCCAGCTAGCGCGGAAAAGCTGGGGGGAGGCGGCCCCTTTTAAGTTCTTGACGTGGGCCTGCTTTCTGGCACGGGCCCGCCGCGTTTTACGGTTCATCGTTTTTTCCAAACTTTAAAATACCAAACGCGAAGACGGTCAATCCAGAGAACCAGACTCCAGACGGCAGGACGCAAGACCAAATCCCAAGCCCCCAGGCGGTGCTCGATGTGGCCGCCAAAACCAGTTTTGAATTGATACAGGCCATGCATGGGGTGCTGGGGGTCCTTGGTCGGAGGTATCCCGAACAAATCATACGAGTGACAACCTTCTTCGCGGGCCAGTTGTAGCCCCGCCCATTGTAGCGCGTAAGGGGCCATCAAATTGCGGTGTTCATTGGAGCTTGCCCCATATAAATAGACGGCCTGCTGTTGGTGCGTTACCACAATGTTGCCGGCTAAAAGTTTGGTACCTTCAGGAAGATTCACTTCGGCAAGTAATAGGTGAACCTTCGGGCCAGGGTTCTGCGAGGCGAGTTCTAAAAGCGTGCGGTAATAGTTCAAGGGGTGGAGGGCGATTTTGTCACGTTCCCCCGTTTGTTGGTACAGGGCGTACCAGGCTTCAAGCTCGTGTAACCCTGCCTGGCGAACTCTGACCCCTTTTTTTTCGGCAAGGCGAATGTTGTACCGCGTCTTTTTTTTCATCCGGCCCAGCATTTCTTCGTCAGGGCCCACCGGGACGAGGACGGTGTCGGGCGGCTGAACATCGGGAGGTTTTCGCCAGGGGCGCGCTAAAGGCTTGGGGAAAAGAGCCGGAAAGAAAGCCGGGGAAAGAGCCGGAGTGGGGGCGTCTTCTTCCGTGGTATTTCCCAACTCTTCTTGGGTCCCTGCCAAAAGATCAAAGCGCAAGGCGAACACGCCCCGAGGTAAATGCGGCACTAAGGCATGACCCAGCGCCTCCAGCCGTTCTTCGAGCCCTTCGCGGTCAAGCAAGGGAGGCCACCAGGGACCGTGGGGGACATAGGCCAGAACGAGGCCTGGCCTGAGCGCTCGGGTTAGTACCAAAAGAGAGTGACCGTCCACAAGAAAACCGTGGGCTCCCCAACCGAAACGAGCTTTGAAGTGACCCCATAAACCGGTTTGTAGAAAATGGGGGGCCTGTAGCTCTTCGAGGGGACAGGGCGTGACGGTGGGGAGGGGGGGCTTGGTCATACGGGGGCTCCTGCGCGGGATTTATGGAGGACAAACAAATATTCTTGAACCTGTAGTTTTCGCTGGGCGAGGTTGCGACTCCCGCGAAAGGCGGGATACGATTGCTCCAAAACGGTCAAGTTGCCAAAGGGACGCATTAAGTCTTCGAGATCTTCGCGGCTGAGAAACCCTTCGGAATTAAAGGACACCAAAATAAACTTGGCTTTGAGGTTTTCGATGAGGTCCGTCAGGGCAAGCCGAATTTCTTGAGGACGGTTATAGGCCGAGCGATTCCAATGACGGGGGATTCCCGAAACCGGGGAAATTTCTTGGGGCCGTTCATACCGAGCCAGCAGGTTCAGCATGAAGTAGTTGGACCCATAAGGGTGTTGATTATAAGGAGGGTCAAGGTAGGCCACGTCAACGGGGG
The DNA here is from genome assembly GCA_027451385.1 of Spirochaetales bacterium. Lineage (GTDB taxonomy): Bacteria > Spirochaetota > Spirochaetia > JABEVK01 > JABEVK01 > JABEVK01. The sequence goes on along the minus strand of DAIDJJ010000014.1, from coordinate 21,350 downwards.
GGGCAAGCTTTGCTGCGGTGTTGGCGTCAGACTCCAAAACTTCGAATGGAACCTCATACCGGCTCAACACCGGCAGGGGGAGAGTAATTTCTCCCAGGATTCTCGACAAGGCATGACGGCCCTGTCCGCCAAAAGCCCCCACTCCAGATTTCGCGTCGCGATGAAAACCTTTGAAAACCCCCGACGTGTTGGCATGTATCGAGGCCTCGGCTAACAAAGGGGCTAACAAATAGGGTTGGAGTTCGGCGGGCTGGGCCGAGATGGCTTGCCGTGCCGCATCCAGAAAGCGGGCATTCCGCGTCGTATAGAAGACGCGCTCACCAGGTTGGATGTTTTGGTCATCCTGTGGCGCGTATAATTCGGAAATAAAACCAGCCGCCCCTCGGGTGGCTACTTCGAGAACTTCGGCTCGGGCTCGTTCCAGAGAGGGAACTTGCGAGGCATTCGATAAGTAGCACGAATTGATGATGAACGAGTAATGCTCCAAATCGTTTGCCAAGAGCCACGAGGCGTAGCGCTTGAAAAACCTTGAGACAATCCCCGAACCAGAAAACACATCAAAGAGTTTTAGGTGCGTGCGGCTTAAGTCGCGGCAAACAAGCTCCAGACCCTGACCCAGGAGCGGCAAGAGGTTTCGCTTGTTGCCCAGGCAGGTAATCAGTTGCTGAGTCAGGTAAGCGGGGTCCTCCACGGCAGGGTCAACCGACGGAACCATCCGTAACGATTTGCGTCGTCAAGCGTTGACCCGCTGTCGTTAGGGCGGTATTTCCGGTCATGAGCACCCCGTTTTCCATCCTGAGCGGGACTTCAAAAAAACTGTCAATCTTAATCTGAGGCTTCAGGGGAGCCTCAAGGGCCCGTGGGGCATCGCCTTCGAGGTCCAGCGGAGTCCCCACAGGAACTCCATCCGCAAAGATCACTTCAACCGTTTCGTTCCCGTCAACTTCTCGGCTTGCCGCCAGAAGCATGCCATTTGAGGGTTCCCCCCGCAATTTCGCCGGCTTGAGATTGGCCGCAAGAATGACGTGCCGGCCTTGGAGCTCGTGGGGTTGGTAGTAGGTGGCTAGGCCGGAGACAATTTGCGTGGTGACGCCAGGAGCGGTTTCGATTTGCTCCACATAAAGCTTATCCGCACTGGGGTGGGGGGTCACTTCAAGAATCTTGGCGACCCTTAAGTCCAGGCGTTCTCGGAACAGAGCCTCTGGTGAGGCTGGGGTGGGGGAAGGTGTATCCATTTTTGTCTCCTGAGCCGCACGTTCTTTTTGACTGCCGGCGAATTTGGCTTGCCAGCGGCCAATATCCGCATCTTCTAACTTTTGAAACAAGATTTCGGGGGTTCCAATTTGGGTTAACCCTTCCCAGTGGGCAACGAGATTCCAATCCCAGGCGGGAGCGGGGGGCAGGCCAAGAAAGCCGGCCACTCGGGCACTGGTCGCGGGAAGAAAAGGCTGAATGAGAAAGGCCAGGTCGCGAACCAGGTACACCAAATCGTGCAACAAGGCGGCCGCCTGAACCGGGTCAGTTTTTACAAGCTTCCAGGGTTCCGCATCTTGAAAGGTTTTGTTTCCCAAATCCGAGAGCTCGAGAATCCCTTTGAGGGCATCGCGCAGTTCGGCCTTTTCAAAACTTGCGCGAATCGTCGTGAGGGCTTCGGTGACTTGGACTTGTAACGCGGAGTTAGGTTGGCCGGTTGGAATCTCGGAACCCCAGTTTTTGCGGCTAAAGGTGAGCGTGCGATTGACGAGGTTGGCAAAATTTCCAATCAAGTCAGAGTTGACCCGCTCTTGAAAATCCTTCCACGTAAACAGCGTGTCACTTTTTTCGGGACGGTTGTAAAACAGATAAAAGCGCCAAACATCGGCGGGTATGCCCGTTTCTACGGCATCGGTACCGAAAACCCCTACGCCGGCCGATTTTGAAAACTTACCCGCTTCGTAGTTGAGGTATTCGGTCGAACTCATGGTGTGCAACATGGTCCACGGGCGACCCGACCCTAACAAGGACGAGGGAAAGACTACGGTATGAAAGGGAATATTGTCTTTACCGATGAATTGATACAATTCCACGTTGTCAGGATTTTGCCACCAAGACTTCCAATCCGGTGTTAAGCCTGCGGTCATCGAAATGTACCCGATCGGGGCATCAAACCACACGTAGAACACTTTGTCGCGGAACCCGTCTTTGGGGACGGGAATTCCCCACTTGAGGTCCCGGGTAATGGCCCGAGGTTTCAGACCATCGCGGATCCAGGCTTCGGTCATCTTGACGGCGTTTCGCGCCCAAGGGGCTTGAGCATGGGCCAACCAGGCTTCGAGCTTATCTTTCAGTTGAGGAAGGTCAATGTACAGGTGCTTGGTGGGGCGAATTTCCAGGGCTTCACCAGGGGCTAGAGGCGTCCAGGGGTCGTGCAGGTCTGTAGGGTCTAATAGTTTGCCGCAGTTTTCACATTGGTCACCCCGAGCCTCTTTGTAACCACACGAAGGACAGGTCCCACGGACAAAGCGGTCCGCCAAAAAGAGACTTTTCGAAGCTAAGTAGAGTTGTTCAATGGTTTGTTCTAAAATGAAGCCATTGGCATCCAGATCTAAGAAAATGCTTTGAGTGACTTCGGTCTGTTCGGGAGCACTGGTGCGGCCAAAAGTATCAAAGTCAATTCCAAACCATTGATAAATGTCGCGATGAATGGCGTGAAAGCGGTCGCACAACTGTCGGGGGGTGATCCCTTCTTCTAAGGCACGGGTTTCGGTAGCGGTGCCGTATTCATCGGTGCCGCAAACATAGAGCGTTTCATACCCTGCCGAACGGCAATACCTCGCAAAAACATCGGCCGAAAGAACCTGAATCAGGTTGCCGAGATGGGGAATATTATTGACATAAGGGAGGGCTGAGGTGACAAGACGCCGTTTCTTCATAAGACCGATCATAGCGAAAAGTGCGAATTTGGGCAATCAAAGAAGCTTTGGTCGAAATCTTAGGAAGCACGTCCATCTTAGGAAGCTCGTTCAAATTTAAAGTTTTTTGAAGCAGGAGCTTAAATGCCCCAGTAATCAGGTTGATCGCGCAGAAGACGCCTTGCGGCTTCTCTCACTGGCAGGCCTGCCAGGCAAAACACTTTTTCGGAGGTGCCATCATGGTACAATTCCTCTACGACAACAGAACTGCCTCTGCGACGTGTTTAGTTGAGACGCGGTTAGGTGAGACTTGCTTCGTTTTTTTGGCGGGGGCTTCAGGCCTAGCCACGTGCCATCACGCCCAGTCCGTCACGCGCGGGCAGATGCAGGCAGTTGGACGCGCGGCACAGGGGGCACGTTCGTCGTTTACGTAAGTAAGCTAGTTTTTTTGAACGAATGGGGTGGCGCTGAAAGAGATTTTAGCGCTTTTTTTTTACCCTGAGATCAAGTTTATTTGCTGTGTCATCACAGTGACCCCTCAAAATTCGGGGCCTAGATCGGTCTACTTCACGCAAATTGATGATCAAATTCAGCGAATTTTGTGCTAGAAATCGGCGAATTTGATGCTAGAATTTGGAATTTTTTCGATGATTTGTTGTCGTGAAATCGTCGATTTTACGACGAATTATCGCGATAATTCGGATTTTTTTCGACGATAAAATTCCTGAAACAACACACTTTTCCTAAAATTCGCGTCTGAGTAGGACTGACACATTCTCTGGCATATTCTGTTTGGCAATAGTAAACTTGATAAAAGTCAGAACAGACATTGGCCTTGATTTAATTCTAGGGGGGGCGCCAACTCATGTGGTCAAGTTCAAATTTTAGTACAAATGCAACCTAAACACAGCAGTCCAAACACAGCTGATTGCACGAAGGTGGATAGTAAATGGAAAAAACAGGATAAGTTCACAGATCCAACGGGGTTGCTGACAACTGCTTCCTACGATCATTCCACAGATGTCCTTCCAACTTATCATTCAGATCTAAAGAGTGGTTGGGATTGGTTTGGATCACCTTTCTATGCCACTTCAAATCTCTTGAGTGGGATGATCAATTTTGCGTCTTCCACTCTAAATGCAACTAATCAATGGTTGAAAAATATTGGTCTTGATCCCATGGCATTGGGACCGGCAGGAAGAGAATTAGAAGCAGTACTTGAATTTGGTTCAACATTGCGTACATTCGGAGTTGTCAAATACGAATCAAGTTTTCTACATGAACTGAAAGACATAACTGATCTTCCCAAGGGTTCTCGGCCAGATCCAACAACCTATTTATCAAAAGAATACATTGCAAAACATCTTGCTCAGTTTGAGGATGGGGTAACAAAAATAAAAGCAATGCCTCCAGAACCTGGTAAAGCTGCTGGGCCAGAAGAGGGTGCATTCTTTATGCCAACATCAGTTGTAGATTCGGCATTAGCCAAAGCGAATGGAAACGTATCGATGCTAGAAAAAATATTGGGTTTCAAACCTGGTGAACTTGGGTCTTCTCCAGTACGTATTGATATCCCAAGGCCCCAAGGCTTCGTATGCCAAGCGGTAATGAGCCTGGTGCAAATGCCCAGTGGATTCCTGGGGGTTACACGAGTGGTGTGATCCCTGAGGCTATTATAAATAGTCCTAAGCCAGGTGAATTTGTAGTTAGCTCAGTTTTTAAGGACACAAAGGAATAGAGTTATGGAAGAAGTCTTCATCAAAAAAGGGGCATTATATTTTGAGGACTTGTATAAGAAAATATACAGAGTAAAAGATAGATTTTTTATCTACTTTGATGACGGAGGTTTGGTAGCTGGGATGGTGTTCAAAGAGGTTACAGAATCACAGGCCTACAAATTGCAACTTGGTTATGACGAAGTTAAGCAGGTTCTTTTGGAAATTGAGTCTAATCCAGTTCTCATTCCGATTTTTAGTGATTAGGTGTGGTAGGTTAGCTTAAATAAAATTAGCCTGAGTAGGCTTTTAATCTATAGTCGAGGAGAACTTGTATGGCAGTTGTTTACGTCGAGGCTCGTCCGAAGGGAAAACCTGAGGACTCACCGATCACTGACTTCGTTGTGGAAGATAAAGCGGACAACGTACTTAAAGTTACTGTTACGCAAAAAGAAGCGATTGCCTGGGCCAAGAGTAACGGGCATTCCCCACATGTTGCACGGGTTCGCCATCTAAACGACAAAAAAAACCTGACCATTGGAGGGCCGTCTAGTCTCTTTCTTTAATTTAGTTTTTTTGGCGAGACGGCTGGTGTCGCTGTCCTAGCATTTGGCTATTTTATTCTAGCTTGCCTATTCCCTTGGGTTAAGCGTGCAAACGACTGGATTGCAGGACGACGTTGATAATGAAATGTCGAAAATGAGATTGAGATTTGACGTTCAAATTGTGTCACAGGACACAATCTTGAGCTGGATTTAACTGGTTGGAGTTCCGTCCCCAGTGGGACGGGGCACCGGGGTGGTGATCCGGGTGCTGTGGTGAATAGGAAGTACATGCTTGGTATCGGGTCTGCGGCCGTTGTGCGAAGCACGTCCGCCGTCATTGAGGAAAAGCGGGAAGAAATCCACGCCGATTATCTGGTAGCACTGGATGCACGGAAACAGGGGCGGACCAAGTCTGGTTCCATGAATGACTTGTTTGGCGCCCTTTAGTTCATGCTGAAACTCGAATGGTCAACGCGCTTTGAAAAGGATCGGGCACTGATCAAGGAAAAGCTGGAATTGTTCAAGGCCAATCCCCATGACCTTGAGCTAATAAACCATAAACTCTCCGGTCAACTCAAAGGTCTACGGGCTATCTCGGTCGCCTATAATTGCCGCATCCTCTTTGCCATGGTGGTAGAAAATACAGCCCTTCTGGTGTCGATTGGCACCCGCGACGAGGTGTCAGGGCCAAAGTTTACTGAATGCACCACCCAAGGGTGCATGAGCCTGAGGTTGTGGATCAAGTCGATAGGGAAAGATTGGCCTAGCAGTTGGGGTTTGACCGATGTGCGTCAATGGCGTATCATTACTCATGCAGTTCTTTGAGACCAGTGTGTTCACCCGCCAGATTACCGAACTTGTGGATGATGAGGACTACAAAGCCCTGCAAGATGCCCTGATTCTAAGGCCGGAAGCTGGCAACGTTATTCAAGGCACTGAGGGCCTGAGGAAGCTTCGATGGGGAGCCTCAGGCCGAGGAAAGCGAGGAGGAATCCGGGTGATTTACTACTTCAAAAATGATCGGGATCAGATTTACTTCCTGTTTGCCTATCCCAAGAATAATCAGGCTGATTTGACTCCGGTTCAGAAAAAGAAACTGGTTCAGATGATAAAGGATGAGTGGAAATGAAAGACCAAGACTTTGATCTTCTGTTAGAGAGTGTCAAAGAAGCCGGGGCCATCATGAGGGGCGAAGGCCGGCCCAGTCGAAGCTTTGAAGTATCAAGGCTTGATATCAAGACCATCCGGGAGAGGACCAACAAGACCCAGAACGAGTTCGCTTTGATGATCGGTGTCAGTCCGGCCACACTGCGCAACTGGGAACAGGGACGGCGTAAGCCCGACGGCCCAGCCCGAGCCCTCTTGAAAGTCGTTGAAAAGAATCCCGACTATGTGGCTCAGATCCTGACCCATTAGCGTGTTTGCTGAATGTCAAATGCTCACAAGTCTAGTCCAAATCCTCACCTTGAACCGCAGTTGCTCTGGATGGCCCTTGAGGTTCAACTCAGGCTACCGAACACTTGCCAACACTCCCCTCTGTGTCATTGAGTTTTGGTGTTTCAATTGTGCCAATTGCCACAATCTTGAGCAAGATTTGACCCGAAAAGGGGCCAAAATTTCCTGAATTAACCACCCAAGGGAGCATGTGCTATTTGAGGAAGAATACCACAGGCGACTTGCGAGGCGCACTGAGAGAAAGTAAAGTGACAGCAATGGAATTTGAATGGGACCCGGTGAAAGCCCAGAGTAACAGCAAGAAACACGGGGTATCCTTCTCGGATGCCGCGCTGATCTTCGCCGACTCGAACATGATGACAATGAAAGACCACTATGACTTTAGAGGAGCCGAGCGAGGAAAGTTCTACCGTTCTTTGGATCAGTTGAAGATACCTATTTATCTCGACCCTGAAATCAGCAAAGACCTCGATAACCTACTCGGTAAAGACAAGCGGGACCTGACGACTATTGTCAACGACATTCTACGCAAGGACATAGAACTTCTAAGGACCATGAACGCCGGTAAATAGCCAAAGTCGCTCCTACCCCGGCCCCCCCTGTGTCAACATAGATGTCGCAAGGAGTGAAGCGACATGCGATATAGTTTGGCCTTTCGAAATAGCATCTTGAGGAAGACTTTGCCAAAGCAAAGCCGTTTCATAGCTTGTTTAAGTTTTGAGGATGGCCTTTTTTTTGCCTCAGGGAGCAGGTCGAGTTCACGGATACGGCTGGTGAAACGAAGGCTTGGAGTAACCTCGGAAAAGTCAGCCTCTTGGAGTCCTAAGAGAACATCAGCTGATGATCCAAGAGCCTGGGCAAGACAAATTGTCCTTGGGCCGGACCCCGAAAGGGGCGGTAAAGACAAGCGGGATCTGCGGACCATGAGCGCCGGTAAATAGCAAGTATGGTTCACGTTAAAGATAACAGGAGTGCCGTCTGAGCCCGCTATCAATTTTGACTTTGAAAGTGGCTTCAAAATACGTTAAGCTAGATAGGGGAACTTGGAATTGATACGAGTGGGGTGAAGAATGGTGGAGACCTGGTTTGCACCCGCGGCCCGACTTTCTAACGAAGAATGGGGACAACAAAGCCATTTGTTGACGGAAAACGAATTAGTGCAGATCCTCTTGGCTTCGGTGGGGGGGTATCTGGTCATTCTCAACGAACAGCGCCAAGCCGTCGCGGCCAACATAGACTTTTTAAAAATGTTGGGAATCTCTTCCCTGACTTCCTTTCCTGGTCAGCGCTTTGGAGAACTCTTGCTCTGTCAGAATTCTACCCTGCTCCCGGGGGGGTGTGGCACGTCACCTGACTGCGCCAACTGCGGGGCCCTCTTAGCCACACTCGAGGCCATGGATACCAAGAGCCCGATAACCTCAGAGTGCCGAATTTGCCGTTTTGACCAGGGTATACACCTCACGTTTGACTACCGCTTGAAAACGAGCCCCCTCAAAATTGGAGAGGAACACTTCATCGCCTTGATCTTTTGGGACATCAGTCCAGAAAAACGCCGTGGTTCCATGGAACAGGTGTTTCTGCACGATATCCGCAATCTCTTAGGGGGTCTCAGCGGCTTAGGGGAACTCTTAACACTCAAAACAGGAGATGAATCAGCGGCCTTGATGGTCAGACTTTCTCGGTTGTTAAATCGAGAATTAGAAGCTCAGCAGTTGCTGAAACGGGCTGAAAACGGAGATTTTTCGGTAGAACTTAAACCCTTCGCGATCAACGACCTGTTGTCGGATTTACAGATGATTTTCGCCGAACATTCCTGTTCGGCCGGTAAGGCTTTGCGGCCGGTAGTGAAAGGGCTCGAAATGGTGCAAACCGACCCTGCGGTACTGACGCGAATTTTAGTCAATATGCTGAAAAATGCTTTTGAGGCCTCTTCAGAAGGACAAACCGTTCTTTTGAGTTTGGAAAAGGAAGGCGGCGGTCTTTTTATGGTGCACAACGAGGTGGTCATTCCCCCCGATGTTGCCGCACACATCTTTGAAAAGTCGTTTACCACCAAAGCCGAAGAAGGACGAGGCTGGGGAACCTATTCCCTTAGGTTGTGGGCTGAGGGCTTTCTCAAGGCCAAAGTTTGGTTTACCTCTGACCCGGGTCGGGGTACCTCGTTTTACCTCAAGTTACCTTCCATCTAGAATTTGCCTTCCTACCAGTCCGCAGACTTGCCTACCTCAGTTCGAGGAAGTTGGGAACCAAACGTGTAACTAGCGGGACGTTCTGGGGAGAGTAAGTTCTGACGCGCCCAGTCTCGTAACGAAGTCTCAAGCTCGTGGTTCGAGGCGTCGGGACGGGGAACAATAAACGCTTTGAGACGACCCTGGGTTCCTAGCCGAACGGCGACTTGAGCCACCCAGGGACACCTCGCGAGCTTTTGTTCCACTTGAGCAGGGATCACATTCACCCCGCCGATCATCACCGCCAAATCTTTGCGGCCTTGAGGCCGGACCACTTGTGGGGCAATTTGCTCCAGATGGTCGGGGAGCTGAAAAACTTGTTGGCCCTGTTCTCCTGTCCTCATCAGCCCCTCCTCGACCAAGGACCACCATGGTAATAGGCGAAAGCCCTCACCAGGCTTGGTTCGCCAACCTATACCGGCCGTTTCTGTCGAACCAAAGACTTCAAGAAAGGTGGCACCCCGTGAAATCAGCCTTTCGGCGTCTTGGTCGGGGAAGGGGGCTGACGACAAAATAAACTGCGTCCCTTCGACAGGAAGTTGGCGTTCTAACCAGAGGTGGAGCAAAAAGGGGGTGGTGATGACCAGCTCGCCGGGGTGCCAAAGCGGAGCTCCCAAGTCCAGTTCCCTCACCGGCGCCCCCAACGCTTCCCCAACCAACCAAGTCCAGATGAAGCCATAGATATGGTGCGACGGCACCGCTTTGACCAGAGGTCTTGCTAGAAGAAGTTTAGCAAAAAACTCCGCCTCTTTCTGAAGCCAGTACCAGGAATGTTCAGTTTTTTGAGGGAGTCCTGTTGATCCGGAAGTGAAAAAACTCACCTGACTCACGGTTTCTCGGGACCGTTCCACAAGCCTCGCCCAACCGCTCAAGGACCGGAAGGCTAGCAAAAGGTCTTCTAAACCAGCTTCTCGCAAATGCAGGCGGTCAGCAAAGAGACCGGCCACTTCGACAAGTTCTAAGGAGTCCAAAAAAAGGGGGGCTTTGTCAAAAGAGGCCTCTGGGTCCCAATCTGCATTGTCCCAGGCTGGCGTGACCCAGCCTGGCCTGAGGCGTTTGAGTTCTGCGGTCAAAAAATCCCGAACGTAACGCAACGCCCCGTTCATCGCCAGAACCTTTAGATTCTTTTGACAAAGATAAAATAATTGGAACCGGCTACTTCTTTCATCATATGGACTTTGACTTTGGTCGGTTTCATATTGTAGTCGAAAGTATATTCAAAAAGCGTATTCAGCTTTCCAGACTTAATCCCCTCTTGGAACTTTCCATAGAACTCGGGACGATTCGTGCAGGGAGCCACTTCGCGGAAGAAATTCTTGCCTAAAACCGCTTTAGGATCTCGGCCTGTGATGGCCCCTTCAACCGCGTTGTATTGCAAGATGGTTCCGTTGGCATCGACTTTAACGGCTCCAAAAGCCAGCTTGTCGATATCGTCGTTCCCCATTTGGGACAACACATTGGCCAGATCGTTCGATTCAAAGCTTAGGACTTCCATGATGACCTCCTTGGTTCCTAATACCTCATTCCTAATGCCCCAGGCCTAACTGACGAGGGACTGTTCAAAGCCGAAAGAACTGAGTTGGGCAGAGGGGGGGCCCCACAAGTAGCCTTGTGCTAAATCGGCCCCTTCTTGGGTGACGAAAGCAAGCTCCTGTGCCGTTTCAACCCCCTCTGCTAAAAGCTGGATGCCGTTTTCTTGAGCGATCTTGGCTAAGGCCCGAAAAACTGATTGTTTGACGGGGTCTTTTTCGATCCCGCGAATGATTTCGAGGTCGATTTTGATGATATCGGGCTTTACCTGGACTAACCGGTTGAGCGAAGAATACCCACTGCCCACGTCATCCAAGGCGATCTGAAAACCGTTTTTTCGATAGAAGGTCAGAATTCTTTCTAAATGGTGCCAATCTTCGACCTCTTCTGTTTCGATGACCTCAAAAACAATGCGTTCGGGGGCAATTCCTAACTGACGAGACAGTCCCACGGTGCTCTCTAAGCAAAAAATAGGGTCGTAAATGGCCGTGGGAACAAAGTTGATAAACAACTTGGTGCTTGAGGGGTATAGGGCCGCAGTTTTTAAGGCACTTTGGCGTGCTTGACGATCTAAATTAAACAACAACCGGTTTTCTTGGGCGGCCCCAAAAAGCTTGGCCGGCGGAATCAGCACACCCTTTTCGTCTTGGCCCCGAATCAGGCATTCGTGCCCAAATAAAGTTCGGGCTTTGAGATCCCAAATGGGATGAAAGTGACTCACGAGGCGGTCTTGGCGCAAAACCTCGGTTAAAAAACGGGCTTCCCGCAAGGATTCCCAGCCCGCTAGACTTCGGTTTTCTAAGTCGGGCCCCAGGGTAAAGTTGGTGTGGGGGCTAAAAAGCACCAAGGTATCTTGTTTTTCTTGAGGTGTCCAAACGGGTAAACTCAACAGAGCGTTGAGAAACGCATCAAAGGATTCGACAGGAAAGGCTTGGCTTAAAGCTACCTCGGACCCAGGGAAGATACCCGCGAGGGCTTTTACAACCTTGGCGGTCATTAAGGGCCTCGGTGCTTGGAGGAACACACTTCCTGACCCCCACGGTACCGTGGGGCAATGTTCGCACTGGGAACACGACATGTGATGAATTATAAGTGGGAAACGACCAGATGGCAAATTTGTCGAGAAGAAACCTCAGAAAACGGCAGTCCTTGACTTCAGGTCAGAAAATCAATAAGTTTTTAAATGATCTTTGGGGCGGGGTGACGGGAACGGTTGCGTTCGTGAATTCCCCACCGGCGGTACAGCCCGCTAACTGGCTTGCGGAAGCCGGTTGAACCGGTGAAATTCCGGTGCCGACGGTAAAGTCCGGATGGGAAAAGATCACCGATGAAAAGTCGGTAACATCCGCGCCGTGCTCGCTGTTGGCTGAGCCGCACAGTCCTTTGCTGTGCCCTTTTCCCGACGGAACCCGCCCCGGGGCTTCCGATGACGTCACAAGAATTATACCATGAAGCCTGGCGGCTTGCCCGTGAAGTACCTGGCTCGACCTTGCCCAACCCCCCTGTGGGGGCTGTATTGGTCAAAGACGGCCGCATACTTGCCTCGGGGGCACACCGTGGCCCGGGGCAACCCCATGCTGAAATTGTTGCCTTAGACGAGGCTCATCAACGAGGACTAGATGTCCGGGGGGCCGTTTTATACTGCACTTTGGAGCCTTGCTGTCACACCAGTCCCGGAAAGCGTACCCCGCCTTGTGTTCCTCGCCTGATTCAAGAAGGTATCCGAGAGGTGTATATCGGCTGTGCTGACCCTAACCCTGCCGTGGCCGGTCAAGGGGCCGCCCAGCTCTCTGAAGCCGGGATTTCCGTGCATTGGGCGGCTGACTCAGCTCCCTTTCAAGATTTAATCCGAGAGTTTCGGGTAGGAATTTTAGAACATCGTAGTTGGGTGACTTTGAAATGGGCTCAAACCTTAGACGGTTATGCCGCCGCTCCTGATGGAAGTTCGCAGTGGATTACAGGCCTCGAAGCCCGTACAGAAGCCCACCGGCTCCGAGCCCGATGTCAGGCTGTCTTGGTAGGAGCTGGCACACTCCGTCACGACAACCCGTCTTTGACAGTTCGCCATGTGGAAGGTCAACAACCCGCTCGGGTGATTTGGGCTGGTCATCAGCCTTTGCCGGAAAATTCCGTTGTTTTTACAGATGAATGGCGAGAGAGTACCTGGATTTTGACCCAACCCGGCACGTCCGCGTGGGAACAAGCTGTTCGGCTTACGCCAGGACGGCGTTTAGCCGCCAACACTCCGGCCGAAGCGGTACGGGCTTTGTATGAGGTCGGGTTGGGGTCGGTTTTGGTGGAAGGCGGGCCGCAACTTTTAACCTCTTTTTATACCCAGGGTGTTTGGGATTCTTTAGTGATCTTTCAGGCACCAAAACTTTTAGGGGCTGGTCAAAAAGCTTTGAGCGGTACGGCCCTTTCCATGGCGGATGCCCGAGATTTAAGGGTTAGACAGCACAGAGTTTTGGGCAAAGATCTTGTGTGGGAGCTAGGGAGAGAGGGGGAGGCAGAAGATGTTCACTGGACTCATTGAAGAGGTGGGCCGCTTGGCGGCAAAACGCTCCTTGGCTCAGGGGGTACGATTGCGGATTCACGCCCCTCAGGTAACCTCTGAGACTACCTTGGGGGCTTCCATCTCGGTGCAGGGGGCCTGTCAAACGGTGGTGGCCCGAGGACAAGATTGGTTTGAAGTCGACGCGGTAGGGGCTACTTTGGAAAAAACCACCTTAGGTACCTTGGGGGTGGGGGCCCCTGTCAACTTAGAGCAGGCTTTGAGGGCCGATCAACGTCTGGATGGTCATTTGGTGGCAGGGCATGTCCAGGGGATAGGAATTGTGAAACGCTTTCTTCCTTCGGGGGAAGCTTGGCTTCTTGAGGTAGAATTGCCGCGAGAACTGCGCCGGTATACTTTAAATGAAGGAAGCATTGCCATAGACGGGGTGAGTCTGACCATTGCGGGCGTGACACCCCAAGGCATTACGGTTTCTGTAATTCCCCATACCCGAGCAGAAACGACATTAAAAAATCTCAAACCGGCTAGCCGTGTCAATCTTGAAACGGATGGTGCCGTGAGGGCCGCCTTTGCGGCCGCCAAGTCTCCTGGTTTAACCTGGGACGATTTAAATTCTTGGGGGGTTTCATGAATAACGCCACCATACCCGAGGCGCTGGAACAGCTCCGTCGGGGCGGCATTTTGATCGTTTTGGACGATGATGACCGCGAAAACGAAGGCGACTTTATCTTGTCTGCGGAATTAGCGACTCCACAGTCCATCAATTTTCTGGCTGCCGAAGGCCGAGGCTTAATTTGCGTCGCCCTGCCGCCAGATCGGGCCAAAGCTCTAGATTTATCGATTCCCCAACGGGCCAATGCCCTGCATGGAACGGGTTTTACCGAAAGTGTCGACTTGGCCGCTCTTCCGGGTACGGGAATTTCTGCGTCTGACCGTTGCGAAACCATCCAAGCTTTGGCCTCGCCCCTCAGTAAGCCCGAAGACTTTGCTCGTCCTGGCCATGTTTTTCCTTTGATTGCCAAACCAGCTGGGGTTTTAGAGCGCAGGGGCCATACGGAAGCCACGGTAGATTTGTGCCGGTTGGCGGGGCTCCAGCCTGTGGGGGTCTTGTGTGAAATCATGAACCCTGATGGGACCATGGCCAGGAGACCTCAGCTCGAAGAGGTGGCCAGGCGACACGGCTTCCCCATCATCACAGTAGAACAGTTGGCCCAATATCGCCGCTTGCACGAAGCCCAAGCGCGGGAAACTTCCAAGGCCATTCTGCCCACCAAGTGGGGAGATTTCACCTTGCATTACTTTGCCACCACGGACGGAGAAGTCCTGGCACTCACCCCTGGTCCTTTTGCCGACGCCTTGCCGCAAAGCAAACCTTTAGTCCGCCTTCATTCCGAATGCTTAACAGGCGAAGCTTTTGGCAGTCTGCGTTGCGACTGCGGCCCCCAGCTGGATAAAGCCCTCGAGCAAATTGCCCAAGAAAAGCATGGTGCTGTCATCTACCTGCGGCAAGAAGGACGGGGAATCGGCCTCGAAGCCAAGGTCAAGGCGTATGCCCTTCAAGACCAAGGTTTGGATACCTGGGATGCCAATACGGCCCAAGGACTACCCGCCGATGCACGAACCTATGATGCCCCAGCGGCTATCTTACGTGCCTGGGGATGGCACAGTCTGCGTCTGATGACCAATAATCCCCAAAAGGTCGAGGCCTTACGCCGACATGGTATTGAGGTGGAAGTGGTCCCTCTTTCTGTGGGGGCTAATAGCAGCAATCAAACTTATTTGAAAACCAAAAAGGAGCGGTTTGGCCATTGGTTGGAACCAGGGGCCGCCGTTAAGGAGAAACCATGAAAGTTCTAGAAGGAAAGTACGACGGCAAAGGGCGAAAAGTCGCGATTGTGGCCAGTCGGTTTAACGATCTTGTCACTGGCCACCTCGTTGAAGGGGCTCAGGATGCTCTGTATCGCCACGGGGTCTTAGACGAAGACCTGACTTTGGTCCGAGTCCCTGGTGCCTTTGAAATTCCACTTGTGGCGGGGAAGTTGGCTCGAAGCGGTCGTTATGATTCCGTGATCGCCCTGGGTGCTGTGATCCGCGGTTCAACCCCGCACTTTGATTACGTTGCGGCAGAGGTCTCAAAGGGCATTGCGCATGAAAGCCTCGCCAGCGGGGTCCCCATCGCCTTTGGTGTTTTGACCACCGACACGATTGAACAAGCCTTGGAACGGGCAGGGCTCAAAGCCGGCAACAAAGGCTGGGACGCCGCGATGACCGTTCTAGAACTCATGGATTTACTGCCCCACTTGAGCTAGAATGGAGGCATGAGTCCGTCCTATTTTCTCGTATACGCCAGCACAGCCGTTCGGGATTTCTCTGAAGAGGAGCTTTTGGCTCTTTTAGAAGAGGCCCGTCGGTTTAATGCTGAACACAAAATTACGGGTATTCTCTTGTACCTGCCGCGAACCTTTGTTCAGGTTCTGGAGGGTCGGCAAGACCTTCTTCAAGACTTGTATGTAAAGATTACCCAGGATCCTCGGCACAAGGATTGCGAGCTGATCGTACAAGGTGCTCGCTTGTGCCGTCGCTTTCCCGATTGGACCATGGCCTTTCGAAATTTTAGTACCCTAAGCCCCCAAGAAGTACCCGGCTTTTCCAGTTTGTTGAATACTCCCCTTACGTGGTCCCAGCTACTTGCAGAACGAGACCCTCTTTTAAGGCTGGTGTATTCTTTTGCCGTTCCTTCCGAGGGCTTGGGGGGAAACTCGAAAATCTCCTGATTCTGGTGTACCCCGTAGCCCGGTGCCGGTTACTTCTATTACAATAGTTCCATGGACGCTCATGACCTCACGAAGATTCGTCGTTTGCTGGATATGGTTATCCCCTTTAGATTTTTACCCAATGATCGGAAAGACCGCTTAGCCAGTGAATGGTTGCCGCGTCCTCTGGCTCCGTTTGAGGTACTTTTTTCTTCGGGGGACTCTTCGGATGAAGTGTGGCTTTTAGAGGAAGGTCAGGTAGAACTTATCTACGCCGAGAGGTCGTATATTCGTCCGGCTAATCTGGTACGACCCGGTCACTATTTTGGAGAACGGGCCGCTTTGTTGAATCAGACCAGAACTCATGGGGCCAGAGCGGTGACGGCTTCACGCGTCTGGTCGCTGTCCAGTGCCAAGTTTCTGGCTTTGATTGCCGATTTTCCTGTTTTTGCTCAGGCGTTTGGTTCTATTCTGAGGGATAAACACGGGGTGTTTCTTCCCCTAGAAAATTTTTCCCACGAGGTCGCCCGCAGTCTGGATCAAGGCTACTTCCGCATGGACCGACTGGTGGAAATGTACCAGGAACTGGCTCCGGCTATGCATGTCTACCTCAATGACCCCCACCAAATCGATGTCGCGGCTTTAACCTACGTGGTACGCCGGTTGCCCGAGAATGTGACGCGAACCTTGGCCTGGTTTTTCACCGATGATATTCCTGCCTTGTACGCTGAACCTTCCCGTTTGTTTCCGGTGATGACCACGGTAGCGCGTCGTCGCAGTGTTTGGGAAATGCTCCCTGGGAAAAACATGGTCCTCATCCGCACAGGACTTTCGGATATTCTGGATTTCTTGACCTGTCTTTGCGTATTCACCTTAGAATCCCACAAGATTCGCCGCCGCCTGTATGATCCCGCACTTTTACTACGATTATCGGCGTGTCGAACCGCAGAGTCGGAGGGGCTTTGCGAAGGCCCCGAGGCTCTGGAAGAGTTCCCCCTGACGCCGGCAGAACGAACGGGGTTGGTCAACCTTTGGGGCGAAAAAACTTTGAATCGGCTTTATGAGCTTGTGCTTCATCATGAAGACTGGCAGTTGGTCGTTGAACGGCAAGTCAACAACTACAATAGCCGCAGAACAGAAAAATGGACAAACTTGGTGGCAACCGCCGTGCGGGATTTGACGGGGTGCGACCCTTGGGATTTGCCCTCCGAATGGAAAGTTCACCTGATTTCTAGCAATACCCATTCGGTCACGAATTGTCTTTCTCCGTTTCCTCGCTTGCACCGCGACGAGATTTTTGCTTGGGGTGAGGCTCACCAACTGATTAGTCCCGACTGGGCCGACGAGCAAGATCTCTTGTATGTTTTGACGGCCGCGTGGGTCAAAGCCGACCCGCAAAGAAGTCCCACTCGTCAGCAAGAACGCTCCTGGGGGCTGTTGCGTCTCGAGGATGAGGCTTCGACAGGGATTGCCGTCCAGTTGATCGACACGTCGCGGTTGTCAAACCTTTTAGATGCACAGCTGGGGAGGGTTGAGCCTTGCCAGCTGATTGTGAATATTGATTATGCCTTTGGAGTTCAGGCTGAAGAAATTATCCGGAGTTTGATTTCGATTTTTCCGAATCGGGTCAGTAGCATCAATGTGTTAGGAAAAGCAGGGGCCTTAGCCGGACAGCGTGGGGATCTGCTCATACCCACGGCTTTTATTCTTCAGTCGGATGACAGTTTTTACCCTTTAAACAATCCCTTTAACGAAGAAAGACTCCAGAACTTGGCCCCCGCCAGCCGGGTGATAGCTGGTCCTTTGCTAACGGTCGAAGGCACCTTGTTGCAAAATCGGGCTCTTTTGAATTTTTACCGCCACATCTGGAAGTGTGTGGGACTAGAAATGGAGGGCGTTCACTATGCCCGAGCTGTCACCGAAGCCCGTCAACTCGGAGTGCTCCCGGCAGACAGCCCAGCTCGCTATTATTACTATGTTTCGGATGTCCCTTTAGAAGCTGGCCAGCAGTTGTCCCAGCCGCTTTCCTCGGGGGAAGGTGTCCCCCCTTTGTATGCGATCACACGGGAAGTGCTCAACCAGATTCTTTCTTGACCCCTGTGGATTGTTTCCGCTAAACTCACGCCCATGGGTTTAAATTGCGGTATTGTCGGGTTGCCCAATGTTGGCAAATCCACGATCTTTTCGGCCTTGACCAGAAGTGAGGCCCTGATTGCGAATTACGCTTTTGCGACGATTGATCCGAATGTTGGGATCGTGGATGTCCCCGATCTTCGCTTAAAAAAAATCGCCGAATGCATTCCTCCTCAAAAGTTGGTGCCTGCCACGGTAGAAATTGTGGACATCGCGGGACTCGTGAAAGGGGCAAGCCAGGGTAAGGGCCGTGGAAATCAATTCTTAGCCAACATTCGCGGAGTAGACGCCTTGCTCCATGTGGTTCGTTGCTTTGACAACGCAGATATCGAACACGTGGAAAATAGGGTGAATCCGGTTGAAGATCGTGACATCATTAACCTCGAACTGGCCCTGGCAGACCTCGAAACGGTTACGAAACGGTTGGGAACCGTCGAAAAAAAGGCACGAAGTCAAGATAAGGACGCTAAGGCGCAACTTCCTGTTCTCGAAAAATTACGAAGCGTTTTAAACGACGGTAAGCCCGCTCGGTCGGCATCGTTGACCGACGATGAAAAACTTATGGTTCGTGACCTTTTCTTGATTACCCTCAAGCCCATGATTTATGTGGCCAACGTCGATGAGGCGGGCTTGAATCAGCCCCCCGTGTACGTCCAGCAGTTGGTTCAGGCCGCCAAGGCCGAAGGCTCAGATACTCTGGTCCTGTGCGGTAAGTTAGAAGCGGATATTGCGGCTCTCGAAACGGAAGAGGACCGAGAAATGTTTCTAGCCGAGGCGGGTCTCGAAGAGTCTGGCCTAGCGCGCCTCATTCATGCCGCCTACCAGCTGTTAGGCCTGCGGACGTATTTTACGGCGGGTGAAACCGAAGTCAGAGCTTGGACGTTTCATGACGGAGATAAAGCTCCCCAAGCTGCTGGCGTCATTCATAGCGACTTTGAGAAGGGGTTTATCAAAGCAGAAGTCTATCATTTTGACGACTTGATGGAGTTCCGCACGGAAGCAGAAATCAAAGCTCGAGGTCGACTGCGAATTGAAGGAAAAGAATATGTCGTGCGTGACGGGGACATCATGCACTTCCGCTTTAACACCTAATTTCTCGTTCCCCAAAGCAAAAAAACCTTCCGAAGGACGAGGGGCGCCTCCGGAAGGTCAGCAAAGGAAGACCAAGAGAATTATTCTTTGACGGCTCCCGAGGAGATTCCCTCGATTAAGAAGCGCGACAAAATCGTGAAAGCGATCAAAATGGGAAAGACCGAAAGGGCAACACCCATGTACATGGCGCCAAAGTCGCGATTATACAGGGTGGTGTTCAACTGCTGAATTAGTAAAGGCAGGGTGAACAACGACTTTTTATCCAGAACAATCAGAGGTCCCAAGTAGTTATTCCACGAACCAAGAAAGCCCATGATCGAGACTGTAGCAATACCGGGCATGGATAAGGGCAATACAATGCTGTGGAAGATTCTGAACTCACCCGCTCCGTCAATTCGAGAAGCTTCAACCAAACTCATGGGGAGAGTTCCTGTAATGAACTGCCGAATAAAGAATACTGCAAAAGGGCTAGCAATCGCGGGAAGAATAAGCGGCCAGTAGGTGTCCAACATATTTAAGCCGCTGATCAACTTAAAGTACCCAATCAATCCAACCGTGGGGGGGAGCATGATGACGACCATGATCATACCCCAGAGGATTTTTTTTAGTTTGAACTTGTACAAGGAAAAGCAGAAAGCTGTCATAGCACTAAAGTACCCGGAAAGAAACGTCGCCGAAACGGCAATCACAGCCGAGTTTAAAAACCCTTGGGGAATGTTCAAGCCGTTGCCTCGGACATGAGAATCCACCGCAGAAACTTTACCAAAAATCAGGTTCATAAAGTTGTCTACCAGGTGAGGTCCAGGAAGAAAGGACACACCCGAGAAAATTTCATTATTCGAGCGAGTCGCATTGATGAACATCAAATAAAAGGGGATCGCACAAAGAATGCCCAAGACGATCATGAGGCCGTAGCTGAATAGGGTGATTCCGCGTTTGCCAATAAACGATTTGGGCACCGCATAATGCTGGTGCGCAGTGTGATGAGTGGTGGGTTGACTCATTTCATGGTCTCCTCGGCGTTTTCTTTTCCATACGTGACGCGAAGATAGGCTAGGGTAAACACGCCGATAATGGCGAAGACGATCCAGGCTACGGCAGAACCGGCACCAAGGTTTTGGTCCCAAGTAAAGGCGCGAGAATACATATAGACTGACATGGTCATAGCACCCTGGTCGGGACCACCGGTGTTGCTGAAGAGCACCCAGGGAAGGTCAAACATGTTCATACCACCGATCAGCGAGGTGATCATGATGTACACCATCACAGGACGGATAATCGGTAGAACAATGCTAAAAAAGATTTTGGAGTCAGAAGCGCCGTCCAAAACCGCCGCTTCAAAGTAATCTTTGGGCATCGATTGAATGCCAGAAATCAACATGATGGCTGTAAAGCCAAACCACATCCAAGTTTGCACGCCAGCAATGACCATTTGGGCCCAGTAACCATGACTAAACCAGTTGATATACTTTTCATGATGAGACCCAAACAGAAGTTGGTTGATTGCGCCGGACTGCCAGTCAAACAACGCATAGACCAAGATGGCAATGGTGGTAACCGTAACGATATTCGGAAAGAAAATCACAGCGCGGAAGAGGCTTTTTCCCTTCAAACGAATCTGATAATTCGTCATAACGGCGGCGACGAAAAGAGCCAGGGCCATTTGCAAAATAATGTTAGGCAACCAGATTGCCCAGGTATTAAAGAAGGTTTTCCAAAATAACGGTGAAACCAGCTCATGCTGATAATTTTGAACGCCAATAAAGTGGGCAGGGTTGAGGCTGGTCAGCGAATCATTTGTGAAACTGGTAGTAAAGGTATTGAGAACAGGGTAAATCGTAAAAACAGCGAATGCCAAAAAGAAGGGCACAAGCATCAAATAACCGACAAGGGGCAAGCGTTTCATGACAAATTCCTTTGTGAAGTCCTGAGAGGGGGACCGCAAGGTCCCCCCAATAAGCAATGACTAGTAGTTCATGTCAGGGTACATTTGTTGAATTCTGGTTGTAATCTCTTGCAGAGCGGCGTCGACGTTGGGGAACTTGTTGTTCAGGTAGTCGTCCAGAACGGATCCCACAACTTGATTGACGACACGGTCTTCGGATGAAACGCCGGAAGCATCAATCTTGTCGGCCGTTTGGGCGAAGAACTTGTAATGGTTCTGATGTCCACCCAACACACCGGCTGGGTCCCCATTGTTGAAGTGATCCATGATGGTATTTACAACTGTTTCATCAGAGCTAAAGTCGCCGGTTCGAAGCGCCAACTTTTCCATATAAGGTTCGTTCTGGGTCATCATGCTGATAAAGGCCCAAGCCAGATCCTTATTGGGGCTGTTTTTATAGATGTTCAACCAAGTGCCGCCCCAGTACCAGTCCAGAGGAGTGTGACAAATGCCCCAGTCACCCAAGGATTCCTTTTGATTACTCAACACGAAGAATAAGCCCCAGGTTGGCCACAGGTAGGCAAAAACTTTGGCTTTATCAGGAGCTGTAT
>DAIDJJ010000013.1:10659-27434 GCA_027451385.1 Spirochaetales bacterium | reverse complement strand
GTCCGGCGCCCGGCATCCGTCCGTCGAAACCGGTGCACCCCCAAGAATTAAATAAAGTATATCATCTATTTTCTAAAAAGACAAGGAAACACCCAAGATACGGGACCACTTTTTGACAAACTTATCTTTGGGGTTGAGCTCTTTGGCTTTTTGCCAAGCTTGTTTGGCCGCCAAGCCTTCTCCGTGATTTTGGTAGAGTTCAGCAAGAAAACCGTAGAGCGTGCCCTGAGTCCGAACGTGTAAGGGCAGGGCCAAGGCTTCTAGAAGGGTAGCCGCTAAGTCGGCTGGACTTAAATGCCAAGTAATCTTGAGGGTCAAAAGGTTCAATAAGTGTTCTTCAACCTCGACAAAAAAATGACGAAAGAAGGGCCGTTCTCGTTCCAATTCGCCAATGCGTAAAAATAAGCGGACAGCCTGAACAAAGTCTCCTTGGCGTTCGTACTCCAAGGCCAGCATAAAGGCACAGTCCATGAAATCTTCTCGCCCTAACAAGCGTTCCAGAGCGAAGGTTCGCTCTTTGGTCATTTGAGCGTAAAGGGCCACCGCTTCAGGACTACGTTCGCGCAACACATCGTAAAAAATCAATTTGGCTCGGCTTTCGTCGTCTTCGCGCTGGGAAAGCCATTCCCGATAGTTAAATTCGTCTCGGGGTGGTTTGGGGGGCGGGGGTGCCGTTTTTTGTCGTTCGGGATCAGTTAAGAGCTCGTAAGCTTCGATCAGCTTATGGACTTCATTTAAACGATCGCTAGAGACCTCGCCCCGTGTGTCGGGGTGAAGAGCTTTAATCTTTTTACGAAAAGCAGCCTTAATCGTTTTGAGATCAGAATCTGAGGGGATCTCGAGAACGACGTAGGGGTTCACCGTTTCAGCTCCCGATCCCGCTCGCGCTTCCAGTCCCGCTCTTTGATGGCTTCACGCTTATCAAATTCTTTTTTACCTTTGACCACGCCGACTTCGACTTTGATCAAGCCTTTTTTGAGGTAAAATTTTAAAGGAACGAGAGTAAAGCCCTTTTCATCCACTTTGCGTTGAAGCTTGCGGATTTCTTCTTTGTGGGCAAGCAAGCGTTTTTTTCGTTCGGGGTCGTGGTTTTCTTCAGCGGCTTGCTTGTACAAATTGATCGTCACGTTCCGAAGCCAAAGTTCGCCGTGGGTAAGTTCCACCCAGGCATCTTGAAAGCTAAAGTGCGCCGCTTTCATCGACTTAACTTCGGTGCCCAACAGACTCAAACCGCATTCCAGAGAATCTTCAACAAAGTAGTCATGACGGGCTCGGCGATTTTCAGCCAAGACCTTGATGCCTTCACTCATGCGGTAGCCTTATGGGGCCAAAGCTAAGGCTACGCGAAAGCCTGTTTGGTTGTTACAGGTGTTGGGAGCTAGCACCCCACGTTCCCAGACTTGTACCTTGCCGGCGTTCAGGGCACTGCCGCCCTTCACAGTTCTCAACCACGCCGTGTCATCGGGAGGAGTGGGATTGTTCACCAGCTGATCTCCAGGGGCCCACGACGACGAGGTCCACTCCCATACACTGTCTTGCAGATGCAAAAGTCCAAGCTGATTCGGGGTGTTGGGTTTGTAAATCGGGTTAGAGTCGGGTTGGCCGCCTCGGGCAGCCCATTCCCACTCCACTTCGGTGGGGAGTAGGGCTTGCTTCCCTGCGGGGAGTTGGCCAGAAGTATTTAACCAGGCTGTGTACGCCTGTGCGGCAAACCATGATACCTCCGAAACAGGGGCTGAAGGGTCCGAAGGAGAATCTCCCTTCCAGTTGCTCAAGTACTGTGAGTCGACTTTCTTGTCCGCAATCAATTCGCTTCGGTGTGAGGGGGCCCATTCTGGGTGAGCGGCGGTAAAACGGGCAAATTGAGCCTGGGTAACCTCTGTGCTCGCCAGCCAAAAGCCCGTTACGCTTCTAAGTTCTGGTAAACCAAAGGGGGGATCCACCGGTAGGCTTTGTTGGGGGCGTTCGTACCCCCAGCGGAAGGTTCCCGAAGGAACCGGCTCAAAGGTAAAGCCGGCGGTGTGAAGCACGGCCCCGGGCATCACTTCTTTTTGTGGTGTCAGGTCTAGCGAAGCTTGCCAGGAGCTGAGGGTGTTGGCCAGGTAAGTCTCCGGGGAGGCGGCTTCTGAATTGCGAGTTTCTTTAGGTTGGTTGGCTAAGACCCAAAACACCAAGCGTCCGTGATCAAAGCTGTTACCGCCCAAGGTCGAGGCCCAAAGTTTTGTCTGAACCTCTAAACCCGAAGGAGGCTGATCCTTCCAAAGACCACAAGCCTTACCGTAGTTTGCGTACATTTGGGGGTCCACCACAAAACGCCGTTCTTGAAAGAGTTCTTGGCGAATGGCCGAGTCGGAAACTCCTGCGGCGCGGGCATCCTCAACAAAGTTGGTAAAAAGCGGAGGAAAGTTATACACCGAAGAAAAGGGTGCTGCGGCTGACCATTGGGCGAGGTTGGTCCGAAACAGTTCTAATACCGCTTGGGGACTTACGGCATTGAGTTTGACCTGAAGCTTAGCCGTTTTGGGCAAAAGTAAACTCAGAAAAAGACGACCTTTGCTGGTATACGACTGGGAAGCATCTTGAAATCCGGGTTTTTTGAGGGTCAGTTCCCCTGTCCCTTGAGGGAAAAAAGCGGTCAGTGGGGTGGCACCGTACAACTTGCCATTCCAAAATACGGCGGCTCCCGACGGCGTCGAAGTGACAGTTACTTTTGTACCAGGATTGCTAATCCCTGGCCAAACGCCGACAGCAAAAAGGAGTGCCAAAAGGATAACACCCAGGAGCACCGAGAGCCAAAGGCGCGGCGGCATCCCCAGGAAAGGCTTTAACGTAACGGAAATATCCTCTTCCCGAGGGGGTTCTGGTGTGATGGACTGCATGGGATGGCATTATAGAAATGACATTTTGTCTTGTCAATGAAAGGAAAAACATGATAACCTCGCGCCGATGAGCACACAGCAGGAATCCAAGAAAGATTTTTTTGATCATCTAGTCAGCGGTACCGAAGCCGTGCTGACGTGGAGGGCTAGGCGAAAGTTTCGACGCCGTGAACGCCAAAAAAAGAAGTCTTGGCTTGTCGATTGGATTGAAGCCTTTGTTTGGGCCGCTTGTGTCGTCCTGATTATTAACCAGTATTTCTTTCAGGCGTATGAAATCCCTTCGGGTTCGATGGAACGGACACTCCTGATTCATGATCGGATTTTTGTCAATAAATTCATCTTTGGTCCTGAATTGTTGCCCGGCTTAGTCAAGCTTCCCGGTTTGGCTCAGCCCCAGCGTGGCGACATTATTATCTTTGAGAATCCCGCCTACATATCACCAGTTTCGTCCTGGGGTCCCGCTTGGGTGACGGCTTACGACGTGGCCCAGCGCTTGCTGTATATGATGACCCTTTCGATGGTGGATATCGACCGAGACCCCGATGGCAAACCCAAAGCACACTTTCTCGTCAAACGTGCCGTAGGTTTTGGCGGTGATACGGTCCGTTTCGTAGACGGGAATGCGGAATTTCGTCCCGAAGGGCTTTCGGGGTGGATTCCTGAACAAGAGCTTAAGAAAATGACCGGTTTGGCTTACGGCAACCATCGCGTTTCGCAAAAGCTTCAAGACGACTATTACCAGGCTATACCAGCCTATGCTTTAGCCTTGGCTCATCAGGATCTGGGAATCGAAATGACCAAAGCCGATCAAGCCGCTGTGAAGGCGTTTAATGCCGTGATGCAAAACGCCGAGGCTAACCAGCAAGACTTTATTTATGATCCCTTTGCCCTAGAACAACTTAAAACCAAAATTGAACTGGCCTATTACCCCAACATTCCCCAAGTGACCTCAGATTGGCAACGAGACGAAAACGGGACGTATATTCCGGTGGGGTATTTGTTGCCCTTGGGGGACAACCGCGATAATTCTAAGGATGGTCGCTACTTTGGTCCCGTTCCGTCTAACAAGATCCTCGGTGAAGCCGCCTTCCGGTATTGGCCTCTGTACCGTTTTGGGGAGATTCGTTAATGGCAAACCGTTCGAATTTTAGCCGCTACCGCTCGTATACCACCCAAAAACGCAACCGCAAGAGAATTTTTCGGGTAATTCTGACGGTTTTTTTGGTCTACTATGGGTATCTTTTTGTGAATGCCGAGGTCCTGCGTACCGTATTGTGGCAGTCCTCCACCATGGAACCCACTTTAAAAAGCGGTGACGCCGTTTTAGTGAGCCCCCTACCGCTGGGAACCAACAATTTACCCTTTTTACCCTTTGGCCTACCGGGTTGGCAGGGACCGCAACGGGGCGAACTGGTTTTAGTCGTACCGGCTTATCACACCCCAGCTTCCCCTTGGGTATCTGCGGCTGACGAATTCCTGAGGTTCGTGACCTTAAATCAGGTATCGTTAGAAAAAAACCTAAGCAAACCGTGGGACCAAGCTTATACCCTCCGCCGCGTTATTGCTCTCCCAGGCGATACTGTCCGCATGGACAATTTTACCGCCTCGGTCAAACCCGCCGGTAAGCCGTACTTCTTAAGCGAGTACGAATTGTCAAAAAAAATCTATAGCTTAAAAGATAGTGCGCTCCCCGATTCTTGGCGCCCCAACTTCCCCCTTTCGGGGACACAAACCGAAATCACCCTAGGGAACGACGAGTATTTTGTTCTCGCCGATAACCGTTCCCAGGCTTCGGACTCGCGGACTTGGGGGGTGGTCAAGCGGAGTGCCATCAAAGGCATTGCGCTCTTAAAATATTGGCCGCTGAAGGATTTCGGGGGACTCTAACCCTGCCAGTTCTGGGGGAACCTCACGCCGGCCTGTACCTCCATGTGCCGTTTTGTCATTCTAAATGTGCGTATTGTGCCTTTCCCTCTAGCACGAAAGCCAACCTTGAGATACGTCAAGCCTGGCTCAAGGCCGTGCTAGGTGCTCTTCGCTTAGAAGGGGAATCAGGGGTGTGGCCTCGTTTCTCAACCCTTTATGTGGGGGGCGGTACTCCCTCCGTCTTGTCGCCGGACGAGGTCTCGACGTTGTTGACCGCAGTAAAACCCTACCTACAGCCCCAGGCAGAAATAACCTTTGAAGCTAACCCCGAATCCTTATCTTCGTCGTGGCTGGATGCTGTCCAAGACCAAGGGGGCACAAGGCTTTCGTTAGGAATTCAGAGTTTTGAGGACCCAGTACGGCAAGCCGTGGGACGTTTGTGCTCTCGAAAATCTTTAGACAAGGCACAAGACTTGCTGGAATCCGTTTGGCGCGGTCAGTTTTCTCTCGATCTCATTCTTGGGCTTCCGTACCAAAATCCCGAACTTCAAGTCCAAGACGCACTACAAGCCCTCAGTTGGAAGCCGCATCACCTTTCTGCCTATCCCTTATCTTGGGAGCCGGGCACCTTGTTGACGCGGACTTTTCGGGAAAGCCAGGCCGAAGATCTGGCCTGGGAGGCCGTTCGTGAAAAATGGCAGGAGGGCGGGTACGAGTGGTACGAAGTGGCCAACTTTGCCCAAGCCGGAGCGCAATGCCAACACAATCGAGGTTACTGGGAACAAAGGCCTTACCTAGGCCTGGGGAGTGGTGCCGTCTCGACTTACCCCGTACAAAACTCCCCTGTTGGTCCGAGGTGGCGCCGTCGAACGTTCGGCACCCATCCCGTGGATTTTTTTACTGAGCAAGAAACCGAAGTGTTAACTCCGTTAGATTGCCGCAAAGAAGCCTTGCTACTGGGCCTTCGTTTGTCGACAGGGCTGTCGCGTCAGCAGTGGGATCGGTTTAGCGTACACCCTTGGGAGCAGGCTTTATCTGAAACGTTGAAACGCTACGCTTCGTGGTTTTACGAAACACGTCAGGCGCTAACCCTCAAGCCAGAAGTCCGTTGCTGGCAAGATGAGTTGCTTCGCAGTGCCTTTGCCGAGCTCGACGTTGACGACAAGGAACAAGTTTGGTAGAACGGTAAGAACCCACACAGAATAGGGAGAAGTCATGTCCGGTCATAGCAAATGGGCCACGATTAAACGAAAAAAAGAAGCCCTCGACTCCAAACGGGGTCAGATTTTTACCAAGATCATCAAAGAAATCATGGTGGCGGCCCGCATGGGCGGCTCCAACCCCGAAGGTAATGCCCGTCTAAAAATGGTGGTTATGAAGGCCAAAGCGGCCAATATGCCCAAAGACAACATTGACCGAGCCATTAAAAAAGGCGCTGGGGAAATGGATGGCCAGGAGTTTGTCGAACTCAACTACGAAGCGTATGCTCCCGGCGGCGTGGCGGTTCTGATTGAAACCCTAACCGATAACAAGAATCGTACGGCAGCGGATGTCCGTATGATTCTCAACAAGGCCAACGGCAGTCTGGCTACTGCTGGTGCCGTGACCCGGCTTTTTGAACGCAAAGGGTCTATCGTGTTTGACGGGGAAAAGTTCACGGAAGATCAGATCATGGAACTGGCCTTGGACGCGGGGGCCGAAGACGTGGTGTCGTCGGGGGGCTCGATCGAAGTGTTGACTTCTCCCGAAGATTTCTCAAAAGTCCTTGAGACCTTTCAAAATAAGGGCCTTCAAACTGAAATGGCCGAGGTGAGCTTGATCCCCATGAGCCGGGTTTCGATCGACAAAGAAGCCGCCGAGAAAGTTATGGGTATGATTGATCGTCTCGAAGAAAACGACGACGTTCAGCATGTGTACCACAACCTCGACACCAGCGTGCTCGACGACGCCGAAGAATGATTGTTTTGGGAGTCGATCCCGGTTTGGCTTCCTTAGGGTGGGGGGTAGTCAGAAGCGAACGGGGCCGGCTTTCCCATGTGGCGCATGGTGTACTCACCACCAAAGCGGGGACACCGCCCGAAGAGCGATTGAAGTTTCTGTATGACGAGATTCAAGCCTTGGTCCAACAGTTTTCACCTGAGCAAGCCGCTTTAGAAAAGCTTTACTTTATGAAGAACGTCTCAAGTGCTTTGCCGGTTGCTGAAGTTCGGGGCGTTCTTTTGTTAGCCTTTGCGCAAGCCCAGCTGGCCGTTGGCCAATACGACCCGACTCAAATCAAGTCGGCTGTGGTCGGCGTCGGAAAAGCCGAAAAACACCAGGTACAGGAAATGATTCGCTTTTTGTTGAGCCTGCCTGAGATTCCTCGTCCTGACCATGCGGCAGACGCCTTGGCTGTCGCGGTTTGTCATCTTCATCGGAGCTCGTTATGTGGAATAGCTTAACAGGTGAGTTAACTCGAAAAAACCTCGAGTCGATTTTTTTGCTGGTAGGCGATATGGAGTGGGATATTGCTATTTCTCGCTCTACGCTCGATACGTTGCCTTCCGTGGGGAACCGCGTCAAAGTTTATACCTGGTTACAGCACACCGAAGACACGATGAAGCTGTTTGGTTTTGCTCAGGTCCAAGAACGGGCCTTGTTTTTAGATTTACTCAAAGTCTCGGGAGTTGGCCCCAAATTGGCTCTAAAGTGCTTATCTGGACTCGCCCCCCAGCAGTTTGCGGCGGCGCTAGAAGCTGGCGATGCGAACTTGTTGTCAAAAGTTCCCGGCGTGGGTCTAAAGACTGCTCAGAAAATGATCTTGGCCTTGAAAGGCAAACTCCTTTTAGACGATTCTCCGGTCTCAGGAGGCCCCGAGGCGGAATTGATTTCGTCTTTAGCCGAAATGGGCTTTGACAGAAAGGCGGTAGAACGCGTCGTCACTTCGGTCAATGCTGATCCCGATCTGGTAGGTCTATCATCGGCCGAACGCGAGCGGACTGTCTTTCAACGAGCCTTGATGAAACTTTCGGCGGAGCATTAATGGCAAAAACTTTGGACCCCCAGGCTGAAGGCGGCGAAGAGCAACGCGAAGTTCTGTTAAGACCCCAGTTGCTTCAAGATTTTCAAGGACAAGAAAACCTCAAAGAAAATCTTTCGGTGTTTTTGCGAGCGGCCCGGGAACGCCAAGAAGCTTTGGATCATGTCTTTGTTTCGGGCCCCCCTGGGTTGGGAAAAACCACCTTGGCAGGGATTCTTGCCAACGAGTTAGGGGTAGATTTTAAAGTCACCGCAGCCCCGGCTTTAGATAAGCCCAAGGACATTGCCGGCATTTTAACAACTTTGACCGAACGTAGTGTGTTTTTTATTGACGAGATCCATCGTCTTAAGCCAGCTATCGAAGAAATGCTGTACATCGCTATGGAAGACGGCGAACTCGATTGGGTCATTGGGCAAGGTCCCAGCGCTCGAACCGTCCGAATCCCTCTGCCACCCTTTACCCTTGTTGGCGCCACGACCAAACCGGGAAGGGTCTCAAGCCCGCTATTTTCTCGTTTTGGCATCCATTTACGCATTGATTTTTATTCTGACACCGAATTGATTGAAATTCTGCTTCGTTCTGCCGCCATTTTAGGGATAGGTTTGGAACCTGAAGCCGCGCGTTTGTTGGCGCAATCTAGTCGGGGAACGCCGCGTGTGGCTAACCGCCTTTTGCGTCGGATGCGCGATTTTGCCCAGGTCGCCGGTCAGGCTTTAGTGACCGTGGCCGTCGTGGAGGCCGCCCTTAAACGCCTCGAAATCGACCGTTTTGGCCTTGAACGTCAAGATCGTGCCATCCTAGAGTCGATCATCCGCAATTATGACGGCGGACCTGTGGGGGCAGAAACGCTGGCGATCAGCGTCGGCGAAGGGATTGACGGCTTGGAAGATTTTTATGAACCGTACTTGATTCAACGGGGGTTTTTAATGCGTACCCCTCGGGGCCGTATGGCGACAGGCTTGGCCTACCGCCACTTAGGCCTCGAAGCCCTTTGGAAGGAAAAACCTAGTGAAGACCAAGGACTTCTCTTTTGAGCTCCCCGAGGAGCTGATTGCCCAAGCTCCGCCCGAAACCCGTGGCGAGAGTCGGCTGATGATACTCGACCCCCGACTCAAACAACGAGAACACGCTCGCTTTCAAGACTTTATCGAAGGTGTTGATTCCCAAACCCTTATGGTGTTCAACGACTCGCGGGTTCGAAAAGCCCGAGTTTTTGGGACCTTGGCCTCTGGCGGTAAACTCGAGGTGATATTTCTCCGCCGTTTCAATGAGTACAGCTGGGAGTGTTTGCTCAACAAGTCTAAGCGGTTAAAAGAGGGCCAAACGATCCATTTTCCCGAAGACCGAGTGGGGGTCATCTCGACTCCCACGGGGAATGTACGAACGTTAACGTTTACGTCGGGTATTGAGGAAGCGTGGTTGGACCGGAATGGGCATATTCCTCTTCCCCCGTATATCCGTCGTCCGGATAATGACGCGGATGCCCAAAGGTACCAAACCGTATACGCGAAAGAAGTCGGGTCAGCCGCAGCCCCCACTGCTGGGTTGCACTTTACCCAAGCAGCCTTAGACCGTCTGCGGCAAAGAGGGGTCGAAACCGCCACCGTGACCCTCCATGTCGGGCTGGGCACGTTTTTACCGGTGAGAGCTGAAGATATTCGTGACCATCAAATGCACCGCGAGGTCTACCGATTAGAACCCGAAACGGCAGAGCGACTGACTGCGGCAAAGCGGGCTGGGCGACCTATTTTAGCGGTGGGGACCACGAGCTTACGTACTTTAGAGTCGGCCTGGTCTGGTACGGAGTTTCGTTCGGGCGAGGATAGTACCGATATTTTCATTTACCCAGGTTACCGCTTTGGGGCGGTGGACCAACTTTTTACCAACTTCCATACCCCCGAGTCCACACTCCTCATGCTGGTTTCAGCCTTTGGGGGCTGGGATTTTATTCGGGAAAGTTATGAAGAAGCCGTCAAAGAGCGTTACCGATTTTTTAGTTACGGGGATGCGATGTGGTTAAAGTCTCGTACGGCCCCATAGCCTCGTAGTGTCCATTCTGGGTCTTGGTATTTTTCTAAACTTTTTTGAAACAGTTGGTATTCCGCCGGACCGGGTTCCCAGAGTTCTGGGACAACGTCGAGGTGACGACAAAACTGCTCGGCCAGTTGTTCGGCCAGTTCTTGGGGTGTTCCTAGCCAGCCTTGGCTGGCAAGATCGGTCACGTGTTCGGGGGACGGGCAGTCCTCTGGACGAAAGATCTGGCGAAGGATGTCCCAGTTGAGGCGAAGGGGGAGTGAACCATGCTGAAAAATCGCTTTACCCTGTCGCCGTTGGGCGTTGCCGCCTAGTTTTTTCCCTTGAACCAAAATATCGTACTCTTCGGTGCCCGCAAAACAGGCCGCCGTAACGGCACCCCAGCGGCCCTGGGGGTCCGAATCCCGTGCAAACCCGGCTTCCCATCCAAAGGCTTGCCAGGTTTTTAAGATAAAGCCACACAGCAACTCAAAAGAGGCTTTGACCCCTGAAACCTCCAAATGCTCTTGATGACAAGTCAAAGAATAGGTCAGCTCCTGATCATGCCAAATCGCGCCCCCGCCGGTAGTTCGCCTGACGACGGGAAGGGGGGAACCCTGGGAAATACCAGGGTTGAGTCCAGCCTCGGGGTGCTGAAACCGACCTAAGGATAAGGTGGAAGGTTGCCAGGTATAAAAGCGAAGGACGGGGGTCCCCTCAGGCCGGGACGCTTCTGAAAGAAACAACGCCTCGTCCCAGGCCATGGCTTCGTCGCCCCGGCAAGGGGGAGCCAGCCAAAGACGCCACTTCATGAGGCCCCAGTTTGTGTCCAGGCTTGATAAGCCTGGCTATCCAATAAGCCTTCCCAAGCACTGCGTTCGGCATCGACGAGCACAAAGATCCAGCCTTCGTTTTCGGGGTCTTTATTGAGCAATTCGGGGGTAGCTTTTAAAAGTTCATTGACCAGGACGACGGTTCCCGCTACAGGGGTTTCAAAGTCGGCAGCGGCTTTGACGGCTTCGACCGTAAACGAGGGGGCCCCAGGTAACAGCTTTTGTCCTGTGCTAGGCGGGGCGACGAATGTGACCTCACCCAAAGCGTCAACCGCAGGTCGGGAAAGACCCACAACTAAGCGATCGCGGTCCCAAGCGGCCCATTCCCCATTTTTGGTGTAGCGTTTCTCTGTCATAAGGTCTCCTGACCGGTGGTCCGGTTTTCAAGGAAAGTTAAATAGTCAGCGGCTTTGTAAGAACTCCGCACCAAGGGGCCTGCCGCGACAAAGGCAAAGCCTTTTTTATAGGCGGTGTGTTTTAAAAGTGTAAACTCTTGGGGGGTATAAAACTTTTTCACGGGGAGGTGAGCTTTGGTTGGTTGAAGATACTGGCCTAACGTCAACACATCGACCCCGACGTGGCGAAGGTCATCCATGGCTTCTTCCAGTTCTTCAACGGTTTCGCCCAAACCTACCATGATACTGGTTTTGGTTCGACACCCTTGCGCTTTGTAGAACGCCAGACAGTCGAGGGTCAGTTCATAGCCAGCCCTGATGTCGCGTATAGGATGGGTTAATCGCCGCACCGTTTCGAGGTTTTGGGCTAGGACAAAAGGTTCACTGTCGACCAAAATTTGCATCAGCTTGGGGTCGCCTGAAAAGTCGGGGACCAAGGCTTCGACTTTGGTTTGAGGATGGTCCTCCCTAATCCGGCGAATGATGGCGGCAAAATGTCCTGCCCCCTGGTCCGGCAAGTCATCACGGTCAACACTGGTCAAAACCAAATAGTTTAAGTTCATCATTTTGACCATCAAGGAAGCGTTTTCGACCTCATGAGGGTCGACAATCCCTCGGGGATGACCTGTTTTCACGTTACAGAAGCGGCAACCACGGGTACAAGTGTCGCCCAGAACCATCAAGGTCGCGGTGCGGGAACCCCAGCATTCATTGAGGTTCGGGCAGGCAGCTTCTTCACAAACCGTGTGTAAGCCCTTTTCGCGAAGGCTAAGACGGAGCTCGCGGTACTCATCGGCTCTACGGTGGGTAATTTTCAACCAATCGGGTTTGGCCAGCCGAGGGACGGCTTGAGGGTCGCTCATCATGCTCCTTTGGATGTTAGCCGGTGGGCTTCATCCATAAAACGCTTCACCATGAAGATGGGAGGTCGGGATGCCCTGACTCTTGAGAAACTCTGTGGTTTGACGAATCATGGAGCCGTTCCCACACAGATAATACTCAAGATCGGGACCCTGGGGAAGTTGCTCAAGGTGATCCGTTAGACGACTGGGGTTTTCTTTCTGGCGGGAAAACCAGAGACGTAGTCCTGTACCTGTGACTTTTAAAGGAAGTTTTTCGTCCAAGACGGCTTCTTGGGGGGTTCGTACCCCATACCATAATTCTCGAGGCAAAGAAGTGGTGTTTCCTCGCAACAGCGAAAGAAAGGGGGCAATTCCGGTCCCTGTGGCGATCCAAACCTCATGGACGCCGCCTTGGGGGTGAAACAAAGAAAACGGCGTGCCGACACCGACTTCATCGCCTTCTTTTCGCGAGGCTAGCCAGGAAGTAAAGCCGTTTTCCATCTTGCGAAACAAAAAACTGAGGGAATTTTGATCGGGATGTGAAGAAAAACTATAGGGACGAGAGGTAATCTTGTCTGTGTGAATCAGAAGGGCGCAGTCCCCAGCCCGATATTCTAACCCTTCACGTTCGAGAAAGAGTTCAAAAAGTTCTGGGGAATACGAAATTAACTTTAGAACACGCGGCACGGGAGAGGTCAGTCTCCTCGTTTGCCTGTGACCTTGATGACGTGATACCCAAAGGAAGTCGCCACGACATCACTAATACTGCCTACGCCAAGTTTCTTAACGGCACTTTCAAACGCTGGTACCATTTTGCCGGGACCAAACCAACCGAGATCTCCGCCCTGGGCCTTGGAAGGACAGGTGGAAAATTCTCTCGCTAAGCCTTCAAAAGAAGACCCTTGTTTGACTCGTTTCAGCAGTTCCATCGCCAAAGCCCGATCTTTGACGAGAATATGGCTCGCCTTCCATTCCATTACGATACTCCTTGTAAACAGGTCACCGGAATTTGAAGAAACTCCGGCCCTTCATAATTTTCCCAGGAACCAATGTCTTGAGAAAACCGGGCACTCGTCAAGAGTTCGGCCAAATCACCTCTAAGCGGCACTCCAAAAACAGGTTGAATTTGATGGTTTTCATACCAAAGAGCTTCTTCTGCCACCGCTGTCCAACGTCCTGTTGCTTCTTCCACCTCAAACGTTCGCCACTTCAGAATCTCAAGGGCGGGTTGATGAGTCAACTCTTGCCGGGTCAACGAGCCAGGAGCTAAAGAAAAGTTTCCATTTAAGCCCGTTAGGGGGAGACCTAGGTAATGGGCTGTTTCTTGACTCGTCATAAAGGATTTCACCAAACCATCTTCAACAAGCGTGCGTCGAGACACCAACAGGCCTTGGTCGTCAAAGAAATTCGTATGGGGAGAGTTATACAGCTGGGGAAGGGCTTGCAGGGTAATCGTATCGCCTTGAGGTTGGACACCTAAAAGGGGCTGGCCAGCTTTTTCTCGAGAAAGTCCCGCATAGAGGCTAAGTCCTGAAAGCCGACGAACCAAAAGTCCAACCAAGTCGCCGACCAAATGACCCCGCAAATAAACGGCTTCGGGTCTCTGGGGCGTCCACGGTTGGGCCTTCAAAAACTGCAGAACACGGCGCCCCCTCTGTTTGACCAAGGCATTGAGCTCGTCGGGAACAAATTCACTAAATCGAAATTCCGTCGTGACTGGGTGGGTATCTGGTTGTGAACGGGGAAGAATCATCAGGTCCACCGTTGCATGCCAGGTCAAATCGACCAGTTCTCGGCCAAAAGAATCCTGGTAAAGCCGTTCTTCTTTTTCGAGACGAAGAAATTCACTCTGAAGAAAAAAGTCTTCTTTTTCGGCGGCACGGACAAGAATTTCTTGAAGAGGAATAATCCATTCGCCCAATTCTTGTTTGGAAAAGGAAGAGACAGAGTTTTGGGTTTCGGTAGGTTGAGGAATTTCCAGCGGAAACCAAGGAAGGATTTCCTCGTCTAAAACTTTTTGTTCGTCTTCGGTATCCCATTTCTCCCAAGCCTGATGAGCGTAGCTTTTGCGCCCTTCTTCGTGGGTTTCACGGTAGGTGTTTGTCATGATTTGGTTTTCGACAAACCGATTTTGCCGGGACGTGGAGTCCTGTCCCGGTTCCGCAGGGAATTGCGCGGTGCAAATTTCTGAACGGCGGGTTAGTCGTTTCCAATGCTCATCCGACATACATAGTCCTCCCAGTCAGCTGGTATGATAATACTTCTTGGAAAGTCCTGCCAGTCACTTTTCGGTTTTCATAAAATTGGTGATTATGAAACTATGAAAAGTTCCTTGCCTTATGTGACGGTGAGTTATGCACAAAGTCTGGACGGACGTATCGCCGCACAAAGCGGAGACAGCCGAGGCTTGGGTAGCCCCGAAAGCCTCGTTTTGGCCCATGAGCTACGCCGTGATCATCAAGCCATTTTGGTAGGGATTGGCACGGTTTTGGCCGACGACCCCATGCTAACTTGTCGCTTGGTCCAGGGAAGAAACCCTATCCGTGTCATTTTAGATTCGGAACTACGTCTGCCCCTAACGTCTCAATTGGCGACCAGTGTTTCCCAAGCCCCCGTTTGGCTGTTGTACAAAGGACGCGTTATGCAGAAAGGCCATGGTTCGCAGGTAGACCATAGCTCGCGGAAGGCTGAGTTGGAAAAAGTCGGTTGCCGTTGTCTCAACATAGAGGCCTATCCCAAGGCGGGAAAAGGGCTTTTGGGGGTGCTCCATGCCCTGGCAATTGAAGGGGTGAGTTCCGTATTTGTCGAGGGAGGCTCCCAAGTCATTACTTCGTTTTTAGCCTCGGGTTTTGTGGATCGGCTGTTGGCCGTCACAGCTCCCGTGGTCATCGGGAAAGGGTTTGAAGCTGTGGGGGATTTAGGGGTGAAGCAGTTATCCCAGGCCCTTCGTCCCCTCAGCTGGAAGCGTTGGGAACTGGGGCCTGACTTGGTAACCGAACTTCGTTTTTCGCAGCGTCAAGCCCCTGAGACGTCAAGCTCCTGAGGCCTTAAGCTCCTGACGAGATTTTTGGAGGTTCTTGAAGCCTAGTTCCCATAAAACCAAACAAGCTCCCGGCAACACCGCCTAAGATATGGGCAAAGTGCGAAATATTGTCGTTTTTGAAGATCTCGACAATCTCTTTTCCCAAAAAGAAAACGAGTATCAAAGGCAAGGTTAAGGGGATCTCACCGGCGCGAATGTTGGTAAACGAGACCAGCAAGATCATCATAAAGACGATGCCCGAGGCTCCCATAAGCGATGTCGTAAAAAATAAAACGTTGATAACCCCGGTCACTAACGCTGTCACAAAAGCCATCAACACCACAGTTGGCGTTTGGTACTTTTCTTCTAGCACCGGACCTAAGAGCAATAAAAAGGAAAAGTTGCCTAAAAAGTGATTCCAGTTTTCATGACCCAAGACATGGCCAACGAGCCGCCAGTACGAAAGTGGATCGCTCCAGTTGAAGCTACCCTGACCTCCCACCATAAAATATTTCTGAGTGATGCCAGGCATCACGTACTGGTCCAACAGAAGAATGGCCACTGCGGCCAGGGAAAAAGTCAGAGTAAAGGGGGCATTGTACCGTATGCGCATGCGTTTCCTCCGAGTTTAGCCTAACGTCCAGCTAGGCCGGGGTCAAGTTGAAAGCTAGTTGAAGTCATGAGAAAACACGTGGAAGGTCTGGCCCGCCTTGGCCAAGGCGGTTTAACCTGTTAAATTGACGAAGGAGGGTTTATGCTGGTTCAAGCTATCGTTTACGGACTTGTTTTTTGGTTGACAGTTTTAACTTCGCTGATCGCTTTAATTCCGTATCACCTGCTCAAGCTTTTGGGTCGCCAGCACGAAGCCTGGTTTTACCTGGGACGTCTGGGTCGCTACTATGCCCGTTTTATTTTGGAACGTCTGGCCGGGTGCCGGCTTCATGTTGAGGGACTCGAAAATATTCCCCGTGGAAAGCCGTATTGTTTTGTAGGAAACCACCAGGCCTACGCTGACATTCTCCTGATTATGGCAACGGTACCCGAACCGGCTGGTTACATTGCCAAACGATCTTTGAAGTACGCCCCTGTGATTCGTACGTGGATGAAAGAACTGGGGTGTTACTTTCTGAAACGTGAAAGTTTAAAAGATGGCTTAAAAGGGATTCTGTATGGGGCCGACCGAGTGAAACGCGGTTTCCCCATGGTGATCTTTCCCGAGGGAACCCGGAGCCGGGGCCCGAAAATGGCCGAATTTCGCAAAGGTGGACTCAAATTAGCGACCAAAGCTAAAGCCATGGCCGTGCCAGTTTCAATTCAAGGAAGTTATCGAGTCTTAGAACAAACCGGCCGTGTTCGCCCTAGCTGGATGGGAATCCGTTTTCATCCGCCGATTGATACCAAAGGTCTTACCTCGGCTCAAGAAGAATCGTTGACCCAGGATATCTGGCAGACGGTTCATAACGGTGTTGTTGATCTCCAAAAAATCTCACCTCACGGGAAGAACTAGTATGGCAAAAGATACGACCTACGATGAAAGCAAAATTAAGACTCTGAGTTCACTGGAGCACATTCGCTTACGGTCTGGTATGTACATCGGCCGTCTGGGTGACGGTTCCAACATGGATGACGGGATCTACGTGCTGGTCAAAGAGGTCGTGGATAATGCGATTGATGAGTACATCATGGGCTTTGGCAAGCGAATCGATGTCACGGTAGACAAAAATGTCGTCTCGGTGCGAGACTTTGGCCGTGGTATTCCTTTGGGTAAAGTCATTGACTGCGTTTCGATGATCAATACCGGTGCCAAGTACAACGACGATGTGTTTCAGTTTTCTGTGGGTCTCAACGGTGTGGGTACCAAGGCCGTCAATGCCTTAGCCAGTCGTTTTCTGGTTCGTTCGCATCG
>DAIDJJ010000013.1:0-10649 GCA_027451385.1 Spirochaetales bacterium | reverse complement strand
AAAGAAAACCAAGGTAGTACGACCGAACCTGACGGCACGTTTGTCGAGTTTCAACCGGACAAGGAAATCTTTGGAGACTATCAGTTCAACAAAGAGTTCCTGGAACAACGCATGTGGAATTATGCCTGCTTAAACCAAGGACTCAAGCTCTACCTGAATAAAGAAAAGTTTGAAGCGAAAAATGGATTGCTCGATCTTTTGAACGCCGAAATTGGCGAAGGGGAAGCGTATCCGGCCGCTTACTATAAAGGGCAATACCTGGAGTTTGCGTTTACCCACACAGGCAGTTACGGTGAAAATTACTTTTCATTTGTCAACGGCCAGCACACCGCTGACGGTGGTACACACCTGTCAGCATTTCGCGAAGGCCATTTGAAAGGAATCAATGAGTTTTTTAAAGAAAACTATAATGGTCTGGATGTCCGTGAAGGCCTGACTGCGGCGGTTGCCGTCAAGATCAAAAACCCCGTCTTTGAAAGCCAAACGAAAAACAAACTGGGCAACACAGACATTCGCTCCTGGATCGTTCAAGCGGTAAAAGAAGCGGTCATGGACTTCTTGCATAAAAATGTTGAGACGGCACGGATTCTTAAAGACCGGATTATCTCGAATGAAAAATTGCGCAAGGAACTCAATACCGTCAAAAAAGAGGCCAAAGAGGCTGCCAAGAAAATTGCCTTGAATATTCCTAAACTCAAGGATTGCAAGTACCACATTGAAGACGGCGAGAAAGGTGCGGGGTCCATGATTTTCATCACGGAAGGTCAATCTGCAGCCGGTTCAATGGTCACGGCGCGTGATGTTTACACCCAAGCCATCTATGCACTTCGTGGTAAACCAGAAAACCTTCATGGAAAAAAGCGAACTGAAATTTATCGGAACGAAGAACTCTATAACTTGATGATGGCCTTGGGGATCGAAAATGACATCGAGAACCTTCGTTACGGCAAAATCATTATTGCCACCGATGCGGATACCGATGGGTTTCACATTCGCAATTTGCTTTTGTCGTTCTTTTTAAATTTTTTCGAGGAATTAGTGGTCAACGGCCGTGTTTATATTCTTGAGACCCCCTTGTTTCGTGTCCGCAATAAAAAAGAAACCCGTTACTGTTACAATGCCAAAGAACGAGATGTCGCCGTCAAAGCCTTGACGGGGGCCGAAGTGACGCGCTTCAAAGGTTTGGGAGAAATCAGTCCCAATGAGTTTGGGCCGTTCATCGGGGATTCCATGCGCTTGGTGGACATCAACATTAAGTCTTTAAAAGACATCCCTTCGACGCTTTCCTTTTATATGGGAAAGAACACGCCGACCCGTCGGCAATACATCATGGAGAATTTGATTTAACATGGCTTATGTTCAAAAGCTGTTTGCCGAGAACTTTCTGGAATATGCTTCGTACGTCATCAAAGAACGCGCCATTCCCCACCTCAATGACGGTTTAAAGCCCGTTCAGCGGCGCATCATTCATTCGCTTATGGAGATGGATGACGGTAAGTTTCATAAAGTGGCGAATGTGGTGGGGCACTGCATGAAGTATCACCCCCACGGTGATGCCTCGATTTATGAAGCTTTGGTTAACCTCGGTCAAAAAAATCTTTTTATCGATACCCAAGGAAATTTCGGAAATATTTTTACCGGTGATGAAGCATCGGCGGCTCGGTACATTGAATGTCGCTTGACCCCCTTGGCTAAGGAAGTTCTCTACAACCCCGAAATCACCGAAATGGCCGAGTCGTACGATGGTCGAAACAAAGAACCGTTAATCTTTCCCGCTAAAATTCCCGTCGTTTTGATCCAAGGCATTGAAGGCATCGCGGTTGGTATGGCCACGAAAATTCTGCCGCATAACTTTCGAGAGGTATTACTGGCCTTACAAGCGGCACTTCGTGGAGAAGACTTCCAGCTTTTGCCCGACTTTCCCACGGGGGGACTGATGGATGCCTCTGCCTACGAAGATGGGCAGGGTTCCGTGACTGTCAGAGCCTTGATGGACACCTCAGATGAAAAGCGGATTTTAATTCGAGAACTTCCCTATGGTGCCACGACTGCCAGCCTGATTTCTTCAGTCGAAAATGCCGCCAAAAAAGGTAAGTTGAAGATTGCCGGTATTTCAGATTTTACTTCTGAACGAGTTGAGATTGAAATCAAATTATCTCGTGGGGTGTACACTTCAGAAGTTGTAGAAGCCCTTTATGCCTTTACCGATTGTCAGATCACACACCAGGTCAATTTATTGGTCATTCAAGACCAGCTTCCGGTACAGACGACTGTGACCCAAGTCATTCGCCATCATGCTGGGCATTTGGTTGAAGTCCTCAAAAAAGAACTGGAACTAGAAAAAGGCAAACTGCTCGACAAACTGCACCTGAGGACCTTAGAGCGAATTTTTATTGAAGAGCGGATTTATAAACAGATAGAAGACAAAAAGACCCATGATTTGGTGGTTCAGGCTGTTTTAACCGGCTTTGTGCCCTTTAAGAAAGAAATCCAAAGGCCCATTTCTGAAGAGGATGTCAAACACCTTTTAGAAATTCCCATCCGTCGAATCTCCCTCTACGACATTGAAAAGGCCCGAAAAGAACTGGAAGAAATTCAAGCCCGGCTCAAGCAGATCGAACATCATTTGGCGCATTTAACCGCGTATGCCCTATCTTTCTTAGACGGCATTTTGAAAAAGTATGCGGAACAAATGCCTTCGCGTCAGACCAAAATGTTGAACTTTAAAAAGGTAACGGCAAAAGATGCGGCACTTCGCGACAAAAAATTACGCTACGATAAAGCCACGGGCTACATGGGCTGGGCCATCACAACGGGAGAGGTTCAGTTTGAGGTCAGTGAGCTGGACCGAATTCTGTTGATCCGAAAAGATGGGACGTATTCGGTGATTCGAGTGGCCGAAAAACTCTTTGCGGGGAAAAATGTGCTGTATGTCGGCAACGCCGATAAAGAAGAGCTGGCCAAGGTGGTTTTTTCCCTTTTGTACCGGGACAATGCCAGCCTATTTCTGCACCTCAAACGCTTTCAGATCGAAGGCTACATCCTCGACAAGGAATATTCCTTGCTTCCAGAAAATTCCACCTTGTTGAAGTTAACTACTCGGCAAGATGTAGCGGTTCGACTTGACTACAAACAAAAACCCTTGCTTCGCGTTTTTGAAGAAACCTTCCCTGTGCAAGATTATTTGGTGAAAGGCGTGAAGGCCCAAGGGGTGCGGTTGACGACGAAAGAAACTACCGGGGCGAAATTTGTCAGAGTAACAGGAAATGCCGGAGCCGAAGGGGAAAGCTCCATAGACAACGAGGAGGAATGATGTTCTGGAAAACAAAAGAATGGCCTTGGCCGTTGAAAAATAGTGCTGAGGCAGCTCTTATCAAAGAACTTCTGGAAAGCGAGGGGATTCCCTGTCGGATCATTCGGCACGGGGATTCCTTATGGGGGTACGCTACCGAAGTGGCAGAAGGCTGGGGGCATATTGAAGTTGAAGAAACTCACCGCGAAGACTTTGAACGCTTATGGAACGAGTTTCATGACTCGGACATTGTTGAAGAATCGACTTAACGTTTAGGTTTTTGCCAGTTCTAGACAACGGCCGTTTTGCTGGAGTCGATGAACAAAGTTTTCAAACCCTGTACGAGTCAAGGGTCTTGAGATCAAGTACCCCTGGACGGTTTGACACCCTAAATCCGCCAGCTCTTCTAATTGAGGGAGCGTCTCAACTCCCTCGGCCACAATATGCAGGTTCAGCTCGTTGGCAATGGAAATCAGCGAACGAACGATGGCCAAGTCTTGCGGGTTTTCCGGAAGCCCACGAACAAAGGACTGATCGATTTTGATTTCGTCCAAAGTAAACTTATGCAGATGACTTAAGGACGAAAATCCTGTGCCGAAATCATCAACAGAGATTTTTAGGCCAAAGTTTTTAAAGGCCTTGAGGATTTTTTCAGCCTCGAGGGGGTCTTCAAACAAACTCGTTTCCGTCACTTCTAAGGTGAGTTTCTTGACGACCTCTTTGTGTTTTTTCATAGTCTTTTGAAAGATCTCGACTAAATCTTGACTACGAAATTGCCGTGCTGAAACATTAAACGCTAGGTGTACCTCTTGAAACGTTGTCGCATCCCAATCTTTTAACTGTTGAACAACTTGGTATAAACTCCATTTTCCTATGGGCATGATTAAGCCCGTTTCTTCGGCTATGGGAATAAATTGGGAAGGTTGAATTTGACCTTTACTGGGGTGGTTCCAACGTAAAAGAACTTCAGCTTGAATTCCTTTGACGGTCCAGGAAGAGCCTTGACGTTGCACTGTTAATTTAGGCTGAAAGTAAAGTTCAAATTGATGACCGATGGCTTTTAAAGCGGGGGCTTCAATAGCTTTGATGATGGCATTTTGCAGTTCCATTTTTTCTAGAACGCGCTTTTCGAGCGAAACATCAAAAAGGACAAAGGGAGCTTTTAATTCTTGGCAGTGACCGAGGGCAATATCGGCTCCATGCAAAAGAGCTGAACGGTCTACACCGTGCTGAGGATACAACGAAACGCCAATCCAACTCTCAAGGGTGAGGTTGAACCCCGAAAAAATGTGGGGTTCACTCACTTGATGTTGAATCAAGTTCAAAAAACTGGTCAAAACACTTTCTTCTTCATAATGCCGCAAGAGCAAAAACTCATTTTCACGGGTATGAAAAATATAATCATTCGAGCTTAACAGAAGATTTAAGCGTTGTGATAACTGATAAAGTACCCATTCTGCGACACTGGATTTCATGGTGCGTTTGACCATGTCATAAGCAGGCCCTAGTTGTATCAAAATAAAGGCATAACCTTGAAAGGAGGCCTTTTCAGCATCGCTTAAGATTTCTTGAATTTGCGATTCCATCATGTAGTGGGTCGGCAGACCCGAAATAGGGTGTAGGGCTAGCCGTTGTTCAATTTCCCGATGTCGTTGCTGGGAATTTTCTAGCTGTTGCTGAAGCTGATTGTTTTTTTCGCGCAAGATTTTGAGTTCTTCTTGCAAAATGAGTAAGCGAGCTTCCGAGCGGGATGAATCGTGTTGTGGCATAAATTAAGTCTCCCAATCGAGGATTTGTCCAGATTTGGCGTAAGCTATGAGTTTTTCATTATCGGCAAGCCGCCAGGGAGCAACATTGCGCTGTTGTGCTACGTATTCGCGTTCCTCGGCAAGGCGTTTGAGGTGTTCGAGCTGTTCCGGAGTCAAGATAAAACGCCCTTTGATTCGTTCTAGTGGAGACAAGGAAGGTTTGACTTCAAGGGATAGAAGATGAGTCATCCGTTTTTGAAAGGTGTTGGCGAGGGGACCTTTTAAAGTTTCTTGCCATTGGTGCCAGACCGGAAGTAAATATCTCACATCTTGCGCCGCATAGCGTCGTTGCTCCTCAGATAAGGGACGGGTGTTCCAATCCGAGGTTTGAATTTCAGTTTCTTTCGTTACGGTGATTCCTAGAGTTTCTTGAAGCACCATAGCTAAGGATGGTCTGGGATGCAAAATCAGTTTTGCGGCTTCCCACAAGTCCACCAGACCTTGAAGTTGGCAACCAGCCAAGGCTTTGAGGTAACGAACGTCGTTAGACGCTCCCCAAAAAACTTTGACTTGGTGGGGGTTAGAAAAGACTTGAAACAAAGGGTCTAATGATAAATCCGCCAAAGGGTCGAGTAACCAAATATCACCATTCTCAAAAGCAAGTTGATACAGACAAATGCGGCGACCATAGCGGTACAACATAAAGTCGCCTTCCAGATCGACGGCCAAAACAGACTCTTTCGCCAGACGGGGAGAAACCTGTTCCCATTGGGAGGCGGAATCTATCCATAGCTCTTGCGACATTAGCGGCCCCAATGCTTTTTTAATATTTGAAAGGCTTCGTTCAGTCGCTGTGAAGTAACGGTGGCTTCTTGGTAAGCTTTGGGATTACTGGCGTGCCGGTCAGGGTGGTGCTGGCGTAGAAGTTTTTTATGAGCACTGTCGATGGCCTCCCAAGATTCTTGTCCCGTAAGACCTAAAACCTGATACGCCGCAAGAATTTTGGGATCTAAAACTGGTCGGGGCTGTTCGCGCGCCGGACGTTCATGATGATAGGATTTGGAACCTTGAGAAGAGGACTTTCGGGGCGGTTCACCCCGGAGAAAGGCTTCAAGCTCTTCTTCCGCGGCGCGCTGATCCGCATCCTCCGTGTAAGCTTCGGAGGGTTTATCACTCCATGAACGAAACAATCTTCCCAGGCGGTCAAACAGCGGGTCCATGCCTCACTCCTGCGAACAGGATAACCGGAGTTGTTAGAAAAAGGAAGTCTCAGCAGAATAAAGTCCTTGAAATATATAACGAACGGGCGCTGTAACCCAGACACGAGGACCGGGAAGTTCAAGTTGAAGATAAAACGGTTGATTGTTCAGACTCACTAAGACTTCGCTGGCACTGAGACCTTCCAGATGGGAGTGCAGGGCTACTGCGGCGGCGGCAAAAGATTGATCAATCCAGCTAGAGGAATGGACCCAAGCCGTTACCAGATCTTTTTGCGGTGTAGAAAATACCACTAAAGGCTGAACAGACGACCCCAAGGCTCGCGCTGCTTTACGCAATTGACTGGTATCGGGAGAAGGGGCGTAAACAGTGCCAATTCGGCCCACACCTTCCCAGGGAACCACATCCGTCTCTTGGAAGCGAGTTCGCCGTAAGGGGCGGTTCCAGTCGGCTTCCTGACCGGCATTGGACGGTGGGCTTATCTCTAAACGAAAGTTTTGTGAATCGACAGATTCTACCGTGAAAAGTCGGCCTTGGGTTTGAAGAGGGAATGGCTTTACCCCGTAT
Organism: Spirochaetales bacterium; assembly: GCA_027451385.1. Lineage (GTDB taxonomy): Bacteria > Spirochaetota > Spirochaetia > JABEVK01 > JABEVK01 > JABEVK01. The sequence continues at coordinate 3,824 of DAIDJJ010000013.1, read as the reverse complement.
TCTCCCTGATCGAACAGAAATCGCGCGGCGCAAAACAACGCATCTCCTGAAATCGTGTCTTGAGAAAACCGGGGAGAAGCGGCATAAACTGTGCAGGGATGACTTTGTCGGCGGGTAAAGGCCAAAATCCCGTCGGCACCAACCCCACGGCGTCTAGAACACAGGCGTTTGGCCAGTTCCTGGAACGCTAACCCCTCCAGCTGTTCACCAGAGAGCTGAGCCCTTAATAAGAGGTAATCCCCATGACCGCAAGCGGCTTTGATAAAGTCAATCTCAGAAAGAGGCAAAGATGACCTCAGCTTTGGCCAAAAAAGGCCTCATGAGTTCTCTTGACACCTTCGTCGAGATCTGTGGCTTTCAGAACCAAGGAAACATTGATTTCAGAGGCCCCCATCGACACCAAGTGAATCGGAAGACCTTTCAAAGATTTAAAGGCCTCCTCGAGGAAGGTTCCGTCTTTCCAAAGATCTTTACCGACCAGCGAGAGAATAGCCATGTCGGGTTGAATACGAACAGTCCCCAATTCTTCAAGGGCTTGTCGCAAACCGGCTAAATCTTTCGTGCCGTTGATGGTCATCGACACAGAAACTTCACTGGTGGCAATCAAGTCCACAGAGGTTTCGAAGGCGTCAAAGATGGAAAAAAGCTTTTTGAGAAAGCCGTAGGCCAACAACATGCGGCTTGAGGTGACTGTAATTAAGGTGACGTTCTGACGGCCGGCAATAGCTCGAACCCCAGAACTCGGGGCTTCGGCTTGAACAATAGTCCCTGGATGGGTCGGGTTCTTGGTATTTTTAACGAGAACAGGAATGCCGCGCTCGACGGCAGGTTGAATGGTGGCAGGGTGCACGACCTTAGCGCCGAAGAAGGCAAGTTCTGCGGCTTCGGCATAGGTCATGACGGGGATGGAGATGGCCGAAGGAACCTTGCGGGGGTCTGTGGTCATGATCCCATTGACGTCAGTCCAAATCTCTATACGCTCGGCTTGAACAGCCGCCCCAAAAATTGAGGCAGAATAATCCGACCCGCCACGGCCTAAGGTGGTAGCAACCCCATGAAGGGTAGAACCTATAAACCCTTGAACGATGTAGACTTTACCCGGTGCCGCTTTGAATACAGGGGGGATTTTGGCCAAAGTTTCGGGCCATAAGACACCAGCCTCGCCAAACCGATCGTCCGTGAGGATGAGTTTACGAGCGTCCGTCCATTCAGAAGGTAAACCCCGTTGTAAGGCTAAACCCTGGAGCAAAGCGGTCGAAAGTAATTCTCCTGACCCCAGCAGGGCATCCGAGACACGAGGGGAACACTCTCCCAATAAAAAGCTACCTTTAACCAAAGTGCGCACATCCCGAAAGACAGCTTTTAAAGCTTCAGTGGTAAGTTCACGGGCCGAACCGGATAAGACTTCCAGCACCCGTTGATGTCGGGCTTCTAACTGTGTCAACAGCGTGTCTGCCTTAGCGCGGTCTTCATTTTTGACAGCCTGAATGAGTTCTACCAAGGTATTGGTAACGCCTGACATGGCAGAACTGACTAAAATCATTCCCGTCTGTCGGTGAGGGGTGATGATATCTAAGACCTGATTCATAGCTTCGGCATCTTGGACCGAAGTTCCGCCAAATTTGAAAACGACCATGCGCAACACCCTAAAAGAAAGGTTTTTCCCTGTCAAGGAAAGCACAAGGAATTGGCCGAACTAGCCTTTTTTTGATAGTGTAGTCAGGGAGGCAGTATGGAAGAAGAGGATTTTTCTGTGATTGAGGCGGCTAAGTTTCTTTTAGCGCATACCTCTCACCGGCCTTCAAGGGCCATCGTTTTAGGTTCAGGACTGTCAGAAGTTGGTGAAGCCTTTGAGGGGCAAGAGTTTTCTTATGCCGAGATCCCGGGGATGCCCCGTTCCACGGTTTCGGGACACCGGGGGTTACTCAAACTGGGGCCCCGTGTCTTAGTGTTTTTGGGACGTTTTCATCATTATGAAGGCTATTCATTTCGTACGGCGGCTTTCCCGTCTTTTCTAGCCCATAAATTGGGTATCTCAACCATCTTGTTAACCAATGCAGCCGGAGGTATTCAGGCCTCCTATCACCCAGGAGACCTCGTGTTGCTACGCGATCACATCAACCTGATGGGGGGAAATCCTCTTGTGGGTCCGCATGACCCGTCGTGGGGCCCCCGTTTCTTTGATATGACCGAAGCTTATAGTGGAAGTCTTCGTTCACAACTCCAAGGGATAGCTCAAATGCTATGGGGCCACCGTCTTTCTGAGGGGGTTTATGCAGGGCTAACCGGGCCAAATTATGAAACACCGGCTGAAATTCGGTTTTTGAAAACGATTGGAGCCGACTTGGTAGGAATGTCGACCGTACCCGAAGCTTTGGCGGCTCGTTCTTGTGGTCTCAATTTAGCGGCTTTATCGGTCGTGACCAACTTAGCCGCAGGCCTTTCGAACAAACCTTTAAACCATACGGAAGTCGAACAAGCGGGAAAAGCCGCTCAAGCGGCAGTGGCACAGCTTTTGACAGCCTGGGCGGCGACCCCGGCATGAGGATTGAAGAACGCTTTACGGCGGAAGCTCTAGCCCTAATACGGTCTGAGATTTTACAAGCCGAAGGGCGTGAGGTTCTTTTTATCGGCCATCTCGACGCGGAGCATCGCCTGGCCCAGGTGTCTGTAGGGGCTCGCGGGACGCTGGAAGAGGTCCCCGCTTTGTACCCGCATATGGAGAGCGGGGATGTTGTCATTCACAACCATCCCTCAGGAATCCTAGAGCCGAGCCGTCCAGATCTCTCGGTGGCGAATACACTTGGTCAGCAAGGGATCGGTTTTTGGATCATTGATAATGCGGGACAACGCGTGTATGCCGTCAGCGAACCGGTGCTAATCCAGGAAATTCAAGAACTGTCCTTTGAGGAGGCCACTTCGGCTTTGCTCCCGGGGGGGGCCTTTTCTCGACTTTTACCTTCTTATGAGGCTCGAGAACATCAGCTCGAATTGTTGAAGCTGTTTGTCAGGGGCTTGAACGAAGACGGTGTCGTGGTTGCGCAAGCCGGGACTGGGGTCGGGAAATCTTTTGCCTACTTAATTCCAGCGGTACTGTGGGCCCAGCGCAACAAAGAAAAGCTTGTGATTGCCACTGCTACCATCAATTTGCAACAACAGTTGTTTGAAAAAGATCTCCCTTTTGTTCAAAAAGCCTTAGGGACAAAGTTAAAAACAGTTTTGGTCAAAGGCCGGCGAAATTACCTTTGTCCACACCGTTTAGCCGAAGAATTAAGAGATCCGGCGGACCTTCAAACGGTCAGTGAATTGAACCGCTTGGCTGAGTGGGCCGCAGAATCGCGAACGGGAGCTTTTCAAGAATTGACTTCACCTCCCTCCGAGGAATTATGGAGCCGTGTTTGTAGCGATGTGGACGCGTGTTCTGGGGTGCGTTGTGCCCAAGCCGAAAGCTGTTTTTTGGCCAAAGCACGCAAAGAAGCCTCAACTGCCTCCATTTTGATCGCCAACCATCATTTGTTGTTTGCCGATTTAGCTTTACGGGTAGAAGGTCTGGGCTTTGAAATCGCAGCAGTCCTACCACCTTTTCAACGTTTGATTTTTGATGAGGCCCACAACCTAGAAAAAAGTGCCACGAGCTATTTTTCAGGGGAGTTCGCCCGGCCACTTTTACAAAAACAGCTTAATCGGCTGTATCGAAAACGCCGGGCAACGGAATTAGGTCTGATTCCTCCCTTAAGAGGTCTTTTTACTCAAAATTTAAGCCTGGAAGAAATTCCAGAGTTAATCACGTCGCTAACTCTGCAGATGGAAGCCGCCGACCGGTT
>DAIDJJ010000012.1:0-27448 GCA_027451385.1 Spirochaetales bacterium | reverse complement strand
TCAGGACAAAAACGACGTAAAAACCTTACCCAATAATCACCACCTAGGGTATCCATACGGTAATCCGTGACAATAACCTTGATTGGATAATCCAACAGGTGCTTGATGGCCCCCACCCCATCTGAGGCTAAAAGGACGGCAATTCCCAGCTGTTCGAAATATTCTTTGAGGGCCAGGCGAATGAGGTCATCGTCTTCCACAACCAGGACATACCCTTTTTCAGTCACCAGCTACTCCTCAATTCTTCCGGCGTTACCAACCAAAACGAGTCTTTAGCGTCTCAATCAAAACCTCGGTGGGAACTGGCTTGAGGAAAAAAGCATCGGCACCTGCTGCTTTTGAATCGGCTTCGGCTTGGGGATTGTCCCCAGCTGTTACCACCGCAACAAAAGGATCATGGAAATCTTGTTGGGTTTTCAGACGTCGACAAATTTCATAGCCATCAACACCTGGTAAATTTAAATCCAAGACTACGGCTTTAGGACGGCAGGCGGTGAGCAGGCTCCCCGCTTCAAAGCCATCAAAGGCTTGGCTGATTTTCAAATTAGGAAAGGCGCGACCTAACTGAATCGTCATAAGGTTGTTTAAAACGTGGTCATCTTCCACAACCACTAGTTCTTGATTATTTAAAAGCTCCCAAAGCTCATCCGGGACGCGCATCTTATTGGCAACGAGAAAGTCTCGTAAATCATCAGGATAAACGCGAAATTGACCACCGGGTGTCATGGATGCCTTCAGGTGATCAGCTCGTATCCAGTTGATTACGGTCTGATTCACCACACCGCAAATCTTTGCTACTTCTAACGCAGAAAAGACTCGGCGTTTTTTCTGAATGGCCATGGTATTCCGAACTCCTTTAGCTAGGATAGTAGTTCATGGTTGACCTGTCAATGAAAGAAAAAATTAAAAAAAAGAGCCGCTCGAAGCGGCTCTTTTCGTGAAAATCCAAAAGTTAACGTTTGGAGAACTGGAACCGGCGACGAGCTTTGCGTTGACCAAACTTTTTCCGTTCCACCATGCGGGAGTCTCGAGAAAGAAAGCCGTTGGCCTTGAGCACGGGGCGGTTGGTTTCATCAAGAACACCAAAGGCGCGTGAAATGCCGTGACGGATAGCTTCTGCCTGAGCATTGAAACCACCACCCTGGACGTTGATCAAAACATCATACTTCCCTTCCACATCCAAAACGGACAACGGTTGTTTCACCGTGACTTGTTGAATCGGATAGGGAAAATATTGGTCTAAAGGTCGGTCATTGATGACAATAGAACCTTTCCCATTTTTTAAGTACACGCGAGCCACAGCGGTTTTACGGCGGCCCACAGCATTTGTCAGGTAGGTCTTGTCCTTCGCCATTTTTTCTTTTTCAGCCATTATCTCAACTCCTAAAGTTCCAGCACCTGAGGCTGTTGAGCCGCGTGCGGGTGACGGTCATCGCCGTAAATCTTAACATTGTTGAAGAGTTTATATCCCAACCGGGTATGGGGAAGCATTCCCTTAATCGCAATCTCGAGAGGACGATTAGGACGTCGTCTTAAGAGTGAGTGATACGCTTCACCCTTGATTCCACCAATATGCCCAGTGTGGTGATAGTAAATCTTCTTGTATTCTTTTCCCCCGGAAACTTTGATTTTTCCGGCATTCACGACGATGACGTAATCACCGACTTCCTGGTGAGGGGTATACACCGGTTTATTTTTTCCGCGAAGAAGCGCAACTACTTCTGCGGCGACCCGGCCAAGAACTTTATCTTTTGCATCAATAATGAACCAGCGGCGCTCAACTTCAGCGGGCTTCGTAAAAATCGTCTTCATTTCATCTTCCTAAAGGGTACGTAACGGGGTGAGATAATATGGCACGCCCGCCGGTTGAACGTCAAGTCCTACATTTCGTAGGGATGAATGGGTTATTCTTTTTTCTCAGCGGTTGTAGAAGCTTCCGCAGAGGCTTTGGCCTTCTCAGCAGCTTCTTCTTTCTTGGCTTCCGCTCTATCTTTCAAATCGGCAATTCCAATGAAAATGGCAATCAGACCTACAAAAACAGCCAGAATCGGTAGACCGCCCACGATAAAATTGATCACTTGAGGGCCCCAGCCCAGCCCCAAGGGAAAGGAAAACGGCAACACAGCCCACACGGCCAGCGCCAATAAAATAATACCAATTACTATGGCCATACATCCTCCTGAATCGTCTTAAGAATACCGTAAGAAATACTCTTGTCAAGTTAGGAAGTCAGAGTTCCCGCATTCAGACCAGCGGGTTGAGTTGCCAAAACCGCTAAAGATCGCCCCGGAAGAATAATCATCCCCCGAGAAGGCTCCTGAAACGGCTCAGTTCCTGCACGTTGGGCATCCGCTAAGAAAGCCCAACGTCCCGAAGGTAAATAAACTTCACGAGCCCTGGGCTGAGCGTTGACAACGAGGAAGAGATGTTCACTGGGATCTCCTCCTGCCCATGACCGTAGCATCCAAGCGACCACACCCGGATCTAGGGTTTCCATAAAAACTAAATGTTGTCGAATTTGATCATTACTCCGCAGTCGCAAAGCAGGACGCGAACGGCGCAAGGCGATAAGCCCTTGAATATATCGGTAGAAGTCCAAATAACGGGTTTTTGCCGACCAATCTAGGCCATTGATGGCGTCAGGACTTCGGTAGCTATTTTCTTCCCCTTTTTTGGTCCTGAGAAACTCTTCACCCGCATGTAAAAAAGGTATGCCTTGGCTGAGAAACACGAGCCCATGTGCCAATTTAGCCATTTTGATACGCTCGGACTCGGGCTCTAAGGGGTTGGTGTGGGCGAGTTTATCCCAGAGAGTATGATTATCGTGGGCGGCGATGTAGTTGATGGTTTGATGTGGCCCTTGTGACCAAGGCTCATGATATCCGTTTAATTGCTGCCACCGAATTTGAGGGTGTGCCATACACCCGGCAACTGCAAAACGAACATTTTCGTCCCACCCCGGCGCCCCGTTGGCAAAACCAGCTTTTCCGGCATCAAAAACTGGACCTTTCAGAGAATCTCGGGTGTCATCACTAAAAAAACCCACCTCTCGAACTTTTGAGGCATTTCTTTTGAGAACTTTTCGGTCATCGGGCAGGGTTGAAAGTCCTCCCGTCCAACCTTCTCCGTACAAGAGGAAGTTCGGATCCCCACGACGCAGAATTCTTGACGCCTCGTTCATCGTTTCCAAATCGTATAATCCCATGAGGTCAAACCGAAAACCATCCAGGTGATACTCTTCTTTCCAATACGCCAAGGAATCCAAAATATACTTGCTGACCATGGGACGTTCGGTGGCAAGCTCATTCCCACACCCTGAGCCATTCGAAAAATGTGACCCATAAAGGCGATAGTAGTAACGGGGAAAGACCTTATTAAGGCACGAATCATCCACAGAGTAGGTGTGGTTGTACACCACATCCAAAACTACCCTCAAACCTCTTCGATGCAAAGCTTGTACGACCTGTTTGAGTTCGAGCACAGCCTGAAGAGGATTTCGTGGATCACTCGAGTAGGCATTTTTTGGTGCATTAAAATTTCGAGGGTTATACCCCCAATTGTAATGTTCAGGATCAAATTTCAAATCGTCTAACTCATCGAAATCAAAGACAGGCAGAAGATGAACGTGTGTAACTCCCAAGTCGGCAATATGATCTAGCCCGGTAGATAGGCCCTCGGGATTTTGCGTCAATTCTTCAGTTAAGCCCAAAAACTGTCCGCGAGAGTGAATCCCACTTGTGGCTAAACTAGACAAATCGCGTACATGAAGTTCATAAATCACCGTATCGGTGACATGGGCCAACAAGGGACGCGAATCCTGCTCCCAACCCTCTGGATTCGCCAGAGAAGGATCAAAAACATACCCTCGGCGTCCCTGAGGCCCCACCGCACGGGCATAGGGGTCTACAGCCTCTTCTCCACGTATACCCAAAGTGGTGACCTGATAGGTATAAAAAACACCAGAGCCCAAACCTGCTACCGCTAGCTCCCAGACTCCTCGCTCTTGACGTTCCAGAGACAGGGACTTGAGGGGAGTTGGGGAATCCCAAGACGAATACAAATGAAGGATAACCTGCTCGGCCAAGGGGGCCCACAGGCGAAAGAGGATGCTTTGTGGGTGCCATTGTGCCCCCAAAGGGCCATCGTAGCGAAACTGGCGATCAAAGTCATCTGAAAGAAAATCCATGATCCTCAGTTTAGTCATGGATTGACCTCGGGGCAAGGTTTGACGCTCAAGCGAAGGCCGGTGTAAGCTCAGTCATGCGTCAAACCGTCAGTCCCGCCCGTCTTTCGGGCGAAGTTCTCATCCCTGCCTCGAAATCGCACACCATTCGAGCTTTGTTGATCGCTTCGTTAGCCTCTGGCCGTAGTGTGATTTCTAACCCTTTACATTCTGCCGACGCCGAAGCCTGCGTCCAAGCCTGCCGTGCCTTGGGAGCAGTGGTTGACACCTCTGGGTCGGACTGGCTCGTCGACGGAATCGCAGGCCCTCAACCGGCAGACAATGTCATTGATACGATGAACTCAGGAACTACCCTTTACCTGACAGCCTCTTTGGCCGCCTTGGCTGACGGTTGGACTTTCTTCACCGGCGATCATCAAATTCGACGCCGTCCTGCAGGAAAACTGCTCACGGCTCTCGAGGGCTTAGGGGCCCAAGCCTTCTCGGCCAAAGGCAACGGCTGTGCCCCGTTTGCCATACGTGGTCCTTGGAAGGGGGGACGAATCTCGATCGAATGCCCCACCAGTCAGTATCTTTCCAGTTTACTCTTGGCGGCCCCCTTGGCAGCCCCAGGTGTGGTTACAGAAATTGAAGTCCCGTTATTGAATGAAGTTCCTTATGCGGAAATGACCTTAAAATGGCTGGATGACCAAAAAATTTCTTATGAAAAACGCGAAATGTCTTGGTTCCGAGTTCCCGGTGGGCAGGCCTATCACCCCTTTTCCCGACCCGTTCCTGGCGATTGGTCGAGTGCCACGTTCTTTTTCGTAGCTGCGGCAGTCTGTCGTTCCCGCCTCACTCTGCACGGCCTGGACTATTCCGATACCCAGGGGGACAAAGCGGTTGTCGAAATGCTCCGACGTATGGGGGCTCAGATTGAGATTACCCCAGACCCCCGGGGCGGCCATGTCCTGACCATTGAGGTCAACCAACTCAAAGGAGCTGAACTGGACCTCAATTTTACCCCCGACGCCCTACCCGCTCTCGCCGTAGCCGCCTGCTATGCCGAAGGTGAAACAAGACTCGTAAATGTGGAACACGCTCGCTTAAAAGAAACCGACCGTATTGCCGTCATGTCGGCCGAATTAACCAAAATGGGTGCCAAAATTGAAGAACGCCGGGATGGGCTGGTCATTCACGGCGGGGTTCCTCTGAAAGGAACTCTGGTGGACGGGCACCACGATCACCGGGTCGTCATGTCGTTAGCTTTGGCCGCTCTTGGGGCCACGGGGGACACCCAAATCGAAACAGCTGAAGCCGCTGCCGTCACCTTTCCTAATTTTTTTGACCTTCTGGCTCGATTGAAGGCCTAGGCGATGACAGTACCTCGGGTTTTTCTAAGGTAAACCGACCTAGTTTACCCGTGCGAAACTGAGCCAAAAGTGTCTGTGCGAGTCGCTCGATGTCGACTTCACCGCCATGTTTCAACATCCCCTGGCGGCGTCCCCAAGCTTCTAAGGGATCCCAAGGATTGTCGAGGTTTAAAGGACCAAACAAACGCTCTGAGGCTTTGGGGTAATCATTGGTGAGAAAGCGATACAATTCCGCTGCCAAATCTAAGGCTGAGAGAATTTCGTCTTTGATCGACCCTAAAAGGGCGAGTTTAATGCCAACCGACGCGTCCTCGAATTTGTGCCAAAGGATGCCCGGGGTATCCACCAAATCAAAAGCTTCGGTGTTGATCCGTTGTAAACCTTTCGTATGGCCAGGTTTGGGGGCCGTCGAAGCTTTGTGCCCCCCACTCAGGCTGTTGATCAACGTCGATTTCCCGACATTGGGAACCCCCACAATCATGGCCCGAATACGACGCAAGCCAAACCATTTCTTTTGTCGGCAAGCATGTTCGGCTGCGACACGAAGGGCAGGGAGATTTTTTCGTTCTTTACAGGAGATAGGGACCGACAAGGTCTCAGGTCGAGCATCCCACCATTGTCTCCATAAGGCTAAGATATGCGAATCGCAAAGATCGATTTTATTTAATAAAACGACGCGGGGTTTGCCTTGGATCAATTTTTCTAAAAGGGGATTTGACGTCGCCAAGGGCGCCCGAGAATCTACCACCTCAAAAAACACATCGACTTTGCTCAAATTCTCTTGAATTAGCCGTTGAGTCTTGAGCATATGGCCAGGAAACCACTGAATCTCCATGGTTAAGGACTCCTTAAGGCCGTCAGAAACAATTGAACGGCAACAACCAGTAAGCCGGCACAAAACACGGCATATAAAATCCCGATCCGGCGCCGGGGCTGAAGGACCAAAGTCAAACGCTCGCGAAAGAATTTGAGGACACGACGAGCCGTTGAACGGTTATCTTTGCTTTTTAAACGTCGAAAACGAAGAAATCCAGAACCCGTCGTGGGATTGTAACTATAGGACAGGTCAAAATCTCGACCAAGTAACTCAATTCTGCCGATTTGTTCTGAAAAGGCCATTCCTTCGGCTTCCAGAGCTTGGCGAAGAGCCTGAGAGAAGTCTGGTTCTGGGATGCCATAAAACAAGACACCTCGAAGAATGGCGGAATAAAAGACAACTAAAGCTCCATAAAGGAGGGGCCCGGTGAGAGTAAACCAGGTCATGGGAACGTCTCGGTTGATCATGAGATAGAGCAGGGCCCCGAACGGAAGCCCCAAAAGACCCCAAAAAACAGCCAAGACCCAGGAGGCTTGCACAAGCGGACGCGAGCGAATCAGGAGACGCCAAGCCACTCTGCCGTAATAAACAGCAATCCCAGCTAAGGCGATGGTAAAAAGGTCAAAGATCATTCGCAGTTCCTTGGAGAAATCTGATTTTTAGAACTTTTGAACAAAACTCAACCCTGCCGAAATTTGAGCACTAGACTTAAAAAAGGACGACTTACCGACATAAGCATCCAAAAGTCCTGCATAGGCGGCCACACCTACCGTTGCCGCTAGTTTGGCATCACGGCTGAATAAGAATTGCGCCTTAAGGTCACCACGAACGCCCAAATGGGTGAGGTAATACGGCTGGGAATTATCCCCCAGGATTTTGGAGGTATCGACCATAATGTAGGCGCCCCCCATGGCCAGGGCTGCACTAGCGACCAGTTCAAACCGACCTAAACGAAAGGGGTAAAACTCAGCCCCAACGTAGGCATAGAACGGCACCCAAAAAACATTGGAGATGTCTAAGATCAAGGGAACTTCAACACCGACAAGAGGTTTCACCAACCAAAATCCACGATTGTAAACGCCCTTGAGTCCCAGCGCTACATGGTAGGCTGAGCCAGCATCTGTAAAGCGTTCTACCAAATTGGCATAAGGTTCCAAGTCGACTCCCAATCGAGGAATTTCGTGAACGGTTTCACCGAGAAAAGGGTCTCAATAGGCGATAAAAAGTTGCGAGGTTTGGGGATTGACTTTGTCTACTATAGCCAAACCGGTTTCTTCGTTTTGAGTATGGCCGTCTTTTGAAACCACTTTTATCAGGGAATATTCATCCCCCAGCATGATCCCCATATTCTGGCCGAGTTCCATCGATGCAGAATCGAAGCCAATATCAACTAAACCGGAGGTGATTTGAAATTGCGGGACTTTTCGGACTTCGAAGGTTAATAAGGGGACAATTCCCGCCAAGGCTTGTTCGAGTGCTTGTTGGCGACTTTGGTCTTGTCCCTGGGACTTCACTGTAAAAACCCCTCCGGTTACGGGGGTCATGTCCGAGCCTTTCAAAATCGTAAAACTTGTTTCGATGGTAGCTTTTCGAACATTGTTGGCTAATCGAACCACGTGAACACTTTCTACTCGAGGGATGACAACTAAGAAAGAACCAGCAATTTTATTATATTCGTCTAAGGTCAGAAAAGATTCCCCAAATTGAATCGCCTGATTCGGGGGTGTCGTTTGTTCTTTTAACAGACGTAGTCGATCCACAAAGGTTTGCAGATTCAACCCATCTAAGCGAAAGTTTAACCCTAAGACTTTGAAACGTCCCAAGTCGACAAAAACCTTTTGAATCCGAGTATCGACGGCCTCCATCAAGTTTATAGGGAGGTTTCTCTCCGCAGAAGAGAGTTGAAAAATCGCCACATCTTGTTTACTTGAAGCCACTTGGGCATTGGCGGCAAACGATACGAGGCAAAGGGCCAATAAAACTACGACTTTCTTCATAAAATCTCCTCAAGCGCCGCTATTCTAGCAGGGTTTGGGGTCGAAACCAAGCGTCCAGAGCTTTTGAGCAGAGATAAACTGTAGATAAATGGACTCAAAAGTGCTATAATTGAGCTTATGCCGGATGAACGAACCATTCTCCCTAACAGCAATCGCCAAGCACCTCGAAAAAAAGTTGACATTGAGGGGTGGTATAACTATTCGGATACCTGGTATCCCTGTAAGATATACGACCTGTCTGTCAGCGGCGCTGGTTTAAAGATTAACCAGTTTTTCATCGCAGGTGATATCATTCGCCTCAAATTTGGCGTCCGGGAAGACTTTCGCATTGTCGAAGCCATCGTCGTGAACGCTAACGGAACAAGAATTGGGGTCCGCTTTGACGTTGACCCCGCCATGAAAGACTTTATTGAAGATGTCATGGCAAGTTATCATAAAGCCCCCCCGATTCGGAGACCCTAATGAGCAACTCTGTTCTGCCGCCTATTGGCATAATTGGTTTTGGAAATATGGGCGAAGCCCTGGCCGCCGGTCTCATGAAAACCGCCCCCCAAACGGTCCTTCACATTTTTGAGCATCAAGCCGAGGCTAAGGCCAAAGCATTAGTGCAATACAAACTCCCCGTTTCTGCCACCCTTAGTGAGCTGTTGCAAAAATCCGAGATTCTCATCCTTGCCATAAAGCCCCAAGATTTGGGGCCAGTTACCCAAAAACTGGCCGAGGAAGGTTTTGCGCAAAAGAAGAAAACCTTAATTTCCCTGGCCGCCGGGGTGAAAACCTCTTGGTTTACCAGTCGTCTGGGGACGAACCAAGTTGTTCGGTTTATGCCCAACTTAGCCGCAAAAGTTGGGGATTCTTTGGTTGGGGTGTCCCCTGCAGAAGGTTGCCCCGATGAGATCACCAACCAGGCTGTACAAATAGCCCAAGCCGCCGGCGAGGCCGCCGTCGTTCCCGAGAAACTTTTAGGCGTGGTTACCGGTATATCTGGTTCAGGGATTGCTTTTGTTTTCCGTTTCTTGCATGCCATGGCCATGGGAGGAGTACGCGAAGGTATGCCTTACTCGCAAGCTTTGGCGTTTTCTCTGGCGGCAGCAGACGGTGCGGTGAAACTTCTTCGTGAAACCGCAGAACATCCTATGGCTTTTGAAAGTAAAGTCTGCTCGCCAGCGGGGACTACTATCGAGGGGGTACGCGTTTTGGAAGAAGCTTCGATGAGCGCGGCCGTCATGGACGCTGTTTCTGCGGCAACCCGACGTGCGGTTGAACTAGAAAACTAATGGATTTGTGGGACGAACTTTCCTTAAGTCCTCAAGATAACCTCGATCGCAGTCTGCAAGCTCTTCAAAGGGCACAGGAACAACAAGATTTACCCGCTCAAGCGGAGGCCTTAGCTCAGACCGGCTGGAGTTACTTCTTCTTATCTCAACAAGCAGAAGCCCTAGAAAAATTTCATGCTCTGAGAGAAGTTGCCCTCACACAGTCTAACCTTTTGTGGAAACAATGGGCCCTTTTAGGGTTAGGAGCAGCCTACCAACAGTTATCTCGTTACGATTTGGCTTTGGAACACCTCTTACAAGCCATGGACTTGGCTCAAGAAAACCACAATGTCACCGGTCAAATTGAAGCCGGGCGCAGACTTGGAGAAGTTTACCTCACCCTAGAAAAGCCCATGGAAGGTCTAGAGTACCTCCTCAAGGCCGAACGGCTGGCAGAAAAACACGCCGGAAGTGCCACCCTAGCCGATATACTGCTTTGCTTAGGAGAAAGCTATTTAGCTTTACACCGCAACGATCAAGCTCTCGAGTACCTTTCCCATGCGTTGGTCCTCACGAAAGAAAATGTTCACAAAGCTGGCGAAGCCCGAGCCTTAACACTCATTGGCTTGATTTATCGGGATATTGGCGAACTGGAAATTAGCGAGGAATACCACTTAGAAAGTTTAAAACTCTGCCAAGCCGGTAACAATGCCTGGGGGCTCGTGGAAGCCCATCTCAATCTTGGCAACCTGCATTTACTGCGAAATAAGTACGAAACCGCAGTGCGGCATTTTGAAAAAGTCATTGTCTTAGCGACCCAAATTGATTCGCGTCTTCACCTTTCTAAGGCTTATACCTCCCTATCTTCGGCATGGGAAAAAGCAGGAGACTATCAAAAAGCCTTAGGCTATGAGCGTCAAGCCAATGCTTTAGAGCGAGATTTACGGGCAGATGAAATTGCTCAAAAAACTCGAAACATGATGATCCAGCAAGAGTTTGAGCGGAACCAAGCTCAAACGGAAATTCTTCGGCTTAAATCTGAACGTTTAGAAAAAAAGACGACAGAACTGGCGGGCTCGTTGGATTCTTTGCGCATGCTGTCTGATTGGGGACGGCAAATTGCCGGGGCGCTAACCCCTGATGATTTATTTGGCCGAATTTTTGAAAGTCTTTCTCACCTCGTCAGCTTCCGTATGTTTGGCTTAGGACTTTACCACGGAAAGACGCGTACTCTGCATTTTCCTTTCCTCATGAAAGACCGGGAACGACTTTCCAGTCCCTTTCCCCCTATACCGGTCCATAAACTCGATACTGTGGATGCTGGCGATGCAATTTCGGCTCTTTTATTAAATGACATAACCCACTTGGAAACTCCGTGGTTAAATCCAGAATCCCTGACCTCTGTTGCCGCCCTGTTGGGGGCTCAAAGCGGCATTCTGCTCCCGCTACGCGAAGGTGAAAAACTTCGAGGTACTTTGTTCGTTGCCCACAGCGAACCCCATGCCTACCGACAACAAGATGCCGATACCTTAGGGGCCTTAGGCGGCTTTATCGCCGTTGCCCTCAAGAACACGCTTAACCATCGAAAAGTACGTCGGTTAAATCAAGCTTTACGAAAAGACGCCCAAGAATTAGAGCAAGCTAACCGTCAAATTCAGCACCTAGCCCAGCACGATATTTTGACGGGCTTAGCCAATAGGCGGCTTCTTACCGAATTTCTAGGGAAAACAATTCCATATTGTCAGAGAACCAAACGTGGTTTCGCCCTCTTTTTTCTCGATCTGGATGGGTTTAAACCCGTCAACGACCATTGGGGACACGATGCCGGAGACTGGGTATTGAGTCAGCTAGGTAAAAAGCTGAAAGATCTTTTGCGGGATTCTGACCTAGTTGCCCGGGTTGGCGGTGATGAGTTTGTGGCGATCGCCTTAGAAGTTGAGCAAGCTGAGCAAGCTGTCATTGTCGCCCAGAAATTGGCAGATATCATTCAAGAGCCGCTTCATTGGGAAAACGCCCCCATTTATTTGGGAGTCTCCATTGGTATTAGTCTCTTTCCAACAGACGGAAACACCGCTGAAGAGCTGATCAATCAAGCTGACAATGCCATGTACCGGATCAAAAATCACGGAAAACATGGTTGGGCTTTTGCTTCAGAAGCCGCGAACTAACTCCCCCTACTCTTTTCCCGCTTCGTGCTTTCGTATACCATAGTGTAACATTGTTCCTCAAAGGAGACACCCATGTTGAACTTTGTCGACACCCGAAAGGTCAAAATTGTCTGCACCTTAGGGCCTGCGACCGATTCCTATGACAAAATCTTGCGCCTCGCCCGAGCCGGGATGGATGTCGCCAGGTTTAATTTTAGTCATGGCACTTACGAAGACCACCAAAAACGCTTGGAATGGGTTCGAAAAGCTTCGACCGAAACCAAAAAGCCCATTGCTGTCCTACAAGACTTGCAGGGGCCCAAAATCCGCGTGCGAAAGTTCGAGAAAGATCAAGTCGAACTTAAACCGGGGGCCCCTTTTACCCTAACGGTCCGTTCCATCACTGGCAATGAACGTGAAGCTTCCGTTTCCTACCCCACTTTTAATAAGGACGTTACTGCGGGCTCAACCGTACTCTTAGACGACGGGAACCTTTCTCTGAAGGTTGTCGAGGTCCAAGGGGAAGACGTCCATTGTGAAGTGGTTTTTGGGGGGATCCTTAAAAACAATAAAGGCGTGAACTTACCAGGGAGCATACTCTCGGTAGAAGCCCTGACCGAGAAAGATAAAGAAGACCTCAAGTTTGGTTTAAGCATTGGGGTGGATTACATCGCCTTATCTTTCGTTCAACGACCAGAAGACGTCAAAGCGATCAAAGAGCTCATCTACTTTCATGGCAAGGACACCCCGGTCATCGCTAAGATTGAAAAGCCGCAGGCTGTCGACCGCATCGATGAAATCATAGAACTGGCCGATGGAATCATGATTGCCCGGGGGGATATGGGCGTTGAAATGAATGTGTGGGAAGTCCCGCCCATTCAAAAAGATATTATCTCGCGCTGTAACCGCCAAGGCAAACCTGTCATCACAGCCACCCAGATGCTCGAATCGATGATTCAGAATCCACGCCCCACCAGGGCCGAAGCCACAGACGTTGCCAATGCCGTTCTCGATGGAACCGATGCAGTCATGTTGTCGGCAGAAACCGCGTCAGGAGCCTACCCCTTCGAAGCCGTGGAGCACATGCACAAAATCATTTCGACGATTGAGGCCCGCCGCACCGTTCCCTGGAAGGACCGAAAAATGGTTCTGGATGAATCGTATACCTTTGCTAATGCCGTGGGTGAATCCGCCGGCTTAGCGGCGGCAGCGGTCAATGCTGCCAAAATTGTCTGCCTTACCGATATGGGGTACACAGCCAAGGTGGTTAGTCACTTTCGGCCAACTCAGCCCATCTTGGCGGTAAGCCCCAGTGAAAAAGCCCTTCGTCAACTGGCTCTCTTTTGGGGGGTTTGGGGTGTTCCCATCAGCACCTTTGGCGATAACATCGACGAAGCAGTTCGCTCGGTGACCAACTTGCTGAAAAACCTCGAACTGGTCCAGAAAGAGGAGCGAGTGGTGTTTACCGCAGCACTACCTTTTACGGCGCACCGCGACACCAACATGCTCCGCATAGAAACCGTCAACTGACGGTTTCTCGTGATCACCTAGCTTTTGAGAAGTTCATACGTACGGTCAACTTTCCCGTTGACCGTTACGGTAATGAGGTTGCTGACCCGGCTAATGGTATGCAAATTCCCCGACATATCCGTAAAAGCACAGCCCGTCGGCGTCAAAACGTACTGAATGGCCTTCCCAGAATCCATGAGCATACTCGGGTGCCGAATCATCAAGACATTACCTTCCTTGCGAACAATAAACCTGGAACCGTAGTCAGCCAGATCAGGCTTTTTGACAATGAAGGCATACCCCCCCAGCAAACTAGGGCTATTCACATAATTGTCGCGTTCTTGCTGCAATTGCGTTTGCCCCGCATTCATAAACCCATGGGCATCGTAGGTCACCCCTTTGTCGATCATGATGGAGGGTTGGGTGGTTCGATCGGGTAAGGTTAAATCAATTTCTCCTGAAGAAAAATCCACTTTGGCATCGGGAAGGTTGCTTCCACCGCCCGCTCGCTGAAAGGTATCCCCCGACCGTTCAAATTTGATCTGGTAGGGTACCAACCCCTGAACGGTTTCTAAGATTTGAAACTGAGGTTCTAGTTTATAGAGTCGATAAAGGTCAACGGCAAGATTCCCATTGGAATCCACAAACAAGCCATTCCCCATATAAACACCCACCCAAGCATATTGTGAGGGGTCCTTAGAAGGGGCCGAAGGGACAGCCGACTTTAAATCATTCGCCAACTGGTCTTGTCCCGGTGGAATTCGGTCCACATCGACACGTAAACCATAGACCTCGGGAACCGCTTGTGCTTCAAGAGGACCTAAGGGTGCGCGTTCTCCCGGCAAAGGAAGCGGCGGCTGGGTGGCACATCCCGCCAATGTTAAAATTAAAAGACCTGCGAAAAGCGTGAGTTTCATAATACCCCCTGGGGAAACTGCGGCCCGTAGGCCAAGTTACAGAATACAAAAAGCCCCCTCGAATTTCGAGGGGGCCTTTTAAGATTTCATGAAATCTTTAGAGACTTAGAACCAGTATTCTACCTTGATCGGAACAGCCCATTCGGCGTTGGTATCAGCACCATAGGTTCCAGGGTAAGCTGTGGCGACAAAACCCAGCTTGCTGTACTGGAAACCGATGCCAATCGAACCATTGCTGAAGCCCTTTGTAGCGGCCAGCATGAAAGACATGGGGGCATCACCATTGGTGTTGGTGGCCCAATACTTGTTGCCAAGCTGGAAATCACCGGTCAGACCCACACCTGAACCCATATCATAATCCGCACCGACGGCTACGTCGTAGGCACCATTGGCACCATTTGATGATTTGGAATTATAGGACTTGTAGTTGAAACCCAAATGGACAGTGGTCTTATCCATTTTGTAGTTGGCATAGAAAGGAATCTGGAAATCGTAGCCAGCGACATCTGCAGCTGTGGTTGTGCCACTGGTCGATACACCCGCAACATTAGTAGGAATCCAAATCCCGATATCGGCATACAAGTTTTGGACGCCAGTCAAGCGGAAAGCCGCTTGCAACTGACCAACCGAAGTTGAACCGTTATCAGCTAAACCAATGTTTTGCACCCGAAGCTGACCAACTTTGTCAATCGTGTACCCGGCTCCGAACGAAGCATTGGCCAAACCACCGTTAGAAGTCGCATCGGAATAGGTGGTCAAAGACGTCGGTCCCGCACCTTGTTCAGCTTGTTCCCAGAACAAGAACAAACCGCTATTGCTGTAGGACACGATGGCATTCTGGGGACCAGGAGCTCCACCAGCTAAACCGCCAATCCGTTTAAAGACCGCGTCATCGCCCTGGTACATACCAACTGTACGAATCCAGTTCCAAGAACCGAAGGAACCTTCACCGCGAAGGGTGTCATTAAAAGCACGTCCCAGTTGGAGTTCAAGACCATCAAAAGGCTTGATCCAGAGTTGAGTATCGTCTGTAATTGAAAACTGGTTATTGTCAACGCCGATGTGCGCCAAGAAACCAACGTATTGTGAATCACCATGAATGGTGAAGCCGATTCGGGGAGAGTTTCCCCACGACGTACCAATTCCTGCGCTGACCCCTGTGGTCGAACCGGAATTATTGGATGCCAAGGGGGCGTAAATGCCGCGCCCCCATGCACCGATACCTACACTTGCTGCTGGGGCAACCGCTTGTGCGAACGCGCCCCCAACAAACAAGGCAAAGGCAACGAAGGAAAGTGCAACTTTCTTCATTGTGGACTCCTTATTGTCTTGATGTTTTCCATCTTTTCTTTCCCCTTCACGAGGGGAGGGTAAGACGCCTCTACGAGGTAGAGGTCAGAATATTACCCTATACCTATTGGAACACGGAGTTGAAGTTTTGGCAAGCTCTTTTTTAACAGACGTTGACAGGGACCCCACGGGGCATCATGATACCTTTATGCAACCCAAGGATCACCGTCTTGCTGCTGTGATGTTTACCGATATTGTTGGTTTCAGCCGCATGATGGAGCAAGACGAAAAAGGCACGTTAAGCACCCTCGATTTTCACAACGATCTGGTACGGGAACAAATCCGTGCCAATCGTGGGACCGAAATCAAAACCATTGGGGATGCTTTTTTAGTGCAATTCCCGACCACGGTGGATGCGGTCCAATGCGCTCTGGGAATACAAGAAGGCATACGCGAGTACAACGCTTCAACCCCACCCAAGCCCCTTCAGCTCCGTATTGGCGTCCATGTCGGCGATATCTATTTTTATGAAAACGATGCCCTGGGGGAAGGCATAAACATCGCCAGTCGATTACAATCCCTGTCTAAGCCCGGACACATCACCATCAGTCGAGAGGTGTACTCTCAAGTTTCCGGAAAGATCCCCATGAGAGTAGAAAGTTTGGGGCAAGTCCAATTAAAAAACATCAGCCGTGAAATTCATGCCTATGAAATTCTTCCAGAAGCCGTAGGGGAAGAGACCACCACTCCAGAGGCACCCCCTTCTTCAGCTCAACCCAACTCTGAGACGGCCAGCAAACCAAACCAAGACACCTCCTCACCCTATGGAAATTACCGTAACTTTAAAGATGTTGTGAAAGAAGCGATTCTCCAAGAGGTCCAAAAAAGTCTCAACGGCAAGTTTTCCTGGAAAGACAGTCGTCGAGAATATCGCGATCGTTACCATGAAATCCGCCGTCAGTACCGTGCCCAGACCCAGACTTTAGACGGGGATGAAGGCAACCAGCCTTCTTTGTCAGGCTATCGCGAGAAGCTTCAGCGAAAAGTCAGTTCAGGTGCTACGGGCTGGCGAAGTCACCTCACCAGTTTTCTTTCCGTCAATGGGGGACTTTTCCTGATCAACCTCATGACCACTCAACCCTTTGACTGGACCAAGGGTTGGTTTTGGTTTCCCTTATTGGGCTGGGGCATTGGCCTCTTAAGTCATACCGCCACCTGGCTGGCTTTGCGAAAAAATGCCCAAGACACGCAGAAGCTCGACAACCTCGATGAGGAAACCTTCGCCACAATGAAGCGGTATCATCAAGACCGGATTGGTTTCTCAGCACATTTTTGGTCGAATGCCGGTGTAAGCCTTTTCCTCGTGTGGATTTGGTTCTTTTCGGGGGGAGGTTTTTTCTGGCCGGTCATTCCGGTCGTAGCTATGGGAATAGGGGTCTTTAGTCACTTAACCGCCTTTTTCCATTTGCGCAAAACGTGGAGATCTCGTCAAAAACCCCTTTCTCAAACAGAATCCCCTCCCCGTCCCAAAGCCTCTCCCGTGAACACGTCATCCGCGAACACGTCGGCCAATACTCTCCTCATCGCCAAAGCAGAATCCCTCAAACAAGCCATCTTAATGCAAATCAAATCCTGGAAAGGGACAAATCCGTTAGGGGAAGACACGGCGGAAACCCTCGAAAATTATGTGGGTCAGATTCGTGAATTATCCGCCATAGAACAAGACCTCGGCAAAGTCATAGCTTCTGTCCGACTCAGTGATCTCGAAGCGGAACAGGTTGAACTCCAAACAAAAGCAGACCGTACAACCTCGGCTACCTTAAAAGAGGAGTACGCCCGTTCACTTGAAGAAATTTCCCGGCAAAAACGTTCTGCCTTAGAACTAGGCGAACAACAAGAAATCCTCAACCTTCGGATTGGTTCAGCATTAAAAAGTCTCCAGCAAATGCAAATTGATTTGGCACGAATCAAGTCGCTTTCAGATGGCCAAAAACAGACTTATACCTCAGCTTTGAAAGCTCAGAGCGAAGAACTTTCTCGGTATTTAGAGGATTACCGTTCTGGACTGGAGGAATTTGAAGCCCCGAGTCAGCTCACGGAATCCTCAAATCCTTGAAAATTTCCGAATTCCTTGGATATTTTTCGTGACAACGCCGAAATTCCCGCTTATACTTTCGGTGTGCGTACCGCTGACAGTGCTGCCGAGTTTCAGACGGCCGCCCAGTGGCAGTCGTGGCTCAGCCAAGGACAAACTTTTCCGGTTTTCCAACCGGTACTCTCCCTCGAAACTCAAACGGTTTTTGGTTATGAGTGTTTTGGAAGAATTGATTTAACCGAAAATTCCGCCAGTCTCGGCTCTTTTTTTCGCACTTCAGATCAAGCTTTGTTGGGTTTACAGCAAGAAGTGGGTCTGAATCTGGCTCAAAAAGTCGCCCAAATTATTCAACCCTTAAATCCTGCCCGTTTAATTATCAACGAGCTCCCCTCAAGACTTACCGGACGAGAGGCAGAGCTACCTCCCCTGGTGCAAGCTTTAGAGTTGGCCCATATTCCTTTGGATCGTGTCATTCTGGACATATTGTTAGAACCAGGTTTTCAAAACCTTCTCAACTTAAAAGAAGTCATGGAACATTGCCGTTCCTTGGGCTGTCAAATCGCCCTGGGCAATATCGGGTCTGAAAGCAGTCAGCTTGACCTCATCCCCTACTTAAAGCCCGATTTTATTAAAATCAGCCTGACCATGTTTCATCGTTCTTTCCGGGATAGAAATTTTCGACGGACCTTGGAACAATTAGGTCGGCTCGCCGAAAACAGCGGAACGGCCTTACTCATTGAGGGCATTGAGACCGCCGAAGAACTTCAACAAGCTCTTCAATTAGGGGCAAGGTATGTTCAAGGGTACTTCTTTTCGGCTCCCGTTCGGCAACCCGCCCCCATGCCGGATTTTCAAAATAAGTTACGAGAGGCCTTAGAAAACTTTCGTATGATTCGAACCAAACGAATTCAGCGTCAGGTGGCCTGGGAAAATGAAATGCTCTTGCGCCTGGTGGATATTTCCTTTGCCTTATACGAATCCGATGGCTTATTACGCCTCAACGAAGCGGACCTCAAAGGCTTAGAAGGATTTATCCATCGGCTGTACTTTTGTGATCTTCACGGTTACCAGATTTCCGGGGACTACCTCCTGACTGAATCCGGCTGTCGGGTTGAATACGGAGATGTCGGTCGTAACATGAGCATGCGGCCGTATTTCTTTGATCATGTCTATAAACTCCATGGACGACCAGGGGGGTGGAGCCTTTCTGATGTCTATTTAGATGAAACAACACATGGCTTAATGCGGACTTTTAGCCGATATGTCACCCCCCAAGCTATCTTATATCTAGATGTGCTTTGGGCTAACTTTGCGGATCTTTAACGAAAGTTGCTCGAATTTGCCAAACTGAATTGAAATCAGGGCTCCCAGCCAGTAGAATACACGCGAGGAGCCCTTATGTCGGTTTGGAATCAGATTCTTGAATGGACTCACCCTACCCCTGAACAAAAAGCCCGTGGCGAGACGCTGGCGGCTGAATACCTCAAAACCTCTGCCCTGCGGTTATCACAAAAAGCTCTACTCGCCCTACCTGACGCTACCATCGCGGTTTTTTATGCGGTTTTGCTGAAAGACAAAATCCCTGTTAGTCCCGTCGCAGACAACCCGGATTCCGGTTGGTTAGCGGCTTCATCGGCCTGTTTTGTCAACATCCGCGCTACCGGTCTAAATGGTCAACTAGGAAATTTCATTCAAGCGGCAAAATTACTCCCGGGTCTCCGCGTCAAAGCCATTCATTTGGCGCCCTTTACCGAATATGAGTTTGGAACAACTTATGCCATTCGCAGTTTGAAAACGATCGCCCCACAAGTAGTTCATTCAGGGTTAGAGTCGGCTGGCCTCCGTCCTGCGGCTCAACTGGAGGCCTTCATTCAGGCGGCCCATGTTTTGGGCAAAGCCGTGGGGTTTGATTTAGAGCCCCACACAGCCCAGTACTCCATCCCCGCCTTAGAAGTCCCTGAAGCGTTTCGCTGGATTAAATTATATCCAGAAGACCGGCAATGGCTCGACTACATGCTTCAACCCGATCAAATCTATACCAAAGAAGTGCAAGAACGTTTAGCTTCTGAAGTTCGGGCCCTGATTCAAGCCTTTTTACGTCAAAAGTCCCTTCATACCTTTGATGAAGAAGAGACGGACTCGGCCGTGCGCGTGAGCGAGAAACGCCAAGCCTACCAAGAAGCCGTTCAAAACTTGATTTCCCAGGGGTACTGGACCGTACCTGTGCATTCTTGGGATTCAGAAGGTTTACCTCGGTTTGCCGGCTACCATGAGCAAGACCATTACCCCCTATTCCAGTACCTGAATAAGGATGGCCGAGATTCCAGTTCTTGGGCTTATCACGTTGTGACACCGTTTCAGTTCTATCATAATGTTCCCTTGCAAGGGACGGTTCTCCGTCAAAAGCCGGAACCTAACCCCGCTGCACTAGATCTGTTTTGCAGTATTTTTCTGTATTGGCGGGACAGGTTTCATTTTGATTTTGTTCGTCACGATAGTGTGGACCATGTCTTTGATTCTTTGTTTGACGGCGACGGGAACTGGCCTTTATCAGATCGCCCCACTCCGGCCGTTTTGTCCGAGTTGATTCGCCGCTCCAAGCTACCCGGGAAGCCCTATGTCGCTCACTTGGCTGAACGTATGGGCAATGAGTGTGAAGACTACCAGGCCATTGGCTACGATGCGCTCTTAGGTAGTGACATGATGGAAACCGTCGGCCAAGAGCATTTAGAAAAATCCTTTCGACTGCAAAGCGAACTCGAAGAGCTCAACCGACGTCGTAAAACTCCGTTTTCCGTCGCGTATGCCGTCGACACTCACGATACTGGGAACCCCTTTTTATGGGGGATGTCCTTGTCCGAAAAAGTCGGCCGAGAAGGTATGAAACTTCGGTGTTTCCTGAGTCGGTTTTTAGGTTGGGGAAAAGGGCGGCGGCCTAAGTACGAAGTCATGGGTCAATCCGACCTCTCTTCCGGTTTGTTTGCTGCTAACGTGAGCGAAAAATCTTTAAACTGGGTAGGCGACGAAGAATTTACCGCGTTTTATCATCAATTAGAAGATGTTTATGAACAACTTCGCCCCGAACTGGTGGAAGCTCGACTGATCGAGTCTTATGCCGGTATGAGCTACGCCTGGTGGATGCTGGCCGGCAAAGACCATCTTCTGGTTTTTGCCCTCTGGTATGACCAAATTGCGGCTTACTCTGAAACTGGGTTGGAACATTCAGAAATTGAAGAACGCTACAGTGCCAAACCTGGCGAGTTTCCCTTCCCCCAGCGAAGTTTGGCCAGCAAAGCCGGACATCAATGGAACGTTCGCGCTCTGAGCACACTGGAACTCTCACCAAATCTCAAAATTTGGCTGATTCCGGCCAAGTAAGGAAAATCCCATGGGCAACGAGACCACTCGCAAAACCGTCTTGATAACCGGAGCCTCCAGTGGCATAGGGGCAGCTTGTGCCGAAAAATTTGCCGCCTATGGTTGGAATCTGCTCTTGACGGCACGTCGTCAAGACCGTCTTGAGGCCTTAAGCCGTCAGTTATCCCAGCATGGCATCACAGCGTCTTGGCAAACCTTGGATGTGCGGCGTCGAGATGAAGTGGAGTCTGTTTTGGCCAACTGGCAGGATCACCCCATCGACGCCCTCATCAATAATGCCGGACTAGCCTTGGGTTGGGGAAAACTCCCTGATAACGACCCTGAGGACTGGGACACCATGATCGATACCAATATCAAAGGGTTGTTGTGGGTTTCCCGCTCTGTCGTGCGCCGCATGATCGCCTCGGGTCACCCAGGCCATGTTGTGAATATTGGTTCCATTGCAGGGATTCAAGCCTACCCGAATGGGGCGGTGTACTGCGCCAGTAAGGCAGCCGTCAAGTTTATTTCTGACGGCTTAAGGCAAGATGTCGTGGAGTATCCTATTCGTGTGACCAATATTCAACCCGGTTTTGTCGAAACAGAATTTTCTGAAGTCCGGTTTCATGGGGACAAGACACGGGCCAAGGCCGTTTATCAAGGACTCAAGCCTCTGACCGGCACTGATATTGCCGATGCTGTCTGGTACGCCGTTTCGGCCCCAGCTCACGTTCAAGTCGCGGAAATGACCATTACCGCGACCCATCAGGCCAACGCTACGGTGGTTCATCGGTCCTAGTGGACCGACAGGCTCTTAATGACCGGCTTCTTCCTCTTCGGCTAGAAACCGTTCGGCTTCGAGAGCGGCCATACAGCCTGAACCTGCGGCCGTGATAGCTTGGCGATAAACTTTATCCTGAACATCACCGGCAGCAAAAACTCCCACAATATTCGTTTTGGCCGTACCAGGTACGGTTTTGATGTATCCCGTTTCGTCTAAGGTAAGTTGGCCCTGAAGGAACTCGGTGTTGGGAATATGCCCAATGGCATAGAACAACCCACCGGCTTCTAGCACCTCTTCTGCCCCCCCTCGCACCAAGCGAATCCCCGTCATTTTTTTACCGTCTCCCAGAACTTCTTTGGCTTCTGTATTCCAATGAATTTGAATCTTGGGGTTTTCAGCGACGCGTTTTTGCATGGCCTTGCTCGCTCGTAAAACATCGCGGCGAACAAAGAGGTGAACCATCGAAGCAAACTTGGTCAAATACGTGGCTTCTTCACAAGCGGTGTCTCCCCCACCAATGACCACCAGGGGTCGATTGCGGAAAAAGGGCAAAGCCCCATCGCAAACAGCACAGGCCGAGATGCCCCTCTGCCAATAGACATCTTCGCCGGGTAAGTTCAAGCGCTTTGCCGTGGCTCCGGTAGCGATGATCAAACTTTTGGCGGTGAACGTGCCGGAGTCTGTGGTCACAGAAAAGGGACGCCGTGACAAATCTACGGACGTGACCGTTTCCGTTTCAATCCGGGCACCGCAATGCAGCGATTGGGCCCTCATACGGTCCATAAGCTCGGGACCAGGCAACCCCTCAGGAAATCCAGGAAAGTTCTCAATTTCGGTGGTGGTCGTTAATTGACCCCCGGCGGCAACCCCGCCAGCTAAAAAGCCTTCAAAGAGCAACGGCTTCAAGTTAGCTCGTCCGGTATAAATCGCCGCTGTATGGGCCGCTGGGCCTGAACCAATGATCAAAATGTTTTCGGTTGTATTTTCCATAGTAAAAGCAATATATAGCTAGCCAGTACAAAAATAAAGTCTTTACTTGCTTTCTTCTTTTAGATAAAATCTGAGGTTACCGCTGGAGAGGAGACTATCTTGGCTTTTACCCTTAGCATTTACCCCTGGGTTTTTTATACACGTTCTGATGGAAAGGGCGGGTGGCAGGACACCTATGTTGAAAAACCGCATAAAACGCCCGCCGAAGAAGCGGCTTTGAGCCCCGCCCAGTGGCAGGCCTTGTTAGATCAACGCAACTCCTTTCCCGAACTCCCTTTGGTGAATTATACAACCCAGTATGGGCTTGGCTGTTTTGAAGGCCTTAAAGCGTTTCCCCAACCCGATGGCAGCTTAAAGCTCTTTCGGCCAGACCGCAATGGCGCCCGCATGGAACGTTCGATGATCGGTCTGAAAATGCCCGGTTTTCCCATGGCTCGTTTTGTTGAAGCCACCCGTCAAGTTGTCGCGAAGAATGCTACTTTGGGTTTTCGCCCCCACTTTCAAAAAGAATGGGAAAAAGACAACTTTCAAAATGCTGAAGCCATCTACCTAAGACCTTTTAGCTATTCCGAGCCGGCCATAGGTTTGGGCTTGTCCACCCACCCTTGGGTTGTGGTGGTCGCGACTCCAGTAAGTTCTTATTTCAAGGACGGCTCCACAGCGGCCATTACCACCGACAAGGTCAGAGCCACCCCCAAGGGTACTGGTTGGATCAAGTGTGACGCCAATTATGTGATTCCTACCTTGGCCAAAAAAGAAGCCGAAGAGCAAGGTTATATGGAGGCGATCTTCTTGGATGCCAAAACAGGCCAGTACGTTGAAGAAGGCTCTTCATGCAACTTTTTTGCCTACCTCAAAAATGGCACTTTGGTGACCCCGGAACTGGGAGACACCATTCTCCCTGGCATTACCCGAGAAAGCATTTTGACGATTGCTTCTGATCTTGGAATTCAGACCGAAGTGCGCAAGTTGCCGGTAGAAGAAGTCTTAGCCGAAGCCCAAGAAGTGTTTGTGACCGGGACAGCCGCTGGAGTCTCCCCTCTGGAGTCTTTGACGCACCAAGGCAAAAAAGTAGCCTTTGCTGGTGGAAACCATGGCGAAGTCAGTATGGCTCTTTTAAAGGCCCTTAAAGGGATTCAGTTCGGTGTGGCTGAAGACAAACACGGCTGGATGGTCAACGTCTCGTAAACTCCACGTCAGGCAAACCAAGAGCCCCTTGGTTCAACAACTTGCCCGCCTTCTAACCAGTCAGAATTGCCGCCAAGGCTATGCGGAGTTCCTTGGCGGTAAAAGGTTTGGATAAGCTTTTGACCTTTCCATGACTAACCAATTCCGAAAGGTCACTGTCCGTGTAACCGGTCGTTACCAGCACGGGTTGGTCTGGGCGAAGTTCTTGAATTTTGACCAGCGTTTGGGCCCCATTCATACCAGGCATATTCATATCCAGAATGATGACCTCGGGACTGTAACCGGCTTCTAGCAAATTGATTGCCTCAAGGCCGCCAGAGGCCGTCATGGGCCGATGACCTAAAAGTTCTAGCAATTCAAATAACGAATCTCGAATCAAGGGGTCATCGTCCACCAAGAGCACTTTGAGTGGCGCTATCTCCGGCCCTACTGATTCCACTTCCTCGGACATATCCGCACACCCCTTTTCTGGACCTGAAACCCGCGAGGCGGGAAACTTCAACCTTGCGGTTGTCCCCTGCCCGGGAATACTTTCTAAGAGAAACTCACCCTCATGAGCCCGCATCGTCCCAAACACCTGGGGCAAACCTAAGCCAGTTCCCCGACCCGGTTCTTTGGTTGTAAAGAAAGGGTCCATGGCCTTTGCTAAGATGGGGGCACTCATGCCGAACCCTGTATCTTCAACACTCAGTTCAACCCCCTCAGATTCCCACGTCCTGATGGTGATTGTCCCGCCTTCCGGCATAGCGTCGACGGCGTTGACACAAAGGTTCATGAGGGCGTGGGTAATGGCCGCAGGGTCCAAAACAAGACAGGGGAGGTCACCCAGCTCCAACTGAAATTGAACTTTTTGCAATGTTGTATGCTTGAGCAAATCGACCACTTCCAGAATCAATTCGTTGAGATTGACTGACTCCTCATGTTGCAGGCCCTTCTGGGCAAAAACCAATAGCCGCTGAACCACATTCCGTCCCCGCAAACAAGCTTGCTTCACTAGGTTCAAGGCTTGGGTTAGATTTTCCCCATGGGTCTGTAGCGAAGTCACGGTGTTCAGAATGGCCCCCAAAACGTTGTTCATGTCATGGGCGACCCCGCCGGCTAAGCTCCCCAAGCTTTCTAAGCGTTCCACTTGAGCCAACCGTGCTTCTAATGCCCGATGCTCTTCCTCAGCCTTCTTTTGGGCTGCGGCAAGTTCCCAACGGTCCAAGGTTAGGGCAATATCTGCGGCTACTTCTTCTAACAGCGAGACCTCTTCTGTCCCAAAAAAATTGACCGAAGAGGCATAGACATTCAAGGTGGCAGAAACTTTATCCCCTCGTAAAACCGGTAAATTGGCACTGGACTGAAATTGGTGGGCTCGGGCCCGCGTGGCCCAGGGCTGAAAATTCAGCAATTGATCAAGATTATTGGTAATCACGGGGTGTTTTTCGCGCACAACTTCGCCCGAAGGACCTTGCCCCCAAGGGGAGGCATCCGTGCGGATGACGATGCCGTTGAGATATTCGGTATCTCCATAGGCGGCTTGAGGCAGAATTTGCTGGGTTTCGGGGTCTTCCCGCCCTATCCAAGCCAAACGAAACTTCGCCGATAGGACAAGAATCCGGCAGATGTGCTCCAGGTACTCCCGTTCGCTCAGGGCTTGCAGGGAAACCTGCTTCACTTGCGAGAGGGCCTCATAAAGCCGTGTGATTCGTTCTAGTGCGGCTTCATGAAGTTTTTGTTGGGTAATATCTTGAATCGCCCCAATTAAGACCTGGCCTAAGGACTGACCTTCTTCCGTGAAAACTTCTTGGAGACGTCCTTTACCATGCACCCAACGCTGGTCGTGAGAATCTTCCCTGACAATTTGATATTCGAAGTCAAAGTCCCATAAGCCTTTTAAGACACCTTCCACGTGAAGACGCAAAGGGTCACGAAAGCTTTCTTCCACTAAATTGAGCCAACCGAGCAGAGTTCGCGAATAGGCTGGGCCGATCCCGAACAACCGATCTAACTCTGGACTAGACTGCCACCTGTCCTGTTCAAGAAACCAACAATAGGTACCCACACCGGCGGCTTCCTCGGCTTCTCTGAGAAACTGATAGCTTGAACTCGAAAAAAACCGGCGTTCGGCCGCCTCTCGGCTTTTGGCAAAGTACAAGGTAGCCCAGACTCGGTCGCGGCCGGTATAGAGTTTCCGCGAACGTTTCATAGCTTAAGATTAAGTGATCACTCCTGGGCTTTCCAGAGGTTTTTTTTGATTGCCACGCCAAAGGATTCCCTTCATAATAGCAACATGCAAGTGGCTCCCCTCCCCGCGAATGAAGAGGAACGGCTTCAAGCGCTTAAAGCGTATGAAATACTCGATACGGAATTTGAAAAAGATTATGACGAACTTTGCCGTCTAGCGGCCCTGATTTGCGGCTGTCCGATCACCCTGATTTCTCTGATTGATCAGAAACGTCAATGGTTCAAGGCGGAAGTTGGGCTGGAGGTTCGAGAAACCCCGCGCGATATCGCCTTCTGCGCACACGCCATCCTGGAGGATACCCTTTTTGTCGTTCCCGATGCGCTGAAGGACCCTAGGTTTGCCGACAATCCCTTGGTCACCCAAGACCCCCAAATTCGCTTTTATGCTGGACAACCCTTAATCACATCGGACGGTTTTGCCTTGGGGACTTTGTGTGCCATTGACCGTGTCCCCCGCCAATTAACCGAGGAACAAAAAGAAGCTTTGCGAATTCTTGCCAAGCAAGTAACCACGAACTTGGAACTTCGTTTAGCCAATCAACGCTGGCGCAATCTCAATGAAGAAAAAGACCATTTATTGACCGTCGTTGCCCATGACTTACGATCTCCTTTTTCAGGTATTCTCGGCCTTTTAAGTCTCCTCTCCTCTGATATTTCTCAATTTAGTCGTAGTGAATTGCAAGGTACCATCAGTGCCGTTTCTCGTTCAGCTCGCCAAGTGTATCATTTGGTTGAAAGCCTCTTGGAGTGGGCCTTAGTGAAAGGGGGGTCGATTGCGTTTACTCCAGAACCGCTTAACCTCGAGACATTAGCCCGTGAAGCCGCAGCTCCCCTCGAAGCTGCCATTCAAGCCAAAGGACAAAACTTATCCTTTGCGATTATGCCCTTCGTGCTGGTGGGAGACCGTCGGATGCTGTTGGCGGCTATCCGCAACCTGGTTTCGAACGCTGCAAAGTTTACGCCTTCGGGCGGCAAAATCGTGGTCGGGGGTGGCCCCCACGAAGTAGGGGCTTGTGTTTATGTTGAGAATGAAGGAAATGGTTTTCCCACCTCCGTCTTAGAAGAACTCCGGCTGTCCGGTCAGGGAAAATTGGTTTCGAGCCATCATGGGACGAATGGGGAAAGCGGTTCGGGCTTAGGGTTATCCCTGGTCAGGGAATATGCTGTCCGCCACGGTGGTCGGCTTGAGGTCGCTAACACACCCGGCGGCAGCCTTGTCACTTTAATCCTCTCGGATGGTTTAACCAATAAACGCTAAATGTGAATCGCCCAGCCTTCCACTCCACGAGCGGCTTCCATAACGCTTTCGGAAATCGTGGGGTGAGCGTGCACCATAG
>DAIDJJ010000011.1:0-27665 GCA_027451385.1 Spirochaetales bacterium | reverse complement strand
CGAGCCTCTTTTAAAAGCTGTATCGGCAACGTAGAAGGTGGCGGAGGTGGGGTTAACTCACCAGGATTTTGGGCTGTTAAAGGGGCCCAGACTTCTGCCTGAAGCATATCAACCCCAAGATCGGACTGTGCCCATAAAACGCTCGTAAAGCCCAGCAAAAGGCAGGTCAAAACCAGTTTATTCATCGTAGGGTCTTTTCATAAAAATTTCATAAAAACTTGTCTTGATGCCGAATCACTTGCCAGGGATTCACCCCATAGCGGCCCCAAAGGATGAAAAAGGCAAAAAAGAACCCCGCTAAGTGCGTTAAATGGGCGATCCCCGAGTATGGATTCATGATTTGCGAGACCACCTCAAAAACTGTAAAGGCCAGGACCATGGTGATCGCTCTTAGGGGAAGGATAAAAAAAACCAACACCCTGTCATTGGGACGAAAGGTCGCATAGGCCAACATGACGCCAAAAATGGCCCCAGAAGCCCCCATCAACCAAACATCCGAGCCAAGAAGCGAATACAACCCCAAAGAAAAGGCCCCTGATAGTAAGCCCACCACGTGGTAGAACAAAAGAAATTCCCAGCTTCCTAAATTGTGTTCTAAGGCTAAACCAAAAAAGAACAAACCCAGCATATTGAACAGAATATGGGTCAAGTTGGCATGCACATACATATAGGTAAATACCTGCCACCAGGCCCCATAATCCCACACAGCGGTCGCATTTAAGGCCAGTAAGCCGCGACTATTGGGGTCCATCTGATTCCACAAAAACACCAACAGGTTGAGGGCGATCACCCCAAGCGTCGCGTAAAAATACCGAAAGGGCAGGAGTCTTTGCCAAAAAGGTCGCTTGTTCAACTGGGGACTCATCGATTAGCCCCCTGGAAAAAGCTTTCTAGGAGGTCTTCCAGACTTTGTCTCGCCTCAGTGTTGGGGTAACCCGAACGCAAAAGAGCTGCCGAACGCGACAAAAGGCTTTCTGCCAGGGCTCTTGCCTCATCAATCGCTCCAGAGTTCTCCATCAAGGTAATGGCCCTTTCCACTTCTGTTTGAAAGGGCTTTCCAGCAGTCCGCAAACTCTCCACGAGACGGAAAATTTCCAAGACATCCCGTCCAGCTTGGGGAGTTGCCGCCGCATGACACAAGACGGGCAGGCTTTTTTTGCCCTCTACAATGTCGTCACCCCTTTGCTTCCCAGGGTTACCAGAAACCAAGTTTTTCACATCATCTAAGATCTGGAACCCCACCCCGATGTCTTCCCAAAGGCGTCCAAAGGCCTCGGCTTCCAGGTCTGACCGGCCAGCTGACGCAAAGGCAATTTCGGCGGCTAAACGAGATAAAGCGCCTGTTTTGTAGCGGCACATTCTCAGGTACTCAGAACGCGAGGGAATAAAATCGTGATCGTTATGCCACTGAATATCCAGGCCCTGCCCAAAATGCAGGCGTCTCATGACCCTTAAGTAGCAGACCAGCAAACGAAGCTTGACGGCGTCGTCCAAACGACTCTGTTCGATCAAATAGGTTGGTTCGTAATATAAAAAGTTTCCGGCGTTGATGGCCTTATCTATACCAAACTGCAGGTGGATAGCTGGCCCCCCGCGCCTTTCAACGGCCTTGTCCTCGATGTCATCGATGATCAAACTTCCAGTATGCGGGAGTTCCACAAGGGTAGTCAGCTCATAAATATCTTCAGCTTCTCCGCCTGCCAGTTCGTACCCCAAAACCATCACTAAAGACCGCCAACGTTTTCCACCTCTCTTCAAAAGGGCCCACGATGGAGCTGTGATATCGTTAAAAGCCTCGGGGCGGACGTCCAGGAGGGATTCTCCCGCCACAGCCGAAAGCCAAGCCGCGTCTGCTGAGGGGGGTAAAACACGGGTTAAAGAAGCTTCAATCTTTTCTAGCCTTTGGGTATACTTGTCGATGGTCATGGCGCGAATTTCGCCTGTAAGGGTACCGACCGTCAAGGAGTCCGCAGAAAATGGGACGTGAAAAACCAGATTTTTATGCGTTAAAGGCTCAGCGGGAAGGTTACCCGGCCCGCTCAGTCTACAAGCTCGAAGAAATTCAACAGAAAACCGGGCTTCTGAAAAAGAATCTTCGCGTGCTGGATGTGGGGTCTAGCCCAGGGAGCTGGTCGCTGTACACCCTCAAACTGCTGGAAGGGACAGGCTTTTTGGTCGGCATTGATCTCGCTCCCGTCAAGCTTAAGACTTTCCCAGCCAATGCGTTTTTCTTCCAAGGCGATTTGTTCGACGAAAGTTCCCTGAACATCCTCAAGGACAAAGGCCCTTTCGAGGTAATTTTGTCCGATGCCGCCCCCTCCACTACCGGAAACCGCACCGTAGACACGGCCCGTTCTTACCGCTTAGTAGAACGAGTGATCGAAGTGGCCGAACAGGTTCTGGTTCCCGGCGGCAGTCTTTTAGCCAAAATCTTTCAGGGCGGTGACGAGAAAGCCTTACTGGAACGCCTGAACAGCTTATTTCGGCAAACCAAGATTCTTCGTCCCAAGGCGGTTCGCGACGAGTCGTTTGAAACTTACTTTTTGGGAACAAGCCTGATCCGGCCCCAGGTCGCTGGCGTGAAGCCTCCAGCTGAGTTATAGTGAAGTACATGAAGTGCCTTGTGGCCCCTTGGGTGTTGGCTCTGCTTTGGAGCGGTTCCCTTTCCGCACAAAATTTGACCGCTCCCACGGCCTCCTCTACGGCAGGAGTTTTTCTCGAGTCCACACCACTGGGGGCGACTATCCAATGGGATGGTCACCCCTTAACCCAGGCAACACCTTCGTACTTGTCGGGGTTACCCCCGGGGCAACACACCGTGAGGCTTTCGAAAAAAGGGTACCAAAGCTGGTCGAGAACCTTTGACCTTCTCTCAGGAAAAATTGTGGTCATTCCAGTTTCACTCGACCCCTCTACGGTCACGCTTGCTTTTCCTGAAAACTCACACCTCTGGCAATCCGGCCAAAGTATTAACACCGAAGGCAAAGAGTTTTCCATTCCCTCGGGCCCCTGGGAGCTTAAAACGGTTCAGGGCAAAATCCACCTTGACCCCATATTTCCGGATCAGCCTTTATTAGAAGCCACCGCCTGGAGTATTCCCGTCCTGTCCACCCTGAGCATTCTGGCTACTTTGGGTGATGCCACGGTCAACCGAGGGCAAGCCTTTCCGTTTTCACCGGCCACCGTCACCAGCTGGGGATTGACCCTTGGCGATGTTCTGTGGGCCTTTAGCTTGAATGCCGCCAAAATCCGCTTTCTTCACGAAAGCCATGCCCTCCCGGCTCCCTTACCCCAAGCCCGGCATGTGGCCTCAACACTCTTCCAAGAAGGACAAGATTTCCTTTTATCTGGCAAACTCGAGGCTGCCGCCGCCGCTTTTACCCAAGTCACGCACGACTACCCCGAGGCCAGTCAGACCCCCGGTTCTTGGTTTTTCTTAGGAAGGATTCATGCGATACAAGGGGAACGCACCTTGGCTTTGTCAGAATTTCGGCTGGTGGCCGATGTTCTGCAACAAGCCGCCTATTATGATAAAGCTTGCAAAGCGGCCGCAGATCTTGAAGAGGCTTCTGGCGACTATGTCCGCGCCTTGTACCATCTCCAGCACATGGCTTTTCTCGATCCTTTATTTGCCCGTCCAGAAATCGAACACCAAATTTTAGTTCTTGAGGACAAAATTGCGGCCGCTGCGAAAGGAAGTGCGCCATGAAGAAGCCCCTTCTGATTTTTCTTCTAGCCGCAGGGTTGGCGGGGACAGCTTTGGCCGACTCTCTCGATTTAACCCGGATGACCCTGCGGCAAGTCTTTGATACCGCAGCCCAACAAATTGTCGATGGACGCACCCTTTCTGCTTCAGACTTGGCTACCCTCAAAGAATTGCAAAAGAAATACCACGAAACTGGTGATGATACCATGGCTTTGAGAACCGAAGCCCTTCGGGATGTGGCCCTGGCTAATCTCCCGAAACCAAAGTCCTCGCACACGAATTCCCTCGCTTCGAACTTATGGCACCCCCTTCGGGACGCTAGCCTGGCGGTGACCCTTGCCAGTGCGGCCGGTAGCCTTTTCTTTTTAGCGGGAGCAACGACAACGCCTTCCACACCCTACAACCAACGCCTTGTCGATGCGGACAAACTGGGGGCGGGGATTTCACTTACCACGGCCCTCCTTGCCTTTCTGGCCCTTTTAACGTCTGAAGCCCATCTTTAACGTTATCGATGGGGTGGTTTTTATTTGGCCAATTTCCCGAGTAGGAATTTTTTATTTCCCGAGTGGAATTTTTTCATTTCCTGAGCAGGAATTTTTCGTTTCCTGAGCAGAATTTTTTCATTTCCTGAGCAGGAAATTTCTGTTTCGTGCACAGAGTTATTTTTCGTGCATGACTTCGAGGCCGACCCACCCAGGCTCGGGGGGGGTGACCTGAAAACCTGCCGCTCGTTGGGCAAAGTCCAAGGCCAGGGTATCACCAGGTATCCAACGTTCTGCGACTTCTAAAAACAAGGCACGAGCCCTGGCAAAATCACGGCGATAATAGGCGTCCAGACCTGAATGCCAGGTAGCCCAGCCGGTCTTTTCTAACTCATTGAGGGTTCGGCGAGCGGTGTAGATGTTCTCGCCGTGAGTTTTCCCTTTGACGACCACTTTATCCACCATCCGGCAGTACACGTAACGGCCTACCCTTTGGTACACAGAATCTGAGAACAGCAACATTTGCTTATACTTCTTAGTTAAACCTTCTAAGCGGGACGCCAGGTTCACATTATCTCCGATAACGGTATAGTTCATCTTTTTCTCGGACCCGATGTTCCCCACTGTAACTTCACCGTAATTGATCCCGATGCCAATGTGAAATTCTTTTTTCCCTTTCGCTTTCTGCTCGTCGTTAAAAACTTCTAACGCTTGAGCCATTTCCAACCCAGCTAAAACCGACAAAAGTGAGTCGTTTTCGCTTCGGATGGGGGCACCAAACAAGGCCATAATGGCATCGCCGATATATTTGTCTACCGTTCCGTTCCGGGCCACGATAATATCGACCATCAACGAAAAGTACCTATTGAGCGAGGTCACCAATTCATCTGGTCTCATAGATTCTGAAATCGTGGTAAAGCCTCGTATATCGGAAAACAAAATGGCGACTTGGCGATTCTCTCCGGTGAGCATCGACTCAGGATTACCCAAAACTTCGTCGATGACGTCGGCGGGAACGTATTTTTGAAAAATATTGCGAATTTTCTGTTCGGTCTTTTTGGCCAAAACCGACTGATAGGCAAAGTTTTTGATTTGCCCATAGGCCCGTTCCAACTCAGATAACATCAAATTGAAGGTTTGGGCCATCCGTCCAATTTCGTCTTGAAACTCCACATCGACACGACGAGTTAAGTTGTTGTCCTGAATGATCTCACGCATGGTCCTGACCATCTTCGACACGGGTCGGGTCAGGTACGTCGAAAAGAACAGCATAAGTAAAAACGAAAAGATCAAAGAGCCGGCAAGAATCAAATAATTTTGAAGATTGATTTCCCGCACACCCTGGAAAAAGGTGTCTCGAGCTTCTGAAACCACCACATACCAGCCAAAAGGTTCAAAAAAGAAGATTTGGGCAACACGTTCGCGCCCTTCGGAGGTAAAGGTCTGCCACCCGGTTATTTTGGCTTTTTCCATGGTGCGCAAAGCCGTCAACTCGCCCGGCAACCATTTAATCTGTCGGGTCGACATCGCCACCTTACCGGTTTGATCCAAAGCAAAAATCAGTTCGGTGTCCGAACGAATCACGCTTTTAGCAAAACTCTG
Organism: Spirochaetales bacterium; assembly: GCA_027451385.1. Lineage (GTDB taxonomy): Bacteria > Spirochaetota > Spirochaetia > JABEVK01 > JABEVK01 > JABEVK01. The sequence goes on along the minus strand of DAIDJJ010000011.1, from coordinate 21,875 downwards.
AACAGCCTGTTTGGTCACCTCAACGTACTGCGGATTGCTGGTTAAATGGTTGGTTACCAGCAGATTCCACTGGCTGTCGGCGTTCTTTTTGACTTCTTCGGCTTTAAACCCCAAAAATTCGATGGCAACCTTGGTAATACCCGTCTCAGCAGAAAACACCGCCGCAAAGCCCGTCAACATCAAGGTGGCCGTTAAAAGAGGAAGAACGATCAAAATGATTTTGAGGCGGATACTCATTCTTCTGACAGAATCGGCACTGACGAAAGCTCACTGAAGGACTTTATTTCTTAGTGTTTTTGGCCGAAAGTGAGGTAAGACGTTATGAGCAATGCACAGCCACCAATCTTAGATTCCGAACAAGCGTACATGGAGTCCATGTATAGCGAGGATGAACGACGCAAGATTCTCGAAGAGATTGACCAGGTGGCAAACGCCTCTCGGCTGTCGTCAACAGACTACGAGGCCTACAAGCCTCGTAAACGTGGTATTTTTTTCCCCGTTTTGATCAATGTTCTCGCTCTTCTTTTAATTGCCGGGGGGTGGTTTGCCGCCGATGCCTGGTTTAAATCGCGCCAACAAACCCTTAGTCTTAAAACGAATCAGCTTTTTTCGGCGGAAGGGACCCTGCTGGCCAAGGTGATGGAAGAATCCCAAGCCAAGCTCGCAGAGAAAAACCAAGAAATCCGCTCTATTCAAGACAACTTGGCCCGTCTTGCCCAAGAAAAAGAACATTTAACCCTCACGATGAAAGCTCAGGTCGACGAGCGAACCAAAAAACTTAAGGCCGAACTTGAACAACAGATAGAGGCTGAACGCCAGAAATTGCTCGCAGAAGGACTTTCGCCAGCAGTAGTTGAACAGCGGCTTAAAGCGCTGGAAGCCCAAAAAAATGCCGAATTTGAACGTCAACTTCAACAGTTCCGACAACAAGCGCAAGAGCAAATTGATCAGAGGTCTCGTGAGCTCAAGGCCCTTCAAGATCAATTGAATTCAGCCCAATCCAACGCTTCCACCCAAACCCGTCAGGCAGAAGTTGTGGCAAAACGACTGGCCGTATTGCAACGCGAGCGCGATGAGCTGGACCTCTTATTTCGCCAAAGTTCGGCCTTATACAAGGAACTGCACCGTGCCTTTCTGGAAGGTCATCTCATCACAGCCCAAACGGCACTGAATAATTTAAAAGAATTGTACCGACAGGCCGAGCAAGCCGACTTGACCGCCGTGCAACAGAGGGCTCAAACGGGACTCGTCGTCACCGCCTCCTTACAGATTGCTCTGAATGCCATGAAAAACGGAGGTAAGGACCCTCGCTTCGAAGCCTTCCTTCAAGGAATGAAACAAGCCGATCAAGCCAAAGCTGACCAGCGCGCCGCTTTAGCGGCTCTGGCGGTAAGCCGAGTTCCCGAAATTGAACACGCCTTCCAGCTCTTACGCGAAGAACAAACACGACGAGAACAAGCTCAAATTGAAGCACTCCTGGCGCAGGCCAAGGCCTTAGCCGTGAAAAAAGGTCCTGCCGCAGAGTTAGAACTTCTGCATTCCGGAGTCAGTTCGGTAGCCTTGAAAGATGGCATCAATGCGGCATGGAAAGCCTATCAGGACGAGATCGCCAAAGACGAAGCTCAACTCGCCAAGATCAAAAACCTTACGGGTGACCAAAGCGGCAAAACCGCTGAACTCGAAAAACAAGTGGCCTCTCTCCTACCCTATCAAACCAAGTGGAATACCCTCGCCGCTTTGTATCACAAGTACCAAGATTCCGCCTTTAGCGCCCTCAAAGCTCCGGGCGCACCCCGTTTTGACGACGCAACCAAAGACTTTTTACAAACTTTTGCTACAGAAGACGCCCAAACTCTCTTCCCGAACTTTGACAGTGCCCTGGCCATCTATAATGCCGGAACAAAGCCCTACGACCCCAACAAAGTCCGCCATCAAGCCTTCGACGATGTTCTTTCGTTTACCTCATACCTTCAGGGGAATAATTCGGATGCCAAAGCCGCACAAGACAAAGCCAACTCACTTTCCCAAGACGACACCAAGTATCGCGAGGTCTTGATGGCGATACAAAACCTTCTTAGCAAAGGGGCTATTGAAGCTAAAATCGACACCTCTACCCTTCGCTTTGTCGGCTCTATTGTCAACCTGGATGGCAACACCGCCGTGATTGAGCCGCTGACTAGGGTTCAAGCTCAAGTCGGTCAAATGATCGAAATTCATCATCGCCGGGGCACTGCCGACGATCTGGTCGCGAGGGGTCGAGTGACGCAAGCTTCACCGTCCATGGTGGTGGTTTCGGTCCAACCGGTGGAGGGGGCCGCTTTTACTCCCACTTCGGGTGACGGAGCTTACCTCGTTGTCCAATAAGCGCCTTTCGGGTATGGTGAACTACCCATGAAACCCGTTGTGATTTTTGATCTAGATGATACGTTGATTGTTCAAGACCTCATGACCCGACGAGCTGTCGACTTTTGTACAGCCTTTCTCGGGGTAGAACCCGAATCCTTTTGGAAGGTCTTTCAAAGAACTTCACAGTCCGCCTTCGAAGCCCTCCCGTCCTACTCCTGGTGCCGACAAATCGGGATCAGTGCCCAAGAAGGCTTATGGGGAGATTTTGGCGGCGCAAGTCCAGAACTTAACGCTTTACGAAGAGATATCCCCGGTTATCGCCAACAAGCCTGGGGACAAACCTTACGAGAATTTGGCTTTACGGATCCTGACTTGATCCTAGCCATTGCTGAGGATTTTGCCTCGTTGAGAGGACGACGGTACTATGCGTTCCCCGAAGCCGCTTCGGTGCTGTCGGCACTCAGTCCCGCTTGGGACTTTGCCCTGCTCACGAATGGCGCCCCCGAGTTGCAATGGAGCAAAGTACACCGATGCGGTTTAGAGTCTTGGTTTTCTAGTGTGACCGTCTCGGGTGATCATGGAATCGGCAAACCTGACCCCCGCATTTTCGAGATTGTTCGCGCCAAGCACCCGACAGCCCCAGGCTTTGTTATGGTGGGCAACAGCCTGACCAGTGACATCCAAGGAGCCAACAACGCCGGAATCCCCAGCATTTGGTTTGTGCAAGGTGAAGAACCGGTCATTCCGCAAGTTCATCCTACCGCAGTCATTCGAAATCTTGCGGAGTTACCCGAGGTTCTGACCAAAGTTTATTCCGGCGAAGTCCCAGCTCTCAAATAAGCCGCAGCCTCACTGGTTGGAGCAAAAATCACCTCATCCCTGGCTTCCCAGCGGTTGGGGTCGTTGATATGACGGCGTAGTACACCCGCGTTCATATCCAAGCCCATGGTTCCCCCCCCGTGAAACTCCATCACCCATCCCAAGTTGGCAACCATCGGGAGACAGGCGGCAAAATCCCAAAGTTTAAACTTGGTAACGGCAGCACTATAAGAGCCTGAGATCAACTTGACTAAATTGTAGACGGTCGAACCTGTGACTTGGATGTAGAACGGCAGGCGGTAATTGCCGCGTCGGGATAACTGTTGACTGATCGACAGCATGCTCCCTGGCAAAAGTTCTGGAGGTGGCGAAGTGAGTTTCTGTGGCGTCCCCGGTCGACTTTTCCAAAGATCAGGGTCACTTCCGGTTTTTTCACGAAACACTTGCCCTTTATCGGTATAATACAATTCCCCTAAGGCGGGTAGAAACACCGCTCCTTCTTTCAGCACGCCTTGACGCATCCACCCCAAAGAAACACCCCAGGTCGGCAAACCGTTTGCATACGGGGCCGTTCCATCGATAGGATCAATCACCCAGGCGTCTTGCTCGAAGGCCCGTGCCAGGTATTCTTCAGATTGGCTTTCAATCGTTTCTTCGCCCAAGACAAAAGACCCCTGCTGAGGCTGGTTGAACTCTTCGGTTAAAAAGGCTTCTACGGAACGGTCGGCTACGGTCACAATCGAATGATCTTTTTTAAACTCTTTCACCGGGGCGTCGAAATAGGACAGGGCTAAACGACCACTTTCGAGAAGTCGGGGAAGAATCCGCTCTAAATTCCATTCTGTCATCCTCGTCCTCCTGTGACGGCGTATTCCTGTTTCTACGATCTCTCCAAAGTATTCGGAAAACCTCGCTTCGCAAAGTGGTTCATGCTTTTTCTTGCAGGGCTTCTTGAGGATACTCCCACTTCTTGCTTAAACGCCCCCCTTGTGATACAACAGAAAAAGAATGAAGTTTTTTGATTTCGTCTGGTTAGCGGTGGGTCTTCTTTTGACCTCTGTCACAGCCTGGGCCGTGGCATCCCCTTCCGCTACCCAACCTCGACTAGAGGTTCAAACCGATCAAGGTGTCTGGGTTTATCCCTTAACAACGACGCGCACCATTGAAGCTTTGGGTCCTTTAGGAGTTACCGATGTCCAAGTCCAGGCCAAGCCAGGACTGCCCTCACAGGTCTGGGTTTCAGATTCCCCCTGTAAAAACAAAATTTGCATCAAAATGGGGAAGATTTCTCGGGTAGGACAATGGGTTGCCTGCCTGCCGAACCACGTTTTTGTTCGCATCAGCGGAACCCCGCCGGTTGGAGGGTTAGATGCCACAACCTATTAAGGTCTCACCCCGTGTCGAACCCCGACTCCTCCCGTTTTTAGGGGCCTTGTCGCTATTTCTCTCTACCATCGAATACCTTTTTCCCAAACCAGTGCCATTTTTTCGTTTAGGTTTAGCCAACCTGCCCCTGTTAGCCGGTTTAGATACCTTGAGCTTTCGTGAGCTCGCCTTATTGTTAGCCCTCAAAGTGGCAGGCCAAGCCCTGGTCAACGGCACGTTGGCGAGTTATGTGTTCTTATTTTCTTTGGCCGGTTCGACGGCCTCGTTTTTCGTCATGGTCGGTTTGCACCGCCTTTTCAGGCGTTTTTCGTTCCTGGGACGTCGATCATCGCTAGTCAGCCTCGGTTTGGCGGGAGCCTTGGCCAGCAATACCGTGCAAATCCTTTTGTCGATCCAGTTCATTTTTGGCCCCACCTCGCTGGTGATTGCCCCCTTGTTCTACGGGTTGGGGACTGGAAGCGGTCTTGCGATCGGGTTGATGGCTCAAACTTTTACACAAAAGTCACAATGGTGGAAAAAGGTCGCGTATGGCACGGCTTGATCACTTGCATCGCTATATCGCCCCAGGGACTCGGCTGGTCTGGGGCCTTGGCCTGATCGCGCTTTTAGCGTTGAGTCAAAACTGGTTACTTAGGCTAACTTTGACCGGGCTGGGTGCGGTCTTAGCTCTCGCGGCAGGCAAAAAAATCCGTTTTTTATACTTTGCGTTTTTAGTCCTTTCTGTGACAGTTTTTAATCTCTTTGTCCCCTTTGGCAAGGTGCTGTTTCAGTGGGGCAACTTTCTAATTACGGAAGGAGCTTTGAGTGAAGGACTGGCTAAGGGGCTCACCTTGTGTGGCTTGATCTTTCTATCCCTGGCCTCTGTCAGCCGTCATTTAAAGTTTCCAGGGGCCTGGGGACAGTTGTGGGGGCAAACTTTTGCCTACTACGAACGTTTGCTCGAAGTCCGAAAAGCTCTTGACCCTAAAAACTTTTGGTCTAGCCTAGACCGACTCCTTGAAACAGCCTACCAAGTCGAGGAATCCCAGCCCGCCACCGCTCGTCTGAGGACTACCCCTGGGGGGTGGCTATTCATCGCTTTGACGGGGAGCTCTGCGCTTCTGTTGAGCCTTCTCCAGGTGAAACTATGACCAGCGAAGACAAATCCCTTTCCCCCAAGCCCGGGCTTTTGGTGTGGGCCAGTCGCACAGGCCGAACCCTTCAAGTTTGCCAAACTGTTGCCGAGGTTCTCGGCGACTCAGGGTTTCCCGTCGAACTAACCAACGCCGCCGAGTACCAAGGAGACCCTCGAGAACACCCTTTCCTCCTCACTGCCAGCCCCACCTACGGCGTTGGCGACCTTCATCCTCAATGGGATCAGTTGGAGCGGAGCTGGCGGGACTGGGACTTTCAAGGCTTACCGGCAGCGGCTTTGGGTTGCGGCAGTTCCAGCTACCCCGTTCCCTGCGGAGCCGTTGAGATTCTCGAAACACGGATGCGAAACCAAGGGGCCCGCATCCTTTTACCGTCACTTAAGCTCGATACCCTTGCCGGCTTGGACCTGACGTTAGCCGAAACTTGGGCCCACCGGTTTGTGGAAGCTTTAAAAGCGTTGAAACCTTAAGCTTGTGGGCTGAGCTTAGTCGAAAATGGGCTGAGCTTAATCGAGAAAATGCTCATTTTGGTCCGCACGTCGGTAATTTACCAGTTCTGCGGGGGCAAACCATAAAGCCAACTCTCGTTCAGCATCTTGGGCATTTGCCGAGGCATGTATCAGATTGCGGACGGATTCTCCTAGTGACTTAGTTAATGCAAAAGTATGGTGGGCAAAATCGCCTCGGATCGTTCCCGGTGCCGCTTTAAGGGGTTCTGTCGCCCCGCAGAGCGTACGCACGTTTTCAATGGCACTCACCCCTTCTACCACAAAGGCCACCACGGGCCCCGAGGTCAAAAACTGGATCAAAGCATTACGTACGGCTTCCCCGTGACGGACCGCAATATCTTCGTAGGTATAATGTTGTCCTGCCAGTTCTGAACTAGGGGTCATTAACTTGAGGGCAACAATTTTTAACCCCTTGCGCTCAAAGCGCTCTAAAATCTGGCCAACCACTCCGCGGCGGACGCCATCAGGCTTAATCAAGCAAAACGTTCTTTCCATAGCCTTGTTGTGACGGTTTTCCCCAGCTTTGGCAAGGGTCTGCTTTGACAAGAGCTAGCCTTCGGGAGTACTTTTCGGCCATGAGACTGCTTCTCGTTTTGTTAGCCGGTCTTTCCTTTGCCTCTTGTACGGGGCCTAAGCCGGTGTACTTGCATCATGTTTTGGCCCTGAGCTCTGATGAAACCGACGAAAGGCTGATAGAATTGTTTCACCATTGGCCAGCTAACGGCCCAGACGACGATCTGGTTCGAGTTTGGAATTCCTGGTTGGGGAATCAAAAAACCCCGTTGATCTCAGACCGCACAGTTACCTTTGTGTATTATGACTTTACCCATCAAGCTGACGAAGTTGACCTCAAAGCCAACTTTCATAAAGGCGAGCCGGACAAAATGCTTCGCTTTCGTGACAGTCCCATTTTTTATAAAGTCTATAAAATTTATGCTCCGGATGAGGTCACCTATACCTACCAGGTACACCGACTTGGTGTTACAGAAAAGCGCTTAGACCCGTTTAATCCCTTTGTCGCTTCAACCCCTCGGGTCAATGTTATCCCCGACCTGAGACTTGCCCAAGCTCGACTCAACGTTATTGATCCCGACCTGTATCCTCAACTTCAGGGGATAAACCTTGAAATCCTTTTACCGCCGGATTATTTACGAAATCTTGCGGCGTCTTATCCGGTTCTTTACTTGGCAGATTCCCCCGCTACGGGAACACCGGCCGAAATCGACGAATGGGGAACCCCTTTTGCGTCCTCGTTTACTGCCAATACCCTTAGACCACTGATCGTCGTCAAAGTTCCCTTTGCCGAGGTTGTTTCGGGCACCTTCGCCCGCGACCTGACAGGGTTTCTTAAACCTTGGGTTGATGCCCACTACCGCACGCTTTCTGACCCCCTCAATACCCTTCTCGCCGGCTGGGGAACTGCCGATACCCCGGTACGTCAAGCTGGTCGTGCCGATCAAACCGTGTTTGGCCATACTTGGGTTTCGGATGAAGGTCCTGGCAGTGTTTCGTTGCTGATTCGGGCTTTGACCGTGTTATTCCCGGTGGCCCAGCCATGAGATCAGGAGTTCCCCCCATGAGTCATCTCGACCTCGTCGAATTCCTCGACACTTCCCCGGTCAGTGTTTTTGCCGCTGACAACTTAGTGCATTTATTTCAAGATCAAGGCTGGCAAACCTTGGACCCCGCCCAAGAGTGGCACTTAGAATCCGGACGCGGGTATATCCTGCACTGGGGACCTGGTTGCGTAGTGGCTCTCACCGCAGGGGACGCCCCTACGGGTTGGAAGATTGCGGCGGCTCATACAGATTCCCCAGGATTGAAACTCAAGTTAAATGCTCACCATCCCCTCCCCCATAATCTTCACCGTTGGGGTGTCGAAGTCTATGGAGGTCCCCTGTTAGCGACCTGGACAGACCGCACGTTAGGGGTTGCGGGTCAAGTTTGGTTTCATGCCGAAACAGGACCCCGCTCGCGCCGACTTCGGACCGAAGGTCTCGCGGTGATTCCCAATTTAGCCATCCATTATAATCGTGAAGCCAACAAAGGGACGGCTTTAGACCCTCAAACTCAACTAAATGCCTTAGCCGATGTTCCTTCCTTTACCCACTGGAAAGACTGGGCTTCCCGACGGTTGTCTGAAGATCCCGAAAAGTTTCTGGCGGCTGATCTCTTTTTGGTTGATACACAAGGTGCATCCTTAGGGGCTTCTGGCTTATTGCAATCTGGCCGTCTCGACAATCTGGCAGGGTGCCAAGCCCTCGCGGAAGCCCTGTTAACCGCCTCGACAAGTTCTCCGGCTTGGCGACTCGCCCTCTTTTTGGATCATGAAGAAATTGGTTCTCGAACCGCTTGGGGGGCAGACTCTGGCCTTCTACCACGTTTATTAGATCGTTTGAACCAAGGCTTCACCCCTGCAGAGGTCTATCGACAACAAAGTTCATCTTTTTTAGTCAGTGTCGATGCCGCTCACGGTCTGCACCCGAACTACTCAGATCGTCATGATTCTGCTTATGCGCCAGTCTTAGGCGGAGGCCCAGTCCTTAAGACCTCGGCTCGGCAGAGTTATGCCACAACAGCCGAAACCGAGGCTCGTTTTCGCTGGTTAACTCGTTCGTACGAGGGGCCCTTGCAAGAGTACATTATGCGTTCCGATTTAGTTCCCGGCAGTACGGTGGGGCCTCTTTTGGCGGCCTCTGCCAATTTGGCGGCGATTGATGTGGGAATCCCGCTTTGGGCTATGCATTCAGTACGCGAAACAGCGCACCAGGCCGATCAGCACCAACTCATCAACCTTTTAACCACTTACTGGCGATGAAGATACTAGCGCTGAAGGGTTTGCGCCATGTTTCGGACAAGGCGGATGCTGACGTCCGAGACCTTGATCTGTCGCCCCCAAGACTCCCACAACCGACTTTCTTCTTCGACCAAAGCTAACACGGGGTCTTTGCGGTTAGTCAGCCGTACCAAAAGGGAGCGCATCTGATAACCTTCCTGAAGGGCAAAATTGACCGTTGATCTCAAGAGGGATAACTCTTGCGTCTGGGCGGTCAAAAGCCGGTTCAAACCAGGGACCAGAAATACCTCCTCCTCTTTTTTAGAAAGCTCTCCGGCCAGCTCTTGCCGATCTGTGACTAAAAGCTCTTCATATTGCCCACGAATAGCGCCGACGATATCCGAAATTCTTTTTTGAAAGTTGGCGAGAAAGCCGGCAGCTCTGTCATCCGGAATTTTCGGAGAAAGTTGCTTGAACTGATCGTACTCTTTTTTGTAGAGCTGAACTTCCATTAAAATCGTTTTAACCCGTGAATCCTTGGCTAGCTCGGGGTTGGCGTTCAACCGTGCCGTTACTTCTCGGACAATCTCGTCTAAGGGCACTGGTGGCGACCCTCCCGAGGTCGAAGAGCCCTCAGAACTCGTCTCTCGTTGTGGCTTCAATTGCCCCAGAACAAACTGATACTCGAGACTATTCACATAGATCAGCTGGCGCAAAACGAGTTCACGTTCCTCAATCTCTTGTTGTGCGGGGGTCTGGAACTCCAAGCGGGTCAAAAAGCTAAAAACAGCTTGAAGGAGTTTTCGCTTATATTCGACAGGCCCTCCCAAAGTACACGTACGTAGGACTTTGGCTTCTGCGTTCAGCCCTTCTTGGTCGAGTTTTAAGTAGGCTTTGAGACGAGTCTGAGCCGTGAGCTTTTCACGGACATCGATCCAATCTGCTGTGACTTTCTTGTCCAAGAGGTCCATTTTGCCAGTATACAGAACTTTTTAAAAAGTTTTATGGCAAAACCAGAAAATTTCGCGTATTCTGTCACCAGAATGAACCTGAACCGTATCTTCACCAGGCAAACCTTCCCCCTGTTGTGGGTACTTTTTTTGATAGGCGGTAGCTCTTGTACCACGTCGCCCCCCAGTGCAGCTCACCCGGTGATCGCCGTCGCCCAAGTTCGAAATATGACCGGGGATAGTCGTTTTACTGCGTTGACGGAAAGACTCCACAGTGGACTAGTGAACGACTTGTATAACGAGACTCCCTTTCAGGTGCTGGAAACAGCACGGTTGGACGAAGTCATTCAAGAGAGTCAGCAGAACTTCAAACCCTTGAAACTTCAAGGAGCCCAAGCCCTTTTATTTGTCTCGTTGACTAGTCTGACGAATCAAGGACTCTCGACCGGCGACTGGGGTGGAGTTTCCGCCAGCAATGATCTTTGGACTGCCGTTTTTGATGCTCGTTTGGTTTCGGTCGATAGTGGGGTCATCTTGGCGACGGCGCAAGCCAGTGGTCAGTCCTCACGAATGGTTGCCAAAATTGCAGGAACCTCGCTGGGTAGCACCGATACAACCTCTGATCTTCAAAGGCAGGCGGCAGAGAAAGCTCTCCAGCAGTTGTGCCAGAAACTGGGTCAGAACTGGGAAAACCGTTAAGACAGGAATTCAGTCGTCACAGGCTAAATCGTCACGACGCTCAGTATGCCCGTAGCAAAGATTAAAATGAGCATGCCCCAGTATAAAAACTGATTGAATCCCTTGAGTCGGTGACGCCCCATTAAATCGGCTCGGCGGGCTAAAAGCCCAAGGATCACAGCCGGTCCCGCCAAAACTAAGATCTGAAACACCATCATCCCCACGGCAAAGTTGATCAAATTGTAGGTAAACAACAATACAGTTAAGGCGGCAGGGATGGATTCGGCTAAGTACAAAGTAAACCACCGGTGTCTCCCCCAGCCCAAAGCTTCGGTTACCCCCCAACAGGACCCCAAAGAAATGACAATCAAGGCAATAAACGAGGCGGTTATGAGACCTATACCAAACAAATAGGGTGCCCAGCTTCCCGCCACCGAGGCGAGCCCTTGGGACAACAAGCGAGGATTGTCAAACTTAAGGGCGTGGCTGTTGACCCCAATGGTGGCGACTAAAATAGCGACCATAATGACTTCAGAGACGAGAGCTCCCACGGCGGTTTCGACCCGAATCGCCCAAAGGTTCTCGTGGCCTGTGCGTTTTTCGGCAGTTGCCGACGCTTGGTAGAACAGCATAAATGGCATGATCACCGCCCCAACATTAGCGGCCAACAAAAAGAGAAACCCAGGGGACATATCAAAATAAAACGGTGTTACCGTCAGGTTATGGTGAGGGGTCAAAAAGGCGGCGGCAATCCAAGCCCCCGCAAAAACCACAGAAACGACAAACAGAGGTTTTTCGGCTTGCTCGTACTTGCGCCGAAAAACAATTAAAAGGTGAAGCAAGAAGACTATGGGCACGGATATCCAAGGCGACACCCCAAAGATTTGAAACCCGATGGCCGCTCCGGTGTACTCGACGATATAACTGACAATATCGACGACAGCCATAGGGATCGCGGCCAGGATCGCAATTCGTTTGCTGAAGTGCTCCCGAATGAGTTCTCCCAACCCTTTCCCGGTCACCGCCCCTACTCGACCAGCCACCTCTTGAATCAGAAATAAAGGCACCGTTAAGGCCATCACAAACCAAATGAGTTTAGTCCCATATTGAGCACCGCTTTGAGCGGCTGTAATGACACTGGCGGCATCGACATCGGCAATCATCACCAACCAGGCGGGCCCCCAAACCTTAAGTAGGTTCCAAAGCCGAAACTTGGCGGTTTTCTCGACAGCGACGTTCATCCCTTACTCCTTTCGTCAAAGTAAACTGAAAAGAGTTCGCTTGGTCAAGAGTTAACCTTGATTAACATTTATATGGTTTTTCTTTTTTTAGCTTTGAATTTGGATTTTCTGGATATCTGACAAGCTTAGTGTTATAATACAAATACCCGAGGGGTTAAAGGAGATTTTATGAACCCGTTCCGTTTTCTAGGTCCAAGTCTGGGCTTGAGCATAGTCTTGGCGTTAACTGCGTGTTCATCTCCCATCTCATCGGTCCAAGTGAAGGCGAAACCCACCTTGTACGCTTCGCTCGGACAATACACGTATCAAATGAGTAGCTATGTCAACCCTACAAAAATTGAATCCATGCTGGGAAACCCCACAGGGCTTTCGATCTACAACTACACCCCAACCGGTGCCACCAGCACCACTCCCCAAGAATATCTTTTACACTACCCCTTGCTCACCGTCCCTCTTAACTTTGGCAACAACTTGGCAAATTTGAACCTGTCGAGTTTGATCAACACGAATATTCCCGCGCAGAGCTTTACGATTCCTTCCCTGAGTAACACCCAAAGCGTACCCTTATCACTGGACGTCAACTCTGTTTTACGAAGTGCGGTCAATAGTGGGCTTTCGTCACAAACGGCGACGGTCGGTGAAACAGGACAGCCCTCTCCACCAGCTCTGACGGTGAGTGTTCCCCTGAGTATTTCATCGTTTACTTCGGTCACTGTTGCCTCAGGGGCCTTAAATCTGACTTTCGGAGCCGTCACCGGTGCAACTTCAGGGTTTACCTTGTCGATCACCAACATTGCTCTGGTCAGCGGCGGGTCAACCCTTAGTTCTACTTCAACCTCTGTAAGCCTGAATACAGGTGGCACAGCAAGCTTAACTTTTTTGGCGAACACTGTCTTACCCAATTCTTTCACCATTCAGATGACGATATCGACTTCAGGGGGAACCTTGGGACACACCGATACCTTTAGTGTCACCCCCCAACTGTCTAGTACTTTTGCCGTTTCTGCCGCCAGCGGGGTGAACTTTACTTCAACGGTAACGATTCCCGCGACGAACTTTCCGCTCAATGCGGCCAGCAATTTTGTCAGTGCCATCATCGGGGCAACCAATGGCGGTAGTGTTACCGTTACCCCGGGAAGTCTACCTAGTGGTTGGACAGGGTTTACCCAGTCGACTACCGTCAGTATCAGTCAAACCGGTGGGTTGAGTTTGAACCAAACAGGGGCAGGAACCCTCATCTTAGATTTATCCAACCAAACGATCAATGCCAATACGATATCGTTAAGTGGTTCCACGATCATTACCGCTACCAACGCCAGTTTTACTGGTCTATCAGGACCCACAACAATCAACTCGAGTGCAGATATTACCGTGAATAACTTTGCTTCGGTCACGGTCAAACCAGGATCAACTTTTAATCCGAGTACCACTGTCGATTACAACTTGATGACCAGCCTTTCCACCCAACAACAACAGATGTGGCAGTGGGTCAACTATATCGATTTTTCGTCGGTGGGCTTTGACCTCAGCTTTACGAACAATCTGCCCCCTGGGAACGACATGTCGATGTCGGTGGTTTCGCAAGCTTTTGGTATCAATCAAACCCAAACGCTCATTTCGGGCAGCACCTCGACACCAACTTTCGTTAACGGTACGACGACGACTCCTTATAAATACGTTCCTTCCAACAATTATGGTGCGGGGGCCTGGGTCATTGACCTTGCTGTCACTCTTCAACCCAAAAGCTGGAATGCTTCCTTGGGGGAATTGACCCTCTACAATATCACCCCAGGCTCTACTCTCAATTTTTCTGCGAGTTTGACTCCCGTTACCACGTGGACAGACGCCAGTGTCAGCCCCCAAACAGGTGGCTACAGTGGGACATTCCCTAGCTCGGGAAGCTACGATCTGAGTTCCTTGACAAAGTATTTAGGGTCCAATTTTCAGTTTACCTCCACCCCAGCTGACATCTATTTAAGCAGTACCGGCCTGGCAGCCAACACAATCACAGGAATCACCGCCTACTTGGGAGCAAAATATACCTACAATGGGGCACTGACCACCACCCCTCTTTTAGGGACTTCATCCTCATCACCAGCAAATGTGACTATGTTGACAAGTGCCCCGACCTTTCCTGCGGATGGAAGCACGATGACGGCCATCCCCCAATATAGTGTACAAATCCCCGACATAAGTGGTCCCTTGAATGCTCAACCCAAAGACCTCGTCCTGAATTATTCACTCAATATGGGCGCAGTCATCATCACACCTGCTTTGCTTAGTGGAACGACAACCCCCACCCTGGAAGCAGATTTGTTGATTCCGTTGACGTTTCAGTTCAATATTCCTGCCAGTGGCTCAACTTTCAATTTTAATAGCACTGCTGGCACCGATTTCTTTGGCAGGACCAGCCCTCTCAGCACCAATGTTAATAACTTACTGAATCAACTTGTTTCGATGACCATCACCCTCAATTTTACTAACACGACCGGGCTGACAGGGGCAGCGACACTTTCGGATGGCTCTGGCTTTTCGAAATCCTTAACTTTGACAACGGGTAGTAATAGCATCCCGCTGACTTTAACGTCAGCTGACATTCTGCACATCATCAACACGATCCCGTTTACGCCATCCTTGAGTGTGACCTTGAACCCAAGTGGTTCCCCCGAGACTGTGACTATTCCTAATGGTAGTAGCTTAACAGCCAGTGCTTCTGTCACCGCCGTCGCCGACATCAATCAAACCTATAACTTCTAAGAGGTCAATCATGAAAACATTATTTGGAATTGCTATTTTTCTTTTGACCTCGAGTCTCTGGGCTGATTGGCCGGACCGTATTGTCGAACTTGGGGTGCATGCTGAAGCCCATGTTGGTAACAACTATTTTCCCGTAACAGCATTTTTTAATAATCCCCTGGTGATCGACTTGAACAACATGGCTAGTACTTTGGGGGATTCTGGATTACTGCTTCCTACATCAGTCGCAACCCGAGTCTACCTGACCATTACTCCCTCGAAGTTTGTTCAAGGGGGTCTATCTTGGGGGACAGAAGTCTACGGTTTAACCAGTGTTCCTGGGGCATTGATTTCGTTACTAGCCAATGGTAACGGCAGCTCTAGCTCAAGTACTACCTCAGGAACGTGGGACCCCCAAACCCTGAAGGGAGATGTTTATACCGACCTGGGGGTCTGGGCAGGAGTTACCTGGAACAAATGGCACTTTATAGTAAGACCTGCCTACTACGTTCCCCTTCTTCATATCGGCAACATTAACGCCACCTATTCGATCACTACCTCGCCTACCGGGGGAACGACCGCCACTACCCAAGCCAATATCCCCGTTTATGGGGCTTTCCCTCTGCCCAACTCTTCAACCAGCAATTACCAACCCTTAAATCATCTCGATATTGGTCAAATGCTCAACGATGGTGGCTTTGATTTTTCAGCCGAGGCTGAGTACAGTCTCTTTCCCTGGCTGTCTGTAGGTGGTTTGCTTAAAAACCTCCCGCTTGTTCCTGGCCACTTGAGCCAAAGCTCACTCCTTCAAACAACACAAACGGTGACAACGGTGGACCCTTCTACCAATTCCGGAAACCCCCTGTTAACCACCTCAACCTATAGTTGGAACTCCAGTACTTGTTCGGTCTCGGTGATTCGTCCCTTTGAAGCGCGGGCTAAAGCCATTCTCTATCCCTTTAAAGATCCCTGGCTGTCCATCACCCCGACGTTAGGAATAGGCGTATGGAACAATCCCTATTTGGATGGGGGGCTTCTTGTCACCGCCGATTTGCGCCATTGGGCCTATTTTCAATTGAATTCTGATTATCAATACGGACTATGGAGTCAGACTTTCGGAATGGGCTTCAACGTCAGGTTATTCGAGTTAGATTTGGCCTTGGGAGGAACTTCCACAGACTTTGTCAAAAGCTTTACCGACGGCGTCACTGCCGCCGTCGATGTCAAGCTTGGTTTCTAGGCCCGAAAGTTTGAAGCTTACGACTTAAGGGTTAACAGCTTTCAGAACCGCCGACTCGAATGTGCGATTCACCCGGTCATAGAGCTTGAAGTCCCCATAGTCGTCCCAGAGGGCCATCGAGATCCCGTCCGCTCGAGCCAACTGGGTCACTTGGGTGTACCAAGTAATCCGTGACGCAGGGTCCGTGCTCGTTCCGTTGTATTGGTGCGTAACGCCGTATTCCCCCATATAAATCGGGACATTGTTTTGCTTGCCCCACTCGGCGGCAACGTCAAGCTGAGCTTTCATCGAAGCGATATCTGACGAAGACCCCCAGGTTCCCGAGGATTGTCCGGCAAACGACCACGGCATGTAGTTATGGAACGTCGCAATCAGGTAAGGACCACCAGCCGCTGGATCCGAAGGCAACGAAAACGTACCGCTCACGAGCGAAGACAGCGAGTTCCATTGGTCGGCACCCACAATCACAACTCGAGTGGGGTCGTACTTGCGGATAATATTCAGGATGTCCTGATTCAGCACTTTAAGGTCCGCATTCGTCATGCCTCCGGTAGAACTACCGGAAGGTGGCTGTGGCTCATTGAGGATTTCAAACACCAGTTGGGGCGGCCAACCAGCAAAGTGCTGGGCAATTTGCGTCCACAGGGCTTCAAAGCGGGGAAGCTGGGCGGTCATGGCAGCCCCTGTCAGGGTACGAATCCAATTTTCGTGGTGAGCATTGATCACAACAGTTAACCCGGCATCAATCCCCCAGCCGGCAACCTGATCTACCCGTGCCATAAAGGCAGGGTTCACCGAAAA
The DNA here is from genome assembly GCA_027451385.1 of Spirochaetales bacterium. GTDB lineage: Bacteria > Spirochaetota > Spirochaetia > JABEVK01 > JABEVK01 > JABEVK01. Next base: position 5,260 of record DAIDJJ010000011.1, on the reverse strand, counting down.
AGGACTCGTGTCGCTCAAACGGTCAGAGGGGTTTGCGGCCATGCCCCAAGTAATGGGAATACGCACCGACGAAAACCCTAGATTCTTATAATCATCAAAGAAGGTTTTCTGGGCTACCACGCTTTGGGTCCAAGACCCTTCGTCTCCCGGCCAGGCATCTAAATCATTGCCGAGGTTGATTCCCGTACCCAGCCAGGTATTGACCTGAGCCGCTGTCGGTACCGTGAGGTTGACGGTGACAGTGTAAGAAGTGCCATCAGAAAGTTTATAGGTCACCGGAGAAGTGAAATCCTGAGCCCCGCTCGGAGTCGCCGTGACTCCGGTCGCCATAGACAGCGAGGGCGTCAAGCTGGTGACATTGGTCCCCGGGGGTAGATACAAGGTCACAGCATGGGTGAAGCGGTTGACGACCGCACGATAGTTGCTACTCTGCACATTCACCGAAAAGCCCAAAAGGCTTTCGGGAAGCGGACTAGCTCCTGTCACGGGAGCGTAGGTGTCCACCGCTGCAGAGGTGGAGGAAGCTGTCACCGTTGAACAAGCGGTAAGCAGTCCTACTAATGATAACGCCAACAATATAAGTTTCATAAATCGATTGTAAATCGATTTCCTTTAGTTGACCAGCAGAATTTCTCTTGCACGAGCAAAAGTTACTGTACGGGTAAAAAGAGGCGAACCTTAGTCCCTTGGCCCAGCTGAGACTGAAGCAAAAGAAAGCCCTGATGCTGGGTGACGATCGAATAACTAGTCGTCAAGCCCAAGCCTTGGGCTTGCGGTTTTGTCGTATAGAAGGGGTCAAAGACCCTCGAAAGATTTTCAGGAGCAATCCCCACACCTTGATCTTGAAAGACCAGAAGGACATAGCGTCCTGGGGGAACTTCTCCGGCGTCGGAGTCACCAACCCAAGTATTCTGAGCACTGACCGTGAGCTTTCCCCCTTGCGGCATGGCCTCGCGGGCATTGAGCACGAGATTTTCGATAACTTGGGTGAGGCGATCAGGTTGAATGCGGCACAGGGGTAAAGGGTCGGCAAGCTCATATTCCACGGCAACCTTTGATCCGCTGAGGGCCAAGGCAACCGCGTCTTTCACCAAAGGGAAAAGCGGCATGAGCTGAGTATTTGCCTTTTGACCCTTCGCAAAGGTTAACAACTGCCCCGTGAGCTTGCGGGCTCGCTCAATGGCCGACTTGGCTTTGTCCAAGGTTTTGGTGACGTTTTCGTCTTTGCTCATCATTCCTGCTACATCGATAAACCCAAAAACTCCCGCCATTAAGTTGTTAAAATCGTGGGCAATGCCGGCCGCTAAGGTGCCGATCGATTCCAAGCGTTGAGCTTTGATCAAACGTTCTTCCCACAACGTCCGTTCCGTCATGTCGGTAGCCGTGATAACAAAGGCTTCGGAGCTTTGGTCAGCCTGGCGAACTGGTCCCGCGTTTAAGAACAGGATTAAGGGTTTCTCGTCAATAAAAAAGGTAAAGCTCCCCGACCAAAAGCGGCCTTCGTTGAGAGCCTGCCATAGCTGTTCGGCTCGCTGGTGTTCACGGGCAGTAGCTAAAAACTGCCATTCCGTCCCAAGGACAAGGTTGTCTTGGTGAAAGAGTTCGTAAGCTGCGGGGTTGGCATATACTAATTGACGGGCTGGATTCAGGATCAGTACAGCCTGCCCAGCTTGTTGAACAGCGGTAGCTAAACGACGGGCCTGTTCTTCGGCGTGCTTTCGTTCGGTGATCTCTTCGTACGATATGATCACACCCTTATTCAGAAATGGAGCCGCGTTGACAACGATCCAAGCTAAGTCATCCTTACCACGGTAGACCCCCATTTCTACGCCTGTGACGGGCCGTTGTTCTTTTAAGGCCCGAACACTGGCGTACTCTTCGGACGGCATCAGTGACCCATCGGGTCGGATGATCTTCCATTCAAAGCCGTCAATTTCCCTTTGGCGCTGGGAATCTAGGCTTAGTCCCAAGATTCGTTCGGCGGCAGGGTTGGTATCGGTGATCTTCCCTTGAGCGTCGGCTATCGTCACCCCGATCGGCAGGGACTGAAACATCTGGTAAAACTTGGCCTCGCTAGCGGACAGTTCTTCACTCAACCGCAACCGATGCGATAAGTCGCGAATAATCATGCTGGTAAAGACGTTGCCGTCGGGTGTTTGAAAGATTGCCGAGGAGACTTCTCCTTCAAAGCGACTTCCGTCTTTGCGCAAGAACGTTAAACGTCCCACAACCCGACCGCTTTTTCGACGCCGCTCCAGCAAAATGGGCAAACGTGGATCGTCTGTGGCGACCAGAAGGGCCCTACCGCCTTCTCGGATTTCTTTCTCGGTATACCCAAACATCCGGCACGCCGCGGGGTTAGCACTGACAATGCGTCCATCGGGAATCGTTGTCAAAACCGCATCAATGGCGGAATTAATGAACAAGTTACCTTGAGGGAGTTCTTGACCCTTTATGAGCTCATTATCAGAGTCCATACTGATATTTTACACCAAAAAATCAAAATAAACGGGTAAAAGTGCTCACAAGACTTGCTGAATTTAGGATTCAGCAGGGGGGCTAACCTCAAATCAGGAGGTTCAGCTTGTTGCCAACACAGCTTAACCGGTATTTCACCCGAAGCTTCACCGTGACAGCCTTGACTGTGACGATCACAGTCCTGCTGATCGTGTTGGGCTTGTGGTTTTCTCACAACGGACAGGCACCTCGACTTGGGGAGGTTTGGTCAGGGTTAAGCGTGATGGTTTTAGTCGTTGTCTTGATGGCAAAACTCATCCGGGGAATGACCATACTGCTGAAGTACAGAGGGTTTTTAAAAGAACTTTTCCAGGCCCCCCTCCCCCCGAAATGGCGAATTCTTTTGGAAGAGGCCCTTCTGAAGCAGGTAGCTCTGACCGCCGTGACCACAACGCTGGTAGTTGGCGTGTTGTTGCTGTTGCGGTTGGTGGAGCGCTAAGTCCCCACCCCAAAAACTACAAAGACCTTAAGACTTTCAAGAGTTCTTCGGGCTCGGCCCTGCGCCGGTATTCCACATCTAAAAAGGCATAGCGGATCATTCCCTGAGTATCAATGATATACGTTGCGGCCAGAGGGAGTTCGTCGCTGGTGTCTCCGTTGTAGCTGTGCAAGTCAAAGCTCTTTTGATACGACTGGGCGACAGCCTCGGTGAGTTTAAATACAATTCCGTATTCCCGGGCCACTTTGTTCCCCACATCACTCAGGACTTCAAATTGAAGGTTGTGTTTTTCCTTGGTCGATAACGACTTGTCGGGTAACTCCGGGGTTAAGGCTAACAGCTGAGCCTTGAAAGATTGAAAAAGAGGCAGGCTTTCCTGCAAGTACGCTAGCGTCAGATTGCAATAAGGGCACCAACCACCTCGATACCACGTCAGGATGACAGGCCCCTTTTTCCACTCGTGTGAGAGGGTCACACTTCGGCCCACAGCATTGGTCAACGTAAAGTCAGGAGCTAAACCCGATGACTTAGCCGTTTTCAACAAACCGCTTTTCTCGACGGCTTGTAAACCCTCGGCATAGATGGTTTTAAGCTCGACACTGGCTTTGGCTTCGAAGTCCGCCTTGCGGGCATCAAGCTGGCTTTGAAGGGAAAGATTTGAAGGATTCATGGGAAGGAATATACGAAATAAATGAACGATTGAACAAATATTTTCATATTTCTTAGCCCAACCTTTACTGGTTAGGATTCAAACCTTACAGAACTAGCAGGCTTTCAATTCCTGTTCAACAGCTCGTGAGAATATCAGCTTGGTTTTTCAGGGGGAGCTGAATCTATGCTTCAGCTGATTATTTAAAGTGTGCAAGGAGGTCTCAAAAGTGACAGTTTGTCGTTCTGAAGGCCCCACAAAAAAGGAGTGTACTTTGAAAAAAAGTATCAAAAAAACATTTTGGGGCTTTGTTAGCCTCTTGGCCCTTGTTCTAGCCGGCTGTACGACACCAGTTAGTTCTAGTTCGTCACAAACTTCAGCCACGACGGGAAAACTGAGCATCACCTTAGGCTCTTCGACAGCCCGAAGTCTTGTTCCCACCGTGGATATGACCGTCACAACCTATAACCTTTCAGGGACCGGCCCCTTGGGGGCGACCATGACCGCCAACAACGTGAGCGGTAACTATGTTACAACTCTGGCTGTGGGCGCCTGGACGATTGTGGCAACAGGTCTAAATGCTGCGGGAACTTCGATCGTGACCGGAACTGTGAATGTCAGCGTCGTAGCCAACACCAATACTCCGGCCAGCATTGTGTGTACGCCAATCCCTGGACCAGGTACTCTGAATTTGTCATTGAACTGGCCCACCGGACTTCTTACAACTCCGGCAGTTGTGGCGACATTAACTCCCACAGGAGGGGCCGCCCAAACCCTCACCTTTACTCTTACGGGGACAACAGCCACCTTTAATTCCACAACCTTGACGAATGGCTACTACACGTTGTCCATGCAATTAGAAGACACCTCTGTGACCCCCGCCAAGGTCTGGTGGGGCGATACAGAAACGGTGGAGATTTTAGCCACTCAACCCACCAGCGGGTCTTGGACGTTGACCAACTCGACGTTAACTGGAGCTGTTCCCGCAGGTCCTGTGACAGGGGTAACCCTCAATAAGGGCAGTACAACAATTGCTGTAAATGGGACTGAACAACTCTTTGATACCATTTTACCGGCGAATGCGGCTGATCAAAATGTCACTTGGAGCACCTCTGCGGCTAGTGTGGCTACCGTTTCGTCCACAGGACTGGTCACGGGGGTCTCGGCAGGCAGTGCCACCATTACTGTCACTACCGAAGATGGTGCCAAAACTGCCAGTTGTGCCGTTACGGTCACCGGCACACCCGTTGCCGTGACGGGCATCACCGTAGCACCAACCACCGCAACACTTGGAGTCGGAGCTACACAGCAAGTCACCGCGACCATAGCTCCTGCCAATGCCACCAATCAAAATGTGACTTGGACCACCTCAACACCAACCGTGGCTACGGTTTCGTCTTCGGGCCTGATCACCGCAGTTGCCGCAGGAACAGCTACCATTACGGCAACCAGTACCGATGGTTCGTTTACTAGTACTTGCGCGGTTACAGTTAATCCCCTGACGGCGACGGGAGGAATCAACCTCTCCTTATCTAGTAACACGCAAACTCCGTTGACCATTACCCTGAGCGGCTATACGAACAGCCTCAAACAAGGTTCAAGTATGACGGTGAATGCGACGAATTCTTATCCATATACTTATTCTTACGTTTGGT
>DAIDJJ010000010.1:0-30394 GCA_027451385.1 Spirochaetales bacterium | reverse complement strand
CGAAAGATTCCAGGTGTCGCCTCCCGGAGCGATGCCGTTCACGGGGATAGGCGCGGACCCTTGGGCCCCTTGAAGACGGGCAAAACTCGACCCGTTTCCGGTATCGATGAGAAAGTTCGCCGGCTGACCGGCCAGCTGACCCGTCAAAACCCAGGCCGGGGCCGCCTCTTGGTGTTCTACGAGGGCGCAAGGAAGGGCTACCCCTTGAAAACTGGGCTTTTGAAGACTGATGGTCAGGGTATGGGTAGAGGCTTTCCAAGTTAACCAGTGGTTCAGAAGGGCATCGGCACCCAAAACCAAAGCTCGCGGGTAGTCTCGTCCTGCCTTGCGGTACCGGCCGCCCGTGTGGAGGGTCAACTTCGAAAAGGTCACATTACCCAAGGTCAAGGTGCTGTAAGTGAGCGAATGGGCTGTCGCTTGGACGGGGAGTCCCGCTAGCTGAACGATCCTTTGGAGTTCTGACGACGGGTAGACATAGCTGAAGGGCGATGCGGTGTCGGCAATGACCAGAATTTTTTGTCCGGCCAAGGTGACAAAGCCCGAAGCCAAGTAGGGGGGAGCCCCTGTTTCCCAGGTGAGGTTTAAAAGTTCGGGGCTCTTGGGGGGGGCTTGAACAACTGGGGGCTTTTGAACTTGGGGGGCAGAACTACAGGCGGCAAGGAACGCCAGCAAGGTGAAAGCCAAAACAAAAGGAGAACGGGTGATTTTCATGGGGTTTAGCATAGCAAAGAGTTGAGCATAAAAAAAGGCGCATCTGGTGTAGATGCGCCACTCGCTTTGTCATGCCAGGACATCAATATTTGTGCCCCTTGCCTCATCTTGGTTGGCACTCCGGTCGGGTTCCCGGGTTTCTTCGGTCGAAACCCTTTGGGCTGCTTGCGCTTGGCCGGAGGGGCGATCCGTCTCGGCTGACGGTCGTACGAGGAGCGGGTCCGAGCCGCTCGTTTTTTCTATTGTCATCGCACCTCCCAATTCAAAATTTAATCCCGCTCTCAGGAATTGTCCAGTGTTTCTTGCTGAATTTTTCTTGCCGTGTTATTCTGGCGCCCATGAATGGCCGTCTTCGCTTCGGGGGAAGTTACCTGGTCTTTCTCCTGGTTTTTCTGTTGGCTGGACTGGCCGCTCCTGTGTCCGCACAACAGACGGTGTACCGTTTTGCGCGTCTTGATTTAGATGGGGCATACCACTTTGTGGGGCGGTACCCGATTGAGGGTTCCGCTTGGAAAACCCGCGACTGTTGGGTCGTCACCACGGCTCAAGGTCAAGTTCAAACCGTGGACTATTATCGGCGAGGGATCAATGCCCCGGCCCCCGGGACCGGTGTGGCACGAATCGTAGTCACCGAAGACGGCGATTGGGAAGTCCGTACCAACGAAAACCCCCATGGCTTAATCATCGAAGATCATGAGGGCATCGCGGTCCGACGCCTTAAAAAGAATGCGGCGGGGGCTTATGTCGCCATGTTTCAATATGACCGAGCCGGGAACCTTCGAGACGATAGTTCCGGGGTCAGTGCATATTTGTGGATTCCCGACGCCAAGGGTCAGCGTATTCGTTCCATTCGCCTCGACAAAAGCGGCGAACGAACGGTCAACAAAGCGGGCGTGGGGGAAATTGCCTTTACCTACGACAATCAAGGTAACCGCTTAACGGCTCAACTTTTTAATAAAGAGGGCAAACCCTTTGCGGAACCCACCGGGGTCGCTTCGTTTGCCTGGACGTATGACGCCGATGGCAACCCGGTGAGCGAGACACGGCTGAACCTCAAAGGCCAGCCGGTGGGCGGCTGGCACGGTATCGCCCGTTGGACCAAAACCTGGGACTCGCAGGGACGAATTCTCGAAGAAGACTTTTGGGATGCGCAAGGCCGCCCCATTTCTGACCAAAACGGCGTGGCACGTTATGTCTGGCAGTACAACGAGGCTCTGCATTGGACCCGCGTTTGGCGCTATGACACCCAGGGGCAGTTGACTTTGGACGACCGAGGAGCCGCCATGGTCAAGACTCAGTGGTTCGATCAGTCCAACCAAAAAGAACAAGATATTTATGGCTTAGAAATCAACCCGTATTATGCGTCCCTTCCTGACGTGCAAAAACAGACCGCAGAGCGGTATGAACTTAAAGACGACGTGGACGGAATTGCGGTGCGGCGCTGGACGTACGATTCGGATGGTAACCCCATCACCCTGAAAACTTATAATTCTCAGTACCAACTGGTGCCCAATCGTCACGGAGTGATGATTGTCCATCGCCAGTACAATGCCCAAGGTCAGCTGACTCAAGAAAGTTATGAGTCCGCCCCTGGTCAACTGATGGAAGCCGACAATGGCTTGGCTGGTCACCGCTGGGCGTATGACAGTCAGGGCCGTTTATTGCGACAAGATAACCTTGGCCTGGATAACCAGTTGAAATTGGACCCGCATGGTGTTGCGACCTACGAATGGACGTATGACGAGCGGGGTTTACGGGTGAAGCAAAGCAACCTCGGTACCTTGGGCCAACTGAAGGATGATCACCGCGGGGTGGCGATCTATTTGTGGAAGTACGACAAATTCGGCGACCTCAGCGAAGAGGCCCACGAGGGCATCGATGAACGGCCAACGGTGGACACCTCGGGTGTTTACCTTTATCGCTACCGCCCTTCGGCCGGAGGGACGTTGGAATTGGTGCAGAGCTTTGATATCAATGGAAACCCGCTGGGAGGGAATTAATCGTGGATCTCTTTTTTGTGCTGTCGAAGGTTATTCCTTTATTTTTGTACCCTCTGCCTTTGGCCCTGTTGATTTTATTTGTGGGGTCTTTTCTGGGTGTGCCGCGCTTTGAGCGGCAAAAAGGGAGGGGGTTTCGCCGGACGGTTCGTTTTACGGCTTTGGCCCTTTGGATTCTTTCGAGCCCTTGGTTTACCAATTTGCTGGTGAAAGCTTGGGAATATCCCCGTCAACCACTTTTGTCGCTACCTCAGGTCACAGATGCGGCCATCGTGCTGGGTGGGCTAAGCGATCCGTTGCTCTCGACCCCCGACCATCTCGAATTCAATGACGCCGCAGAACGGATTACCGAAGCAGTTCAATTGTATCGAGCCGGCCGCGTCAAAAATCTCGTGATTTCTTCTGGGAGCGGGGACCTAACGCACCCTCACGCCGCCGAGGCGCCCGGGTTGGCCTTGTGGGCCCAAAGCATGGGCGTGAACCCCGAACAAATCTTTGTGGACGACCGTTCGCGCAATACCCGTGAAAACGCCGAATTTTCGCGGCAAATCTGTGACGCTCACGGTTTTCATAGTTTTCTGTTGGTCACCTCGGCGTTCCACATGCCCCGGGCCCTGGCTGTCTTTAAAAAGGCGGGGTTTGACGATAACGGCCGCCACCTGATTCCTTGGCCGGTGGATACCCGCCAAGATTCCCAGGGATTTCCCTTTAACCTCGTCCCTTCGCCGCAAGATTTACAAACTGTGCAGACCTTTGCCAAAGAAATCGTCGGCTATTTCGTTTACCGTCTTATGGGCTTTGCCTAAGCCTCGGGGTCGTCGCGGTCGCGAAAGAATTCTTGCACGACAGATTCGATGTCGTAAGGGCACGTCAACCGCCACGCGGCAAACTCTTCAGAGAGTTTTTGAGCCTCGCTCCCTCGGCCGCTTTCTTCTAGGCTCGCCTGAGACCATAAGAAGGTTTCGGCCAGGTGAGCATAGTACTGAAAGCCCCAATCGACGGGGTGTTTTCCCAAATCTTGGGCCGCTTGGGCAAACTCTTCGCGTTCGGCCAACAATATTTCACGGAGTTTATCGAGAATCTTGAGGGCTCGCGCAAAATCTTGGTTGTCGTAGGCTACCCAGGCCAAATTGAGGCCGTAGTACGCTAAGTTAAAGCCGATGGAACGAAGCTCCGCCAAGCTCCCCTCAGAGGCCGTTCGGCAGGTAAAGTACCATACGGTTTCTAAATACGCGATGGCCCGGTCCGTGGGGCGTTCTTCGAGGATTTTTAGCGAAATGTTCCCCAACGCATCGTAATAACGGTCATCCGCCAAGTACTCCAGGTTGTCCTCCAAGACGGTGAGGGCCTCTTGCGCATCGTGGAACGAATGGTAGGTCACCAGGTTATAGGCGCTGTAGCCGATGCGTTCACGGTCGCCGCTTTGGCGGGCCTTTTCTAGCCCCTGTACCGCCAGCAAGTACGAAGGCATGCCGGGGTTTTCGGGGTCAAACGAAAAACTGAACAACCACTGGTACAAATCGCAGGCCATGGCAGGTTCTTTGGTTAAGGGGAGGTACTGTTCGACCAGTGAAGTCAGAACCAGCGGAGGGGTGTCCCGGGCCAGTTCATGCAGAACGATCAGCAAGAGTTCCAAGGCATCTTGACTGCCCTGGGGGTTCTCGCCGCTACCGTACTCGCGAATCGTGCGGTCCAAAAGCCAGCGTAGGATGACCTGCATTTCGTCGGGGGTAAAATCTAACAAGAGGCGCCACAGCTCGTACTCGGCTTCTGTGACCAACTTGGTAGGCTCGTCCCAAAAGGTGATCCATTCTTTAAGGTTGAGCGAGCGTTGATCAGCCTCGACCAAAAGGGCTACGGGTCGGCGAAGCGTCGCACGGTATTCTGGGTTTTCGACTAAAGCTTCTAAAAAAGACGAAAAGCGCGTGATTTCAAAGAGATGATTTAAGGCCAAACGGCTTACTCCTTACGGGCTGCCACCGCGATCCAACCAGTGGAACCGCAGGGCTGACCCTCAAGCCCGCCAAACCATTGAACCTGCCAGCCGTCGCAGAAGAGCTCTCGCAAGTGAGAGATCTCGTGCCAACGGTACCAAAAGGCAAAACGGCGTAGACGGGAAGACTCTACTACCGTCCATACACGGGAAAAAGTCCTCAGCCTAGGATAAACATACAGGCGACTCAAGACAAGGTGGTCTTCAGGTGACCAAAACCCCGGACCTTGGTGGACTTTCCAGGTCGGTTGGGACTTTCGGCGTTCGTTTTGCCACCAGCGGTGATCAAAAGTATCTACGAGGAGTAGCCCGCCGGGATTGAGCGCTTGATAGCACTGGGTGAGCCACCTTTGGGCTTGTGCCGGCGAAAACGTTCCCAGCGTGCCGTAGGTCATTAGAATCAGGTCAAACCCCGGCAAAAAGGACCAGGTATGAAGATCTTCGGTCAGAAACTGGGCCTGTAAGCCTTCGTCCTGGGCTTGTTCGTTCGCGTACGCGATGGCGGTGGCCGAGAGATCGACCCCGCAAACCGACCAACCTAGGCGGGCTAGTTCGTGGGCGTACAATCCAGGGCCACAGCCCAGGTCCAAAGCCCGAGGGGGCGTTTTGGTCGTGAGATTTTCGCGTGCCCAGCGGTTTATCCACGCGCACTCGCGTTGAATTTGCGGCAAGGGGCGGCTGGCATCGTCGTCACGGGAGTCCAGGTGGGCGTACAAAATATGGGATTGTAAGTACGGCTCGTTCCAAATGGGCCCGTCTAGGGGGTCAAACGGCGCTGGACGGGTATCGAGTTCGGCCAAACGGCGCAAATCAAACATAGGACTCCTGCGGGCGTTTCCCAGCGGGACGATTTCTGGAAGGAACGGACGGTTTCTGATATTTTAACGGGAAGCTCTAAAAAGAGGAAGAAGCCATGAACCTGGACTTAAGCGCCTTGTGCCCCTTTGGGGTCGAAAAGTTAGTCAAAGACGAAGTGAAGGGGTGGGGCTTCAACGTGGTGAATTCGGGGCCGGGACGTGTGGATTTTCAAGCCCCGTGGGAGGCTGTCTACCGCGTCAACTTGGGCTCGCGCACAGCAGAGAGGGTTTTGATTCGCCTGGTTAAAGCTCCTGCCCAGGACTTTGACCAGCTCTTTGAAGCCGTGCGTTCGGTGCCGTGGGAAGACTGGCTGACCCCCGCAGTGACCCTTCACATTGAAAAAGTACGTCTGTACCAATCCAAACTGACGAGTGTCCCCGCTGTCCAAAGTATGGTGCAAAAAGCGGTGTTTGAGACGCTGTGCCGGCGGTTCCGCCTAGAACGGCTCCCCCAAAAGGGACCGGAAGTAGCTTTGCGGGTCAACCTCGCCAAAGATCAAGTTGAGGTATTTCTGGACACCACAGGGGCCGCCCTACACAACCGTGGTTACCGCCAAGCCACCGGCGATGCCCCCCTCAAAGAAAATCTGGCGGCCGCCTTAGTCCTGTTTTCGGGGTGGCGGCGCAAGTACCCGTTGGTCGACCCGTTTTGCGGCTCGGGGACCATTTTGACCGAAGCGCTTTTGTTTGCGTATGACCTACCCCCTGGCCTTAAACGCTCCTTTGCGTTTGAACACCTGCGGCCTTTTGTCTCGGACGACTGGTTGTACCTGCGCGACGAAGCACGCCAAAAAGCTGACCTCTCGCACCGCGTGCGGTTGTTTGGTAGCGATAAGGATCCGGTCGTCCTCAGAGCTGCCCGGAAAAACCTTCAAGCCCTGGGGTTGGCAGATTCCCTGCGTTTAGAAGTGCAACCGATGGAAACTAACTCGGCACGGTTTTGGGGTTTAGACGAACCGGGGTTTCTGATTACCAATCCGCCGTATGGCGAAAGGCTGGAAACCGTGGCAACGGCTCGGAACTTGGCTCGCGCCATGGCCGCCTGGGAGACGACGTTTCCTGGGTGGTCGGTAGGCGTTTTGACCCCCTCCGAGACCCTGCCCAGCGATATGGGACGGGAGCCGTTCATCGTTCGAGACCTATCCAACGGCCCCTTGAGAGTGAAATTTTATCAGTTTAACAAAAAATAGCAACCGATTGCCTATGCTGAAATTGACAGAAAAGGCGGGGGATTCTATAGTTTTTTCGTTAAGGAGTCCCCATGCCACACCCCAACCCTTACGGGCATTTTGACGACGCCCAGCGCGAATACGTCATTGTCCGTCCCGATACCCCTTTGCCCTGGTTGAATTACCTGGGCCAAGATGAGTTCTTCGGCCTTTGTACGAATACCGCCGGCGGTTATACCTTTTGGAAAGACGCCAAACTCCGTCGGTTGACCCGTTACCGCTACAACAATATTCCCTACGATTTAGGCGGACGCTACCTGTATGTCCGTGAGGGAGAGACGGTCTGGAACCCCGGTTGGAAGCCTGTGAAGACGGCTTTGGATTCGTACGAGTGCCGCCATGGTTTGGGCTATACGACAATTACCGGTGTCAAAAATCACTTATCTGTTTCACAGACCATGCTGGTTCCTCCTGGCGAAAACCTCGAGCTCTGGAAGGTGACTGTCAAGAACCTTTCAGGAGCCCCCAAGCAAGTCAAAATCTATTCCTTTCAAGAATTTGCGTTTTACGAAGCCCTCAATGACATGACGAACTACCAAAGAACCTATTCGATTGGCGAGGTCGAGGTAGAGGACGGGGTCATTTATCACAAAACGGAATACCGTGAACGGCGCAACCACTACACCTTGTTTGCCTGTACGGGGCCTGTGACAGGGTTTGATACCAGCCGCGATGCGTTTGTGGGCATCCACGAAGGACTTCATGAGGCCCGGGTGCCGATGACAGGTCAGGCGGGCAATTCCCTGGCTTTTGGCTGGAACCCGATCGGGAGTCACGAGGTGACGTTGAACCTGAAGCCCGGTGAAGAAACGTCTTTTGCCTTCATCTTGGCGTATGTGGATCATGACTTAGCCGGGTTCACGGGGCCCAAATTCACCGCCCCGATGGTCATGAACAAAGAACTGGGTCGAAAGCTGGTGTCCAAATACCGCCGCATCGAAGCGGTGGACGAGGCCTTGGCACGGTTAAAAGCCTACTGGGACGAAAACCTTTCGCATTTCCAGGTCGATAGCCCCGATCCGCATGCCACCCGCATGGCCAATATTTGGAACCAATACCAATGTATGGCCACCTTCAACATGAGCCGCTCGGCGTCCATGTATGAAACGGGCATCGGTAGAGGTATGGGCTTTCGGGATTCGAACCAAGACCTGTTGGGCTTTATCCACATGATTCCTTCCCGGGCCCGTGAACGGATTTTAGACATCGCGGCGACTCAGCTTTCGGACGGTACGTGCTTTCACCAGTACCAGCCTCTGACGAAGAAGGGGAATTCGGAAATCGGCGGTGATTTCTACGATGATCACCTTTGGTTGGTCTTATCGACGGTAAGCTATATTAAGGAAAGCGGCGACGTGTCCATTTTGGATGCTCCCTGTGGGTACGCCGATAGGGTGTATACCGGCACGGCGAAAGAAAACCTCTTGCATCACCTGGAAACTTCGATTGCCTACACTATGGCCAAGCGAGGGCCGCATGGCCTGCCGTTGATTGGTCATGCCGACTGGAATGACTGCCTCAACTTGAACTGCTTTTCGACCGAACCCAACGAAAGCTTTCAAACCGCTGGCGATGTCAAAGACTCTTCGGCCGAATCGGTGATGATTGCCGGTTTGTTCCTGTATGCCGCACGAGATTTGGCTGAACTGTATGAGTTCTTAGGGCGTCCCAAAGATGCAGAACGTATCAAAAGCCTCCGACAGACCATGCTCGAAACCGTTGAACGCGTGGCCTGGGATGGGGCCTGGTACACCAGGGCGTACGATGCCTCGGGTAAGGTCATTGGTTCCCAGACGAATGACGAAGGTCAGATTTTTATCGAAAGCCAAGGCTGGGCCGTGTTAGGCGGGGCCGGGGCCGAAAATGGCCGGGCTCGTCAGGCTTTAGAAAGCGTACACCAGCGTTTGTACACGGCGAATGGGATTGTTTTACAACAACCGCCCTATAGTACCTATCGCAAAGAGTACGGCGAAGTGACCTCGTACCCGCCAGGAGTAAAAGAAAACGCGGGGATCTTTAGCCACAACAACACCTGGATTCACCTGGGTTGGTGCCTTTTGGGCGAAGGGGACCGAGCTTTAGAATACTATCACTCGATTTGTCCCTCAAAAAAAGAAGAGCAAATCGAAACCTACCGCTCAGAACCCTACGTCTATGCTCAGATGACCGCAGGAAAAGATGCCCCTTGCTTTGGCGAAGCTAAAAATAGTTGGCTGACGGGCACCGCCGCCTGGACGTTTGTCGTAGTCAGTCAGGGCATTTTTGGCATCAAACCCCACTTTCAGGGCCTGCAGATTGACCCTTGTATTCCTCGGGCTTGGAAAGAATTTCGTTCGGTGCGGACCTTTCGAGAGGGAACCTACGAAATTCACGTCACCAACCCAAAAGGGGTCTCAAAGGGCGTGGCTTCGGTCACCCTGGATGGAAAACCGGTGGTCGGGAATGTTGTCCCGGCTGTGGCAGGGAAACACCGCGTCGAGGTCGTCTTAGGTTAAGCCGTAGGTGTAAGTCTTAGATTTCGGGGGCCGGGGGGTGAAGGACATCATGATCCTTTCGGGTTTCAAGATGGGTCGTCACCATACAGCCGGGAAACGATGCGGCGAGCGACTGCTCGATCCGCGTCGCGGACCGGTGGGCGTCCCGAAGCCGCGCACTGTCGTCAAACAACAGGTGAACTTGGATCCAATACCGGTTGCCCGAATTGCGAAAGCGTGCCTCGTGATACTCGGCTTTTTCGGCTCGGCACGCCTCGGCCAATACGGCTTCTAGCTTGCGTTCCTCTTCGGGAGTCACCTGGTCCATCAGGCCTGAAAAGGAACGTTTCATGAGCTTTCCCCCTTCAAATAAAATGTTTAGGGCGGCTAAAATCGCAAAAATGGGGTCAAAATAGGCGGGGTCAAAAGTCCAGGTGCCTAGGTGAATCCAATTTTTAGGAAAAAACAAGACCAACAGTAAGCCGATGAGGACTCCCCCCGAGGTGACGGAATCGGTAAGAACGTGGCGTCCGTTGGCTTCCAAAATCAGATTTTTTTTCCGTTTTCCCAGTTGGATGAGGCCCAAGCCTAAAACGCCGTTAACCACTAGGACGACTCCGCTGATGATGGTCCCCACGTCGACATCGCTGAGGCGGGGACCTTCGATGAATTTTAAGACCGCTTCGTAGATGATGAATAAAGCGGCTAAAACGATCATCGCCCCTTCAAAACCGGCGCTAAAAAAACTGATCCGGTCGTACCCAAACTGATGAGATTTGTCCGACCGCCGTGACGAGAGCCTCAGGCTGTAAAAGGCAAAGGTGACCGCCACCACGTGCACCACCGACTCGGCCGCATCGGACATGATGGCCGCCGAATTGGTGATGATAAACGCTGACATTTTCGTGATCAGCATCAGAAAGCCAATGCTCAAGCTGAGCAACATGGCCCGTCCTAAGGTTTTATCCGGTGTGGACTGCGTCGTGGAAAGTGTCATGAAAATCCTCTTATTTCGAAATTTCTTCTAGAGAAAGGTCATAAACAGCCGAGGTTTTGCGGTTTTTGTTCTCGACATAGTGAATAGTGTGGATATAGTCCTCGACGACGTTAATTTTATCGAGCGGTGTCACGACCATCAACTGTAGGTTCATCTGTTCAAACAGTTTCATGGCAAATTTGGAATTTTCGGGGTCAACCTTGCTAAAGGCTTCGTCGACCACAGCAAACCTGAGGGAGCGAGACCCTGCCGTGCCGCGAATACCAAATTGGTGCGCAATCGCGCTGGCCAGGATGGTGTAGGCGAGTTTAGCCTTTTCACCACCAGAAAGGCTTTGGCTGTCCTGATAGTACTGTCGCTGAGACCCGTCTTCGGTATAACGCTCGACGGCGGCGAACTGAAGCCAGTGCCGCACGTCGGTGACCTTTTTTCGCCAAAGTTCATCGTCGGACAAAGCTTGGATGATGGCCCGGATACGGTGAAAGGCCTGTTCGAGGTCACTGTCCCCCGTCAAGGCTTCTTTAAGCATGCGGCGAAAATCCCGGATTTGCAAATCCCGGCTGTCTTCTGCCTGCAATTGAATAAAGGTTGCCGGCATACTGTTGTAGGTAATGGTCTTGAGCGAGGCGTTGAGCTCGCGCACGGTGTCTTGAATCGAACGCAAATGATTTTCGAGGGAGGTTCGAAAATCCGCGATGTCTTCGAGCAGACGCTGGTTCAGCCAATCTTTAAAGCGCTTTTGGTACCCCGGAAGATCTTCGCGGCGAATTCGGTCATAACGTTGGCGAAACTCTTCGAGGTTGTCAGCCTTGGCCATGAGCGACGCGGTCTCACCCGTCCATTCGGGAAAGCGGGCGGACAGTTCGGCCCCTGGATTGATGTAGCGGTGCAAAGAGGTTTCGAGTTCTCGTTCGACCAGCTTGAGGGTATCGGCCGTTTGTTTTCGCTCGGAAGCCAGGTTGCGGCTGACCTCGTCGCGGACTTTGACTAAGGAACCAAGGTCGAGCAAAATATTGACTTGTTTAAGCCAGGGTTCCAACCGGCGTTGGCCTTCTTCTAGGTCAAAACTGGCAAAATCCAAAAGAATCCGCTGGGCCGTCGACTCTTCACGTTCGTACTCTTCGAGGGTTTTGCGAATTCGCCCCGACTGGGCGGCGGTTTCGTCTTTTTCGCGGTTTTTGTCTTTCAGAGCGACTTTTAACTCGGCTAGGCGCTGTTGTAGCTGATCGGTTCCACTGTTTCCCGCCAGGTCCTGACGCCGTTGGTCCAGTTTGGCCAGTTCGGCAACCTCGGTTTCGGTATCCACCTGATTCCAAGCCGAAAAATCTAAGAATTTTTCTAGCAGGATTCGCCGGTTTTCTGTTTGGCGGCGTTTTTCTTCTAAGGCCGCTTGTTGCTGTTCCAAGCGCGATAATTCCGCCTGGGCGGTTTCGTGGCGTTGCAAAAAAGCCTTGCGTTGCACGTCTGTGTCCCAGCCAAGGACAAAACGACCAGGGTCGTCCCAGCCAGGGGCAGGGCGGCTCCAGAGTCGACCGTCGCGAATCCAGCCGTCTGGGGTAAAGCCGCGCGGGGTGCGCGTCAGCTGGTCGAGTTCACAAGCTTGAAAATCATAGGTACGCCTCAGCCAAGCCGAGAGTCGTTCGCCCCAGGGGGCCAGGCGTCGAAATTCTAAGAGGTCCGTCAGTTGGTCGCGCTGTTCCGAGACAAAAAATTGTTCTTCGGGAGAATCCCGCAAGACCAAGAATTTTCCGGGGTGTTCATTTGCCCACGAGCGAACACTGGCTTCGTGTTCGGGGTCGACGAGGACGGCCAACAGAACCTCGCCCAAAAGCCGTTCTACCGCCGGCCGCCAGTGCGGGTCTAAAACTCTCACGAGCGTGGCGGCAAACGGAAACTTTTCGGGGTCCATATCCAGCTCTTCTGCCAAACGGTCGCGCCATTGCCGCCGTTCGCTGGGGATGGCATCCGAGTGATCCCGCAAACTTTCAAGCTGTTGCGTCAGGACCTCGACCTCTTCGGCGGCGGCCAGTAGGCGCCCCCGACCTTCTGCCCAAGCCACGCTGGCTGGAGCCGATTGCTCTTCCAAGGTCGTTTTATGCTGAACGGCTTCTTCGCGATGTTCCCAAAACTCCGTTTCTCTCATAACGGGGCCAAACCCCAAGGCTTTGGCCAAGGTGTCGTATTCTTGCCGCAAGCGCTGTTTGCCTGCCAGAATATCGCGGCGGTGAGACTGTTCACGTTCTAGCGCGTCGAGAAGTCCGGATTGATTTTTTTCGCGGAGCGCGAACTCCCAGTCACGTTCTTGGCGGCGCAAATCCTCAAGCTGGAGGTCCAAGCTATCTTTTTGAGCTTCAATGGCCGCGAGTCGCGCTTGTTCTCGATTTTTGGCTTCGGCTAGAAGTCGCTTTTCTTGGGCGGCGAAAACAGGAGCCACAGACTCCCAGGCCTGGTCTTGTTCGGTTTTTTGACCGCTCAGAGTTTCCCAGCGTTCGCCGGCCAGCATGGCGGGTTCTAACAGCTTCAGCTGTTCGCGGGCTTTTTCGATTTGCTGATGGGCTCCCAAAAGGTCTTCGTAGTTTTTTTTCAGCTTGGTGAAGTCGTCTTCCATGTCGGCGGCGTCCAACATGTTATCGCGAATAAACTCATTCAGATCGCCCAGAACTTTGACGCCCACGACGTGCGAAAACAAACTCAAGGCTTTGTCGCTTTTGAGACCAAATAGGTTCGAGAAGGTTTGTCCGTAGAGGGCAAAGGTGTCAAAGAATTTGACCGGGTGACGCGCGCTAAGAGCTTTTTTCCAGGCGGGACCGCCGTCAAAGGGCAGTAAATCCTCGGCGGAAAGCCCCGCGTTGGCCACCAGGTAGAGACGCTTCAGGGTGCCGCTCGACCACCAGCGCAGTTGGGCCAGGGTGGCTTCTTGTTGAAAGCTTTCGTTTGAAAAGGCCGCCAGAAGGAGCGAAAAATCCTCTTTTCCCCGCAGGTACTGGGTTTCGCCCGAGGTGCTGTCCTCGTCCCGTAGGGTGCCGTAAGCCCCCAGCACATACGAGGCTTCGTCGCGTTCCCGTTTTTTGTCGGCCCCGGAAGATTGGTTATAGTGCCTTTTTCCGGGTGGTACCAGCAAGGTCACCAAGGCGTCGACTACGGTGGTTTTTCCTGAACCATTAGCTCCGGTCAGCAGGGAATTTTGTCCCCGGGGAGCCAGGCGGTAAATCTTGTCGTGAAAGGTGCCCCAGTTGTAAATCTCGAGAGCATTCAGGTGCCAGCCGGCACTTTGGACATCCGTTTCAAAGAGAGTAGACATAGTCCCACTCTAGGGGGAGGCAAGCCCCCTGTCAACTTGCCCTGCGCTTACAAATGACTACCCAGAGCGTCGATAATCTTGAGTTTACCGGCTCGCCGGGCGGGGAGCCAGGCCCCCAGAACCGCAATGAACGCCGACCCCGTGATGGCGAGCACGAAAGGCAAAGGCTGGTACACGGGTTTTAAGAGGCTAGTAAAGGGTATGGGAATATTCGCGGGCATCAACTTTGTGACATCAATGCCCTGCATAAAAGCCAGCCCTAATAACAAAGCGGCGACAACTCCTATGAAACCGCCCAGAGCCCCTAAAAGTAACCCTTCGGCCAAAAAGAGCCTCCGGATGTTGCGCCGCTTCATGCCCAAGGCCCGTAGAGTCCCAATTTCGCGAAAGCGTTCTTGTACCGACATGGATAACGAATTGAGGATACCCACGATGACCAAGAGAACCAAGATTCCCAGCATCAGCGTCATAATGCGGATACGGCTGTCGATGGAACTGACGACCGTTTGGGCAAATTCTTTCCATTCGTAAACCTTCAGGGGCTGGCCGGCTAAAGCGGCATCATGGCGAAGTGCCAGAGCCGTTTCGGTCGTTTCGGCCGCCGTATCCTTGCCGTGAAAGCGAAGGACGACACGGGTAGAAAAGTCGGCAGTCAACGAGAGGGCTTCGCGGGCTTTGTCGAGAGTGGTAAAAATGATGTGGTGATCAAAGAGGGCAAACCCCAAACTGAAGATGCCCGAGATCGTGCCCGCTACCAAATTTCGAACCCCATAGCGGTCCAAAGCCGTCAAAAAAACTTGTTGTCCGACCTTTAGTCCCAAGGTGGCCGCAAGACCACTGCCGACGACGATGTCATTCGGGCCTTTGAGCCAAGTACCGGCCGTCAGGTTACGGGCGATGTTGGTCAGCTGGGGCTCTTTCACAGGATCAACACCCCGCACCTGGACGGGGACAGAGGTGACCCCGTTGCTGAGGCCTGCGGCGTAGTCAATGCGGGCCCCCACGGCGGCGATTCCAGGCAGTCTCGAGGCAAACGTTTCAACCGCTTGTGTGTCAGGGATGCCTAGATCGAGGGGGAGCCGAATGCTTTCTGCCTCGTAGCCTTTATTGAGGATCTGGACGTCCGCAGTATCGATGTCGCGTTGAGTTTGATAGACGGTTTGCTCCATGCCTACAATCCAGGCCTGAAGGTTGAGGATCACCATGACCCCCAAGGCTATGGCAATCACGTTTAAAATGGTACGCCGAGGGTTTCGGAACACATTCCGCAGCGCAACCGTTAAGAGTTCCATACGAGCTCCTTTAAATATAGGTGAGAGCGTCGATGACGGACTTTTTGGCCGCGACACGGGCGGCATAAAAAGTTGACAACAAAGCGATCAAGAGGCCGGCAACACCGTTGGCCATGACATCCGAGAACTTCAGGGCGGGGTAGATACGGCTAGCAAACCCCAGGTACTCTGTGGCCGAACCGACATCGACGCCGACTTTAGACAAAAGGGCCACCGCGCCCACCCCCCAAAGCAAACCGAAGAGGGCTCCGAGAATTCCCAATAGTCCCCCTTCGGTCAACAGCATGGCAAAGAGCTGCCTCCGTTTGAGCCCAATGGCCCGCAGAGTGCCGTGTTCACGCATGCGCTCAAGGATGGACATCAGAATGGAGTTGGCGATAACCGAAGTGGCGACGATGATGAAAAAGATACGGATGAGTGCCGAGACGATGTCAATGAGTTTAAAAATGGTCAACAGTGAACCAAAGGTTTCTTGCCAAACGTCAATTTCGTAACGCTCGGGCGGAAAAATCTTTGTAAGACTTTGGCGAACCGCATAACTGTCGGCGGGGTCTTTCAAAACGATACGAATTTCGCGGGTCATGCCTTGGGCGTCCAACAGAGATTCGGCCGTCGCCGTTGAAACAAAGAATAAACTGTCGTCTGTCAAATCGCTTCCCGAACGGTATAACCCGGTGATTTTGAGCTCTTGGTACCAGGGGTTATTATCACGGTCAGTTGTCAGGACCATAACGGTACCGCCGAACTTGACTCCCAGGAGTTTTGCCGCACTTTCCGAGATCAGTATCCCTTGTCCCTGGGGCAAAAAACTTCCTTGGACAAGACCGTCCCGGATATTGGAAAAAAAGGCCGTGTCGGGAGAGATGCCTTGCCCCAGCATGCCGAGGTTTTTGGCTTCGCTTTTACTGTCGAGAGGGACGGGCTGTACCAAGAGCGCGGGAAAGCTCAAGATTTTTTCTTTGATTTTGATGCGTGGGTCTTGAATTTTGGCTAATAGCTCGTCGGCGTGGGGCAGAAGGTACTTCAGATCCTGCGGATTGACGGCATTGTCGGACCCGGCCGCCTTGATTTGGATATGCCCCGCCGTGGGCAAAATGCTGTCCAAAAAGGTGGACGTGAGCCCGCTGAGGACGCCGCTGATCAGGGTTAACACCCCCACAGCGATCAGGACCGCGATAAAGACGACTAAGGACCTTTTGCTGTGCTTAAAGATGTTGAGCCAGGCGAGTTTGAAGAACATGGCTAGTTCTCCCCGACGATCAAGCCGTCCTTGAGGCGGATGATCCGTGTGGCGTACTTTTCGATCAAGGCATTATGGGTTGAAAAAATGAAGCTGACTTTTTCTTCTACGTTCAACCGTTTCATGACCTCCATAATCATGGTCGAGGTGACCGAATCGAGGTTGGCGGTGGGTTCATCGGCAATCACCACCCGGGGCCGGTTGACGAGGGCTCGGGCAATCGCCACCCGCTGGCGCTGTCCGCCAGACAATTCGTCGGGTTTGTGTTTGACGAACTCGCCAAGCCCGACGACGTCCACGAGGTGATCGACGATTTTTTGGCGTTCTTTGGCCCCAACTTTGCGCATCAAAAGAGGAAACTCGATGTTCTCGCGGATATTTAAAACCGCAATTAAATTGAACGATTGAAAGATAAAGCCGATTTCGTTGAGGCGGATATCGGCTTCTTGGTCATCGTTGAGCGTGGCCAGGTCTCGGCCTTGAAAACTTACACTCCCGCTGGTGGGCTTATCGATACACCCCAGGATATTCAAGAGGGTGGTTTTTCCGCACCCCGAGGGGCCCACAATCGACAGGAATTCTCCTGCCTCAATGGTAAAACTCACGCCCTTGAGAGCGGGAATGAGGGTTTTTCCCAGCTGGTAATTTTTCGTAACGTCTCGGATCGTCAGGACAGGTTCGGACATGTTTGACTCCTCAAAAATGATAACGGGTTTGGAACGTAAGGACGTAGCGAGCACTTTGGGTACTGGGGGGAGGGAGCGGCACACTGTTCCAGCCGTTGGTTGCCGACCCGGTGGCCGCCTGGAATACTCCGACGAGATCCAGACCATCCCATGGATATAAGGTGAGGCTAGTTTGGTACAGCATACTGGCATCTTGCAGGTCCAGCATTCCAAAGCCTGCCAAATCGAAGGTGTCGCTTGAGTTCACGTCAAGGTGAAAAATGGTATTCAGCCTGTCCCTGAGGGCCGGACGAACGCTCACGGCTGTGCTAGCTGGGAGGGCTTGGGCATTGAAGTCGGCGGTTTGCTCGGTGGTCCAGCCTTGGCCCCAGTACAGACCCTCGCCTTGAAGGGTGAGGTCGACATCTCCCAGCGACCAGGTGTAGCGGGCCCCCACCGAGCCGGAAGGGGCTGGTTGGGTCCAGGCTGTGGGGGCTGTCCACGTCGAAAACTGCCCTGTGGAGGGCACCAGGCCTTGAGGAAGAAACTCTAGGGCCCCTTCAGCCGTTAAAATCACCCCGCTGAGGTCGTACGAAAGTCCCAGCGCGGGGTTAAAGGTTTGCCCAGGACTAAAGCACAGGCTGGCGGTTCCTTGAAAACGGTCTTTTTGAAGGGTGAGCTGGGTGGCCCCGGCTAAGTTGTTGGCTTGAAAGGTCGGCAGTGACGCTGCGCTGGCAGTGGGGGAGTTCCCCAGTTCTCTTTCCAGCGAGACGCCCCCCGTCCAGCCTAGCCAGGCATTGGGGGACCAAGCCCAGGTGAACCCTCGAAAACCGCTTTTTTGGTCAAAGAAGTTGATCGCGGGGTTGATCGAGTCGCCCACCGTGAAGGTTTGCCCCACGCCGAGATTGAGCCGCTTTTTTCCAAAGGTGAGGTCCAGTCCCGTCAGGGGCGTGAGCCTGACGTAGGCCTCGGCCACGTCCAACAGGGCTTGTCCCGTCTGCAAAGAATTCCCCAAGGGCAAATACGCCGAACCGTCGAGTATAAAGGCCGCTGAGCCTTGAGAAAAACTCAGGCGGCCGTTAAGGTCCAATAGCCATTGGGCCGAGGCTCCCGCATTCCAATCGGAAGCGGAGCCTAGAAGAACCTGCCCCGCGTCGGCCACATACGAGAATTGGGGGCCCTCCTGCGCTTCAAGACGAGAGCTGACCCCGCCAAGACCCAGCAGGCAACCCCAAAACATCACACCCCTGAACAGCGTGCCCTCGAATAATCGCCTGACCAACCAAGCGGGCTGAAGTTTCATGGCTTACCTCGTAAGGCTGTTCAAATTGAACAGCTCGCTGGGAATATCGTGACGGATTTTCATGCTATGGATGATCAACGTCGAGGTGGTCCCCGTCTGATCGAGCGAAACCATCTGCATTTCGGTGGCTCGAAGGCGGCCCGCCATTTCTTGATAGCGGCTGAGCACCATTTTGCGGTACAGGAGACCAGACTTGGAATAGTAGTCGAACTTAAGCGGCAACAGATCGCCTTGCCGAACCCACATCTCTATCCAACCGTAGGCGGCTTCGGGTCTTTTGGCGATAGCCCTGAGCTGCCATACTTTGACGTGTCCAAACTCGGGGTGATCAATCGTCTCTGCTTTTTCAAAAACACCACGATAGTCGTCTAAAAAGGAAGTTCGTGAGACGTCAGAGTTTGAAAACGCGGAGCCTTGGAACGAATCCCTCGGGGCCAGCCGGAGGGGGCGGCTCGAGCCGGAGTGCGGGTTGTAGAGCCACAAGCTCCCTGATTCGGTGAGCATCCGGGTTCCCCGGGACCGAGCCGGCGAAAGTATCTGCAAAAAACTGCCGAAATCTTTTTTATGCGTGACTTCCATGCTCATCACTTTGGGGCTGTCACCTTGGGTGAGGGTGGTTAAGGTCACCTGCATGGTGAAGTCTTCGGGAAAACGGATTTGGTCAATTTTGGCCAAAAGGGCATTTCCCTCGGGGACGTCTTGAGCTAAGAGTTGGGGGACTACCCCGCCCAGCAAGGCGGCAAGTACCCCCAAGAGGGGCAAGTGGTGAAACGGGCGAACGAACGACTTCATGAACTCTCCTTTTCCGTGTGCTGGTTGACCACGGCTTCTAAAAACTCGACATATTCGCGAAAACGGGTTTTTCCTTGAGGGGTTAGACAGTACAAAGAACTGACAGACTCTTCGATGATGGCCTTTTGCCGGTCGATGTAGCCGGCTTGACGGAGTTTTTCGAGATGAGCGTAGAGGCCCCCATCGCTGGTCCCCAACGCCTCTTTAAGGCGGTTAAACGAAAGTTCATGCTCCCGGTACAACAGAGTCAGTATCGAGAGGCGGGTTTTTTCAAAAAAAACGGCGTCGAACTTCGTATAAAGGTCACTCATGGTACTTAATTTTGAGGCTGATTGGTCGCCTTGAGGTAAGCTCCTGCGCCCCCCAACGCAACGGCAAGAGTGGTCGCATTAAAGAGTGTCACCGGCGGTCCAGACCACTGAAATGCCCACTCGAGGAGGCCTAAACCGAGAAACACATAGGGTACCCAGCGAAATGCGGGGATGATTAAAGAGATCAAAGTTTGCATCAGCGATATCAGGATCAGGAAGATTCCATCGAGGGGCATTTTGGGGTCACGGCTTAAGAGGTAGCCGATGACAAAGACGGCGATAAGTAGGTGTGCCCGTGACACCACAAATTCACGCAAGGACCTGCGTGAAAGAAAGCCTAACCCAGTTTTTTTCATATCGCGGAATAGCAAGCCCCCGTTGACGAGCGCGACCAGCGCGAGCAAGGGGAGCCATAAGACTAAAACCTTTTTGTCAAAGCTCAGAGCCCTGAGTGCGGGAATGCTGAATTGAGCCAGAGCCAGGAAAAAAATCGCCAACGCGGCTGACCACAAGAAGCGCCAAACTTTGGGTAAGCGGGCGTCTTCACCTTCGAGAATCTTTTTGATCGTGCGCACATCTTGAGCCAGGGTTGCAAAATCTTCAGGGGAATGAGAAGAGGAGGAAGGTGAAGGAGTGTCGGGCATAAAAAGCTCTCCTTAAAAAGTAAAGCTACTTTGCGTTACAAAGTAAGCTTAGGGCAACTTGCAAAGTTTGGCAAGGGGGAACAAGATAGAGGGGCGAACCTGGGGACTTCCCTATGGTTCAAGGAGGTCATTGTGAAGATGCCACGTGCGACCAAAAAGATTTTAGGACTTCAGGCTCAGGTGATCGAAGATTTTACCCAGCAGATTCCCCAAGAGCTTTGGGATGTAAGGCGGGGCCCGGAGGTGTGGACCCTGCGAGAACACCTCTACCATTTGGCCGATGTTCAAAAACTTCTTTGGGGACGGATTAAACTCATTCTGGCTGAAGATAGTCCCGTCATTCAGCCGTATTTTCCAGAGAATGAACCGGCCCTGAGCGAGCTTTTCCCATCGCTGGAGGCGGCACTGAAAAGCTACCGACGGTATCGAGCCAAACAGCTGAAACTTTTGGCCAAAGCCCGCAAAGCCGATTGGAAAAAGCAAGCTCAGCATGGGGAGTACCGGCAGTATTCCCTGGCGATCATAGCCAGGCACTTGATCATCCATGATGATTGGCATTTGTACCGGATGGAAGAAATTTGGCTGACCAAAGACGAGTTCTTCCATTAATCATGAAAGCAACGAGGATCAATCTTAGGAAGAAAGGGGAATACCGTGAGTGAACCGGTTTTAGTCGGCCTGCTCTTTGCCGACCGCGTCATTATTGAAAACAACGGAAAAAGGGGGATCATCGGGACGTTCAATGTTTTTCATTCGCAAAGCTTTCCGGCCCTCTTCCCACCCTGGTTTATTTACGCGGCAGTGACCAACCTAACGGGCAAGCATACCTTCGCCCTGACGTTGGTACACGAAGAATCCCAACAGGTGGTGGTGCCCTTTAATGGGGATTTTGAATCGCCAGAAGCCGAAGTCGTGGTAGAACTGACGCCTGCCTTGATGAATGTGACCTTTCCCCGAGCAGGCACCTACGTGCTCAATTTTAGCGTGGACGGGGAATTGTTGGGCACCCGAATCTTGTACGTCCGTCAGGCACCACCTTCGGGACGGTAAGCGGCCAGTTTGGTTTTGAGCTCGTCAAGCTGGGACGGTCCCAGCTTGACCTTGAGGATCCGCATGACTTGGTAGACCTTGCGCCCTTGATCGCCAGGGTCGGTCGATGGGGTCTCGCGTAAAAAGCCCAGTTTGACCATGTGGGTCAGCGAGCGTTCAAACTGCTTCCAGGCGCGGGCTTCGTCAAAGCGGCCGCCCGTGTAGGGGACCAGGCGGGCTTGAATATCGCGGGCGGTCATAAAAAGGTCGCGGCTGTCGGTGTTGGTGAGGTCGAATTCTTCGAGGGCATCCCTCAAAACGACCGCTAACACGGTGGCGTCGTACCCTAAAGGAGCCCGTTTGACTAAACGGGGCAGGGAGCCTTCCTCTTCTTCGGGCTGGGTCAGGTACGCTAACCCTTCTTCGGTAACCAGCATTAAACGTAGACCTATGCGGGCAAACCATTCCCGGATGGGGCCGGTGTTCTCGCCCAGTAAGGCCCAGAGTTTGGTGTCTTCGTCATAAAGTGGTCCCTGCAGTAATTTTAAAATAACTGGGGCGTAGGACAGGACGGGAAGTTCAAGATCATCAGACATTGCCAAACTCCACACGGGGGGATCTGAGTCGGTGCTGGTCGGTGACCGGCAAAAGGACGGATTCGTCGGGGTTCAAACGTCCGCTGGGCGAGAATGAGGCGATTTCTAAGTACGCCAGGACTTCGGACAGCCCTTGTTCGGGGGGCCAGCGGTTCAAGATTTCGTCCAAGGAGACATGGCCTTGGCGAATAGACTCGGCGACGCGGCGGCGAAGTTTGAGCACATCGACGCTAAACTGACCGCTGATCACGGCGCGGCCTTCGTCGGATAGCGTGGGGCTTTCGCGTTGGGGGCGGTGATTTTTCCACCGGCCCTCGGGAGGCTCGCTCCAGGGACGGTCGGCAACCATACTGAGGTCGGCATCCCCTTCTACCTCCCAAACAAAGTCTTCAGGGGGAGAGGCCGCGTGACGGACGAATTCTTCTTTGAGCGAGGCCAACAGGCCCCGCAGGCGTTCCCGGCGGTGAAAGTCCTGTTCGGACAAAAGCTTATTGAGCTTTTCGGCCAAAAGCCGGTTCCCCGCGATGACTTTGCGGCCGGCCAGGTGAAGGTGCGTTTTGAGGTGCCGCAAGACTTCGTCGTGGGGACTGCGGTTTTGCGCGTCCAACAGGGCGAAGAGCTCCCCTAAGCGTTCTGGCAGAGACTCTTGTTCGCCTTCACGGATTAAATGCTCCCAAAAGGCGTAAAAACTGCGGCCTTGGGGGCTTTTGCGGAGCTCTTCGGCCGCGTCCAAGGTGTAGCCCAAAATATCGCCGCGGCTGAACCCTTCTTGGGCCTGTTGCTCGTAGATGCGGCGGACCAAACTTTGAAAGTTTTGTTCAACCTGCTTAAAGTCGCCCAAAAGAGCCCTGGACAGGCGGTTGAGGGCGCTAATGCGCTCTTCTAGTTGCAGGTCACTCCATTGGGGAGGGGCAACGCCGTTCTTGAGCTTTTGAATTTCGAGGTCTAGGGCGGCTTTCTTTTTTTCAAGCCGACGGATTCTGGTCTGTGGGTCGGTGTCGAGTTTGAGGACCAACTCATCCAAGCGCTGTAAGATCTCGTCAAAGCGGCTTTCAGTCCCCACTAACGTATCGTCGTCGAGCGTTTCGATCCATTGAAAGACGCGTTGGGTCCATGGGGTGGCCTCGACCCACACTTGGCCATTTTCGTCGGCAAAACGACGCAGGTACCGAATCTCGTCGCGACACCAGTGATCCAACAGCACTTTGGCGCGGCGGTTGCGATCGCCGTGGGCCTGCGGAATTTCGTCGGCTTCTAGGCCACAGTCCTCTAAGAACGCGGCCAGACGCCCCTCTAATAGGTCGCTTTCGACCATGGGAACGGGGTCTTCATAAAACATTTTGCGAAAAAACAGCAAAAGAAAGAGGGCGTGAGGGTTCCGCAAAAGGCGTAAAGAAGGGTTGTCCGTCAAGCTACGACGTAAACGCTCGGCATCCATGGGGCTATTATTCTAGGAATTGGTTGCTCACGCAAGGGCGGGGTGATGAGAGACTCCGGGTGAAAACCGGTTAGGTCACGATGACATCTTGCCGAAAAAGAGAGGGGAGACCCCATGCATTTGCGATATAACGCCCCTGTTACCTTTAGTTTTGCTCTGATTTGTACTGTGGTTTTATTGATTGACCAGTATGTGGCCCCTGGTTTTGTGGCGACTTACTTGCGTGCTCCCGGAGCCGATTTTCAAGCCAGTCAGCCGCAAAATTGGTTTGCCTTGATTTTTTATGTGTTTGGGCACGAGAACTGGACGCATTTGTGGAACAATTTGCTGTTTCTGCTTTTGCTTGGCCCCATTTTGGAAGAAAAATACGCCCCGAAAGCCATGCTGTTTATGATGGCCGCCACGACGTTGGTTGCCGGAATCTTTAATGTTCTGTTGCGTCAGCCTCCCCTGGTGGGGTCTTCGGCCATTGTCTTTATGATGATTATGTTGGTGAGCTTTGCAAGGACCAAACAGGGCGAGATTCCTGTTTCGTTCTTGTTGGTGTTCATTTTGTTTATGCTAGCCGAAATTACCCGAGGTGCGGCCCCCGGAAGTCACGATGTGTCGAGCGTGGCCCACGTAGTGGGTGGGGTGTGTGGGACGATCTTTGGGTTTTTAAAGATGGCGGCGGGGCAAAGCAGTGCTCCAGCTCCCGGCGGCCCGCCTAAAAGCTAGTCTTCGGGCGGGGGTGGTATAGGACGGCCTTCGCGCTGGGCTTGCCGCCGGGCTTCCATATAATCGTGGTCCCGCCAAACTTCCCAAACGAGACGAGCTAAGTGCATCGATAGGTTATTGGATGTGCTAGTGGCAAAGGCGATCCCCTTGGGGTTCGGCGTATGCTTTTTGATCAAGTCGACCAGACCGAATAATTCCTTTTTATCAAACCCATGCAGGTACAAGACACGTTGATTTTCCCGGTCGGGGATTCGTGCCGGGGCATCTTGGGGGATAGCTTGGTTCGGGGAGGCAGCCTCCCGGTGTACCGAAAGGACCAGCTCTTGCAAGGTCAACGTTAAGTGTCGTTCTTGGGTGGGGGCAAAGACCAAGGGCTGGTGTTCGTCCGCACTCAAGAGCTGTTTAAGGTCCTGGAGTTCTGGGGGGGTAAAGCCGTGGGCGACTACTGTCCGTTCTTGCGAAGCCGGGGTAAGGCTCATGGAAGTTTCCTTTCAAAATCTTTGTACAGCAAACTGGGCTGAATGCCGTGGTTGTTTTGGTATTTGCCGCTGGAATAGGCCACGTAGTCCCCTTCAACGGTGTGGTAGTAGATTTGGCAGATCTCGACCCCGGGGTACACGATGACGGGTTGAACACACAGAATCTCGAGAGTCCAAAAGCCCTGAAAGCCCACGTCGCCGAAACCGGCGGTAATGTGAATAAACAAGCCTAAACGGCCCACCGAAGAGCGGCCTTCGAGCATGGGCACCAGCCCTTTGGTAGCGGTGTATTCGAGGGTACGTCCAAGGTAGAGCTTACCGGGTTCGAGGCGCAGACCCTCGGGGGGAATTTTGACCAACTGGTGCGGGTTGGGCTTGGCCATGTCCAGCACCTCGTTGGTGTACACCAGCAATTCGTCCGATAAGCGCAGGTTGTAACTGTTCGGGTTCAATTGTGCCGGTTGAAACGGCTCGATGATGATGTCATTTCCAAGCCGTTTCTGGATCTCTAGCCCTGTCAAAATCATGCCCTTACTCCCCCGCAGAACTAAACAATAGAATGACGCTGGGGGTCAAGACAAGGATGCTGGGGGTCAAGGTCGGGCAGGGTGGGCTGCCTTCCAAGCGGCCACGAGGGGGGGCAAAGGAGCCCCGTCGGGCACAAAGATCATCGAAGCCGAGTTGATGCAGTACCGAAGGCCGGTTCCTTCGGGGAACGCTTTGGAAGCATCTGGGCCATCGTTAAACACATGCCCTAAGTGACTGCCAGACGACGAGTCGAGGACTTCGATCCGGCTCATGCCGTGGCTGTTGTCTTGCCTCAGGATAATGCCATGGCTCGAAAGGGGCTTAGAAAAGCTAGGCCAGCCGCAACCGGAGTCAAACTTGTCTTCGCTTCGAAACAAAGGTTCGCCCGTCGCCGCACTGTAGTAGGTGCCTGCTCGTGTTTCGTTCCAGGTGGCGCCGGTAAACGGAGCCTCGGTGTCAGCATGGCGCAAAATTCCCCAAGCTTGGTTCCCTAACAGTTTTTGCCACTCGGCATCGGTATGATGAACGGGAACGGCGGGCTTTTGGCCGGGTTGAAGCACAATCAGGCCATGCCAAACCTTGGTAGGTGTGTCGGCTGTAGCCGGGGAGCCCGGCTTAACCAGCTCGGGGTACAGGCGTACTAAACGGTCTAATTTGGGCAGGTCGCATTGCACAATGTAGGGGGAGTCGGGGTGCTCTTCCAAATAGTGCTGATGGTATTCTTCGGCAGAATAAAACTTCTCTAAGGGGACGACTTGGGTGACAATCGGACGGGGAAAAACCTTCTTTTGAGTCAAAAGGGCAATGTAGGCTTTGGCCTGTTGGGCTTGGCTATCTGATTCGGTGAAAAGGGCCGAACGGTAATTGGTGCCGACATCTGGACCTTGCCGGTTGAGCTGAGTCGGGTCATGCACGACAGAAAAAAAGATTTTGAGGAGAGTTCCGTACGAAATTACCCGAGGGTCAAAGGTGACCTTGACCGACTCGGCGTACCCGGTGGTACCGGACGAAACCTCATCGTAGGTTGGGTTGGGGGTTGTTCCTCCGGCGTAGCCTGAAACAGCCGAGGAAACGCCTTTGAGGGATTCAAACACGGCCTCAACACCCCAAAAACAACCGCCGGCAAAAACTGCCGTTTCTTGGGGGGCCGCAGAAGCGGTCGAAGCCGGGGGGTCAGGAAAAGCCGCCGGGGCTGAAGCGGAAGATCTGGTACAAGCTGACATAAACAACAATAGGACGGTCAATACCTTATAACGCACCGTCACACCTCCAGATTAAAAATATCCCGCTGGTGTTCAGACGTCAACAAAGTTTAGTAAAAATCTAAGAAATGTAAGGGCGGGGGAGATGGGGAGCTGACCTGTCCCTCAGGCAACCAGGGGGGAGGGGGTGAGAATGTGTGTGAAAAAAAGTGAAAAAGTGCTGTAAATTTGAAAATTTGTCGCGATAATTTTTCGAATTTACGTCATGAAATCGCGAAATTATCGCGATAATTTTCCGAATTATCGCATCAAATTCTCGTAAAATGCACGAGAAAATTCCCAAAAAACAGCACAAAAGCAAAAAAAAATCAGGGGGGCTGGCCCCCTGCACAAAGGCAGTTTGAAGACAAAATGACTACGAGACAGAGCCAGATTGGCCGTTGTGCCTGTGAAGGCTTGAGGTGCTCAGAGGCAGAAGGTTGGGGTTGGTGAGAGGAGAATAGGGGATGGGGGGCCAATCTTAGATACCAAGGAGAAGTCTTGGCTGTGGCGGGCTGGCAAATGTTCATCACCACGAGGAAAAAATAGAGGATGAGGATGCGAAATAGACCCATAAAGAACCTCCTTTTTTGGTCTTCACCAGGCTAAACAGGGGCAAAACGGGTTTCGCTTCAATTTATTTTTAGAAATTTTTTTGGGGGAAGAATATTCAGGTCGAGGGATTTGTGGCAGAGGTGTTCGAAGTCAAAATTGACACATACGATGATTGATCGTATATTGTTCCCATGAAAGTCACCGCAATCATCCCCGACAGTCTTGTCGATGAAGTCAAGTACTACAGCAAAGGCAAGAACATCACGGATTCCATGATCATCGCCCTCAACGAATGGCTCAACTTGAAGCATCTGACAGATCTGAATTCTCAAGTTCGTGCCCAACCACTCGAGTTTGAAACGAGCGCTGAGTCGATTCGAGAAGCCAATAGACGATGACGATAGTTGACACGAGCATTTGGATTGAGTTCTTCAAAGGAAACGAAGACTACTTCGCATGGATTAGGGCAGAGGTCGAACATCAAAAGATCCTTGCTTGTGAACCCGTCTTTGCTGAACTGCTCCAAGGAGTCAAGAACCGG
The DNA here is from genome assembly GCA_027451385.1 of Spirochaetales bacterium. Lineage (GTDB taxonomy): Bacteria > Spirochaetota > Spirochaetia > JABEVK01 > JABEVK01 > JABEVK01. The sequence goes on along the minus strand of DAIDJJ010000010.1, from coordinate 3,464 downwards.
CGAGAGAAGGAAATCGTCGAGCAATACTGGAAATTCCTGCCGAAGGTCGAGATCGAAGACGGGTGGATAAAAGCCGGAATTCTTTCCTCGGAAAGGAAGCTTCTTTCCTTCGGAGTAGGGTTGATTGACTCTTATATACTCCTGATGTCAATGGAAACGAACTCAAAAATCTGGTCTCTCGATAAAAAGCTTCTGAAAGTTGTGCCGCCGGAACTCGTCTATTTTCCGGCAAAGTGAAGTTAGCTGGGGGAAGGTTATTCGTGTTGATGGGTAATATAGGACTCGCCTTCGCCGTCTTGGCTCAGGCGAAATCTGGTGCGTGTGTTAGAATGCCAAGAAATCTGAATAAGTTTTTTCCCTGGGTGGCCCTGGTCTCGTCGGTGTGCCTTTGGGGTGTTTCGTTTATTTTCACCAAACTTTTACTCGCTGAACTGCCCGCCGTCACGATCGCTTGGTTTCGCCTCGGCCCAGCCTTGCTGGTTTTAGGTGTCTTGATGTTACGGAGAAAAGAATCTTTGAACGTCAGCAAGGGCGATTTGGGCAAATTGGTCTTGGCCGCCTTTTTTGGGATCGTCCTCTACATGGTTTTAGAAAACAACGGCTTGAGGTTCACCTCCGCGTCGACGGCTTCGCTCTTGGTGGCTTCGATTCCCATTTTTGTTTTAATCGTCGAAGCGCTTGTGCACCGCCAAAGGTTACCCGTGGTCCAGCTCTTGGCCATCTGCGTTTCGTTGGTCGGGGTCTGGTTGGTCCTTTTTAATGGTCTGCTTCCCCAGGGACAGGCCGGAATGCTAGGGAAACTTATGGTCCTGGGAGCTATGGCAAGTTGGATCCTTTACACCTTTGTTTCGCGCGACCTGGGGCTAAGATACTCGGGCTTGAAACAAACCACTCTTCAATCATTCTTGGCCCTGGTGCTCTACCTGCCTTTTTTGTTCGGCGCTTTTCCGCAATGGCACCCTGTTTCTTGGCGTGCCGTGCTGGAATTGCTTTTTTTGGGGATTTTTTGTTCGGACCTTGCTTACGTGGGGTACTTGTACGCGATGAACAAGCTTGGTACGGTCATTCCGTCGGCTTTTCTTAACCTGATACCTGTTGTGACTGTGCTCAGCGCCTGGCTCATCCTCAAAGAAACACCGGGGTTGGGGCAGATCATCGGGGCGGTCTTGGTGATCGCGAGTCTTTTAGGGCTGGCTCGGCTCACCCGCCCGAGCACCCCTTGACCTAATGCTCCAGTTTTAGGTTAGCGACGGTGGCGTCAATCGAAAGCTGGCCTGACCAACGGGGTTCCAAGGTCGCCACACCCGGAGGAATGACGGCAACTCCTGTTTCGATCTTGTGACTGGTGCCTTGGGTGACCTTGACGCTATCAAAGCTCCAGTTCACGACCCTGCCTGTTTTGTCACGCGCAACAAATTCGAGCCTCAAAGATCCTGTGCCAGTCAGCGACGCCGTGGACAACAGTCTGAGTTTTTCGCCGGTTACCACGGGAATGCGAACACCGGAGGGCAACGCCCAGTCTTGAGCCGTTCTGATTTTGAGTTTCAAACCAGTAACTTCCCCTTGGGTATTGAAAATCACATGGGATTTGCCGGTACCGGCTTCTCTAGTCCAAAGCCTAGACCAGTATTGAGCCGGCAAAGTTAAGGTCCTGATACGTCCGGTGACGAAGTCAGAAAGCGTCGGATCGCCACTGGTAAAGGTTAGCGTCGGCCTTGTGTCGAGTCCTAAAGCTTGGAGGTAGTCTTTGTCGACGTGGGGTCCCCGACGCCAGAAAGGCTCGCTAAAGGTGACGAGTCCAAAGTCTGTTTCATAATCCCACATCGCCCACCCGATCCCTAGCGATTCAAGCACTTGGCGGACATCGCTCAACCACTTCACCCGGTCCTTTTCGTTGGAATCTTTTCTGTAGGCGCCGAACTCTCCGCAAAAGATGGGCACCCTGTTGCTTTGGCCCCACGTTGCGGCACGTTCCAGTCCTGCACGAATTCTCTTAATATTCCACCTTTCCTTTCCATAGTTGAGTACCCGTTGACGGGCGCGGGAATCTGCAAGAGACTCAGCCAAAGAGGCCACCGCGTCGGGACTGGAGGGGTAGGGAACGTTGTGAAGTTCGGCTTGTATCGGCCCCGTCCACACAGCCCCTTGATGGGTGAACGTGAAAGGCTCGTACCAGTGAAAGCTATAAACGATGTTTCGCTCCGGCAGAGGCTTTAGCTCGACAAGTCCGTCGATGCCTCCCCACTTTTCGCCAGTAGCAATAATGGTATTGAACGGTGCGCCTTTCCTGATCGCCACAACCAGTTTTTGCTGAACGGCCGCCCACCAGCTTGGGTCAATTTTCTCAATCGCCGTCAGGTGTGGCTCGTTCATGACCTCAAAAAAAATCCGGTCAGAAGAAAACTTCGCAAAATGTCGGGCCAAGGCTTGCCAGTATATTTCCACCTTAGTCAAAAAGGAAGGATCGTGCGCCAGACGGTGCTCCCAAGTGGCGTCCGAGGAAGAGCCGTGGATCGGGTCAAGGATCACAGCGAGTCCCGCGTTCAACAAAAGCCGAACAGCGTGATCCACGTAGCGCAGGTTGGGGCTGAGAGTTCCCGGGTTACTGCTGTCGAACAGCAAATCTGGCGCCAGGGGTAGTCGACATACAGTAAACCCAGCGAGCTTGAGAAAGGCGGCTTCTTCGGGGTGAAAAGCGTCCCAGTAAGTATCTGGTTTTGCCCAAGGGGTGAACCAATCGTTCAGATTAATGCCGTGAGACAGAAAAGACAGATTTTTAGGGGGAACGCCGGCATTGGGCTGGTCACAAACGGCTGAAAAGGTTAAATAAGCGGTGAAGAATAGGGTAAGGCAGAAAGTTTTCATTCCGTAACTCTCCTCCGACCAGAAAATGTTGCTATCAGTACGGTGATTGTCTTCTCTTCTATAAGAAATTGGAGAGTTAGGAAGGGTGGGAAGTTATGGACGATAGTGGATTCGAACCACCGACTTCTACCGTGTGAAGGTAGCACTCTAACCGCTGAGTTAATCGTCCGTTCGCCTAATATAGCGGGTTGGCTTGGCCTTCGTCAAGTTCGTAGGTTGCCTCTTCAGGAATCTCCCAAACGCGCAAAAGGTTGTCTTTGCCCCGAATTTTAACTTCGCCTCGGTCAATGCCCACTAACGACTCCCAGCGCCCTTCTTGCCAAACCGTGTCCGAAACTAAGACCGTGGTCCCCAGCTCTTTGTTCAAACTTTCTAAGCGGCTGGCGGTATTGACGACATTGCCAATGACGGTGTACTCCCGGCGTTGCACGGAGCCGACCGTTCCTGTAACGGCCGGGCCAGAATGAATCCCGATACCGATCTTGGTGGGAGGGGTTTGTCCAGACTGAACCCGTTGGGCCAATTCCTTCCTGAGTTCTAGTCCAGCTTTGAGGGCGTTTTGGGCCGAGTTGCCTTCATGGAGCGGTGCACCAAAGACG
>DAIDJJ010000009.1:0-30789 GCA_027451385.1 Spirochaetales bacterium | reverse complement strand
CTTTTTCTGCACATTGTTGGGTATGGTAGATGGCAGCATCATAGAGGCCCGAGGGGCTGCCAAGCAGGTATTCCGCAGATTTCAGGTCGTGGTCGGCTTTGAAGAGCCATTCTTCATGCGGCTTCATAGAGCTTTACCCCTTTGTGGCTGATTTGATAGGCCAAGGTCGAGGGATGGGTACTCCGGGGGGTAAATTCGGCTTCAGTAAAGACGAGCAAGTCGAGATTGATGTGATAAGCCAACAAGGCCCGGAGCCCTTGCCGGATACGGTCAGCTTGGCTCTGATTACTCTCTTTCAGTACAACGCAGATATCAATGTCGCTCTGGGCGGTAGGTGTGCCCCAAGCGTGAGAACCGAAGAGAAAAATAGTTTGGGGATTATATTCACGGGCAAGAACAGAACTGATTACCTTGAGGGTGGTATCAAACTCTTCTTTAATCATGATTTATCCTTTAAAAAAACTTGCAGTGAATCAAGTTTTTCTTTTACTTCAGCATCGATTTCATCTTCGCCCATAAACTGTACCAGTTGATAATAATCGCCTTTATTAAAGGTCACAGGAAGATTGATTTCTTTGAAGAAGCGAGCCATGACTTTTCCAATGATGTTTTCACTGGCCTTCTCAGTTTTCCACCAATCATCGTTCAAATCAGTCAAATAGGCGGGGGCAATTAAGTCCTTGATGGCTTTCTCCATGATCTGCTTTGGGTCAAAGGCTTCCATTCCTGACCATTGTCCGGACGCAGCCCAGCGGATTAATACGTCAGGATATTTTAGGTAATTCTCAAACTCACGTCTTTGCCACATCTGTTCCGATAGATTTGGTCGCCCGCCTGTTCTGTTATCAATTTTATCATACAATGCCCACCCTTCTAAGTTTTGATAAGCTTCTTTCAAACCAAAAAAATGTGCGTATGTTTCCTCAGGTTGATTCGTTGATAGGTACTTAACAAAAATTTTATCAAGGAAACTTTTTACAGGATGTTCAAGTACTTCCGCAAAGGCCTTCAACAGGTCGAGATCCGTGGTGCCTTCCAGATACACAATTTTATTAAAACGTTCTGCTTGCAAGTAATCCGTAAAACCAATCAGGTTTAAAGCCTTTTTGAGCTCAGCGTTTTTATTGACCGTATGCGGCTTACCGATAAAAGCTACAACTTGTCCAGTTTGTGCGGCTTCATCCAAAACGGTTTCCGAATGAGTGGCAATAATAATCTGGCTATGAGTTTTGGCTGCGGTCTGGCTTAAGAACTTAAATACCTCTTTCTGACGCAAAACCTCCAAGTGGGCATCGGGTTCATCCAATAATAAGATGCTATTGTTCTTGGAATACAGGAATCCAAGAATCAGCAGCATTTGTTGGAAACCTCGGCCAGCAGCAGAAAGGTCGAGCGTGCGATCTTTCTGTTCAACGTAGGACATCGTCAGTAATCCACCTGGTTCAGAAAGTATCGGGGCTTTCAATTCAATTGCAAACAATTGCTTGATATCTGCACAGAGTTGTTTCCAAGCATCCTTATTCTCGGTGGCAACCAACCAAAGCAGGTTTCGCAATATTTCTGATGTTTTACCCTCACCGATTTTCCGAAACATGACATCGCGGATCAGCCTGTCTTCAAAAGGGGCAAGACCAGACATAGGAGGTAGAAAGCCTATTGACTCCCCAAGGGCAACATCAGGAAACGGATCGCTGGTAGAATCGGGAATTAGACGACAATACATTGACTCGGTATTGGCATAATCAAACTCAAGTCCAATTTTCCATGCCTGACCCTTGGTAACACCTTCTGCGGCTAATTCAAACCGTATGTTTTGAGTTCCTTTTTTCCCGTTACTTCCAACACTTTGTGAGCGCACATGCAAGTCTTTCCATAAACTGATTGCGGAAGGAATAGGCGCTGAAAGAATTTCATTGCGGTTTATGGTGACTGCTGTTCTTGTTTTTGCCTTGGAGCCTTTTTTTTGCAAGAACCATTTGCGTAGTCCGATATCCCAAATGGTGATCGCTTGCAAAAACGTTGTTTTCCCGGAGTTATTGGGGCCCACCAAAGCGACACGATTTTGCAGGTCAAGTTCCAAATCTTCGATGCTCTTGAAGTTCTTAATGGTAAACTTGGTAATCATGGCTACACCTTATCCTTCGCGATGTCATAATACCTCAGGAGCATTTTGTCTTCCCATTTAAGTTTCTTGAGGGCGCTTACTAAAGTAAAGCGAAAAGTTTCATTCAATTCCCCCATTACCAAGAGAACTTTATTCTACTACAGCCAAGTTTCTTTAACAACTTTCAGCACACACAACAAGAGGCCTGTCGGGTTGTCATTTTCAGGGTTCTCTTGGTTGTATGACATGGCAGCCTTTGCCAAATCCTCATAAAAGCTGTATTTCGAAAGGTAATCTACCTGCGGCAGATTGAGATCTCTTAGCTGTTCAAACAACCAACTTAATTCACGATAAAAAGGGGTCACCACCAAATAGTTTCCTCTACTCGTACCTAACCACCTACGTTCTTCGGGTGTGGCTTTACCCGTAATGATGACATCAGCACCGCCCCATTTTTTAGTTTTGGTGGCTTTTAGGGGAACGCTACCACCTTGAATCTCTTTTTCAAGAGCCTCCAAGTGCTCATTGAGTTTATTTATAGTCTCCATCAGTTTCTCCTTTGTTTTACCAGACTGGAAATATTTACGGCAAAGTTTATGCTCCTCAGAAAGGGGTTGCCTTGAACGTAGATTCATCGAGCTAACTTTGCTAAAACTGAACCTCAAGGCTCATTTCGCGTGTAGGACGTGCGTCCTTTAGAAAGCGTTCCTTTTGAATAATGAAGTTTGCGCTGAAAAATGCTGTCAGCAGGTCAGGATAAAGGGAAAATGTTGTAAATCTTAGAAGCCATGCGGATACTCTTTGATCATAAAACTGATCACCTCAAGATCGTTCTCGGTCATTCTTCCATAATCTGTCCAAGCCAAAGCCACCTCCTTACTTCTCTTTCACCATTTTCTAAATGGGTTCACTTATATACCAAAGATTTAAGCCTTTTTTCCGTAAATATTTTATTATTTATTCAACTCTTGGGAAAAAGCATCTTTTCAACAATTAGCCAAACTGCTGGGGCAACGGGTCCAAGAAGGTTCAGCCTTTCTTTAAGTTCAGCAGATCGTTCCGCCGAGAGCACTGACAAAACCTTAACCGCTTGTGTTTCGTTCAAACGTTTCAGAATTTGAGCCGCCACCAAAGGGTGTTCTGCTTCCAGGCTTTGTACGACTTGAGGTCCTTTCAAGGTCTGATAGAATTCTGGGGGCAGAGGCGAGGCGGGTTCGTCAAGGCGAACTTCGGCTAAAGGTGTGGCAGAGTTTTCCCCCGACCAAAGCAAGTACGAATAGTCCTGAGGGAGCTTGAGCGTATCCCCCAATCGAAGGGTTTGTAATTCCTTCCACGTCAGAGGCGGCAAATCCACCCCGACCACCGTCTCGACGGAAATGTTGGTCAACCGCTCGGGGATGGAGGCCTTGTACCAGAACTCTTCCGTCAAGAACTTACGGGCTCGCTTTAAGGTACTGTACGGAACGATTGGCTTCCACGCCGCAGTTAAATCCCGGCAAAGCTGGTGTAACAACCAGTCACTGAGCGCCGCTTCGAGGCGTGTTCCTTGAAGTGGCACCGGAGACTTCGGGTCCCCTCCCAACAACAGGGTTAGGAGTACACTTAGACTATTCTCATACAGATCAAGTATCCCCACGCCAGACCCGGGTGAGGGTGAGCTTTTCAATAGGCCGTAGGTGGCGAGCTTGGCCCAAACCTCAAAAATCCTATTCAGTATTCTGAGGTTCTCGCGGGTAAAAACCATCGGTTTCTTAAAGTCATAAACTTCGAGCCGAGAGAATGAGCAATTGATCTCAGAAATGTCCATACTATCAGTCTAACCTCTACGCTGAAAACTAATTTCAGCGGACAGAGCAAAGACGGCTTTGGACTAAAAGTGCTCCAAAAAAGAAACGGGGTCTGTCATACGAACTCCCTCATATTCTCCTAAGGGAAAATGCCGAAGATTACCTGATACAAGAAAAAGTGCTTTGGCCCCCACAGCTACTTCTAAAAAGGCCTCATCATCCTTATCCGGTAAACTGATAGCAATAGGTTTGATCGGGTGCCAAAGGGCAAAGTCAGCCAAGGCTTTCAGAAGAATCTCGACCTGTTCTGGTTCAAAGTTAAACTTTGGCCTTAGCAATACCTCCCGATATTCGGATAAAACCCGTGCATCGAGGCAAAGATCGAAGGCTCCAGAAAGTGCCAGCTCAAGTATTTTCCCACAGGACGATTGAGGCTTCAATAAGCCGCTGACGATGATATTCGTATCGAGAACGACTCGCACTCTCATCGAGTCTTTCGAACTGCCTGTATTTCGTCTTCAATCTCTTCTTCAGTGATCTGGTCTTTCCCGGTACGGGCTGACTGGATTTGGAGCTTGCCTAATGCGCGCAAAGCTCGAGACCGACGAAGAGAAGCCAGTGCATCCTCTAACGTGTCTTCAGTCACACTAGAGATGAGAGCCACCGGCTTGCCATTGTTGGTCAGAACGACCTCTTCGGCAGGCCCCAAATTTTGAAGAAACTTTGAGGATTCATTGCGGAGTTCCCGCATAGCCATAAATTTCATAGCAATTCCCCGTAACATAAATGTAGCGCATTTTAGAGCTTTACCGCAAGTTTATTTTCGGCAACTCTGTCCAGCGGGTGGTATAGGCAGGCGAACACCTGTCTCGTTTCATCATCCAGTCAGCTTGAGCCCGACGGGGCGAACACGTCACCGTTTCGCGGCCATGCTTTTGGTTGAGACGGTCTACGGCCTGCTGGAGGGCGCTCAACCTCGGGTTCGTTCGTCCAAAGAGGTGCCCTTGAGCCCCCCGCAACGGTTGAAGGTCCAGCAAAAGAACCCCAGCCTTTTTGAACTTAAACCCGGGACGGTAAAGGTGACGAAGTCCTTTCAGCGCGGCTCCCACCAGATCGGGGGTATACGACACCGGAGCAGGAAACGGCATCGAAAGGTGCGGTGAGTACTGGGGTTCCTCCAGATGAAAATAGTTGGTCGTCAAAAACACCACCAACACACCCGCCGCACAGTTTTGGGCACGAAGCTTTTCCCCTGCCCCCGTGGCGTACTGGGCAACAGCTTCTTCCAGCTCGACCAACTGCGTCACCGGATGCGAAAACGACCGTGAGAAGAGGATGTTTTCTTTGGGTTCGGGCATCTCTTCGTCAATTTGAGGCCTTTCGTTGAGTTCCTCGTGAATACGCCAGCCCGTCAAAGTAAAGCGTTTCTTGACGGCAAAAGGGTCCAGCTTGGCAAAGGCCCCCGCCGTGTGAACGCCCTGGTGATGCAACGCCTCGGACATAGCAGGACCGATTCCCCAGACTTTCTCGACAGGAAAGTCCGCTAAGTAACCAGAGGCCTCTCCCGGTAAGATTTCCAGACAACCCGAGGGGGTGTCTTTGGCTAGTCGATTGGCGACTTTGGCCAACACCTTGGTGGGCCCCAGTCCGATGCTCACCGGAATCCCCGTCCACTGCTTCACCGTCTGACGAATCAGGGCGGCAGGAACTTTTTGATGATCGGGAAACCATAAGAACGACTCGTCAATCGAGTAATGCTCCACCTGGGGGGTAAAGCTTTCATAAACGAGCTGAACACGGCGGCTGAGATCGCCATAAAGAGTGTAATTGGACGAGAACACCTCCACCCCATACTGATCAACTAATTGCCGGACTTGAAAGATCGGTGTCGTACGCGACAAGCCGAGGGCCTTAGCCTGCTTATTGAGTGCCACAATACAGCCATCGTTGTTGCTGAGGACCACCACGGGTTTGCCCGCCAAATCGGGACGAAAAACCGTTTCGCACGAGGCATAAAAAGAATTGCCATCGATCAAGGCAACTTTCATCGAAACTCCGGACCCTCCATCACTTCAACTGGCGGTAAACACCGCGGACCACCCCCCAAAGGCACAGCCCTTGCTCTGCCGTAGGGCGCAAGACCGGGTAAGCCGGATTGGCAGGCACCAAGAGAGGACGGTCCCCTTCAAAGGCTAAAGATTTCAAGGTAAACTCTCCCATAACTTCGGCGACAACAATGTCCCCTGCTTGCGGAGGCAACGACCGATCCACGACCACGATATCACCGGGGAGGATTCCCGCTCCGATCATGGATTCGCCGCTGACTTCAAGGAAGTAGGTGGCAGCAGGGTTCACGACGGCCAAGTCTTGCAGGTTCAGGCTCTTCTCGGCAAAGGCTTCGGCCGGCGAAGGAAAGCCCGCAGGAATGCGACTGCTATAGAGCCAAACCGTTTGATTACTTAACATGTATATAGTATTTTATTTCCCAGAGGAGGCTGTCAAGTGTGTTTTGCGGTCAACCAAGCGAATAAGAAAGCACTGGAAGCCTTGTTGGACTCCTGGGCTCCTCCTGCGGGATTAATGTGGCCAGAACAAGTCCGCGTCGATGCCTTTGCCCATCCCATACGAGAACTCGTGTTCAACGGGCCCCAGGGAGGTTCCCCTTACAGGGCCGCTGGTGTCTGGGGCTTAATCCCCTCCTGGGTTCGTACAGAGGCAGAGGCCCTGAACCTTCGCTCTAAGACCCTCAATGCCCGGAGGGAAACCCTCTTTACTCTTCCCAGCTTTCGAGCCTCAGCTCCCACCCAACGCTGTCTCCTCCCCGTCAACGGCTTCTACGAATACCAGCATCTGGATCGCCAAGGCCAACCCGACCCCAAGGGAAAGCGGACACAATTGTACCTTTTGACCTGTGCGGATCACGACGCCTTTTTCTTGGGAGGCTTATGGTCCCAGTGGAAGGGACAGCTTACCTTCACCTTAGTGACCGAACCGGCTGGACCTCTTCTGTCTCAGATCCACAATGCCAAACAACGGCAACCGCTCCTGTTGAGTGGTAACGAAGCCAAAACGTGGCTGGAGGGAGGCTCACCCGTCTCAAATCTCGACGTTGTGGCCACAGCAGTGACCTAGCGGAATTTGCCAAGGCGGCATTTCTGGGACATACTGACAAAATGAGGCTTTCTGACCGCCCATGCTTCGCAGAGTACAAATCTGAGACCGCCAGTAGACTGACAACACTGATTCCAAGTTTTCAACGCCACGAACTAGACCTTGGCTATAACCTGAAAGCATCATCTGTCTACTCTTCCAACATTGAAGGAAACTCGGTGGACCTCAATTCCTACATGAATCAAAGAAATCGATGACCTCGTTGGGGCTTACGAATTCGCTGGCACCCAACCGCTAAATGAGAAGTCTTTCCTTGAAACCCATCAAGTCCTGTCTAGGACAATCTTGATAAAGTCAAAACAAGGAAAATACCGCCAGGAACCTCTTGGCGTATTCAGTGACCGAGGGCTGGTGTATTTAGCAGTTGAGCCTGAATATGTCCAACAGCAAATGGCCGAACTGTTTTCAGAAATTGCCGTTCTTACTTCGGCCTACCTTTCACTTGACGAAGTCTTCTATTTTGCGTCACTCATTCATCTCAGGTTTGTTCATATTCATCCGTTTGCGGATGGGAATGGACGAGCGGCACGAATTTTGGAAAAGTGGTTTTTGGTAGAATAGCTCGGCACGCTATTCTGGGGACTTCTCTCAGAAAAGTACTATCGGGTTCACCAGCAAGAGTACTACGATTGCCTCAATCGGTTGAGGCCGCAACTTCCTAACAAAAAGGATCATGGTCATAAATGAGTCCAAATGATAATTCAACTTAGAGGCATAATGTGGTTTATTTCTTTGAATGGCACACTTCGTGAGGCGAGGGTAAATGCCGGTCTCACTCAGGAAGAAATCGCATCGAAGATCAAATGGACTGATTCTGGCATTGAAACTGTTGGCGGTTCGTTCCATTAGGGTTGATGATACGATCAAATGATACTATCGTCGAGATATGGACAAACCACCGTACGACGTCACGTCGGCAATTTTGAACCTCTACGGAAAGATCCATGAGCGACTCGGTCAGTGTAAGGGTTTGATGTTGATTCGTCCCGAGGCTCGACTTCGTCGAGAGAACCGAATTAGGACAATTCATTCTTCGTTGGCCATCGAGGGAAATACACTTCTGATTGACCAGGTCACAGCAATCCTAGATAACAAGAGAGTCATTGCTCCAGCACGGGAAATTTTGGAAGTTCAGAATGCGGTATTGGCGTATGACCAGTTGAACAGTGTTGATCCCCTCTCTGAGAGAGATTTTCTAAAGGTACATGGACTTCTGGTTAAAGGTCTTGTAGACGAGGCCGGAGCATATCGATCAAAGACCGTTGGAATAATGAAGGGCACTGAGGTGAAGCATGTCGCTCCGAGTGCGCCCATGGTTCCAAGTCTCATGAATAACCTATTCCAGTATCTTCGTCAGGATGACGATCCCACCATTCTTAAAAGTTGTGTCTTTCACTACGAGATGGAGTTTATTCACCCCTTTCAGGATGGAAACGGCCGAATGGGTCGTTATTGGCAGACAAGGATTTTGATGGATGAGAACTCAATTTTTGAATACCTTCCGGTAGAAGCCGCTGTCAAACAAAAGCAAGGAGAATATTACCAAGCATTGGCTGATGCGGATGGGCAGGGTAAATCGACGATCTTCATCGAATATATGTTGGAAAGGATTCTCGAAAGCCTTGATGACGTCTTAAAACAATCTGTAACCAAAGGTTCAGACTACGCCCAGCGGGTCGATTTTGCGCTCTCACATCTTGAGGGGTGGTTTGATAGGAAGAAATATCTGGAAGTCTGTCGAAACGTGTCTACGGCGACAGCGAGCAGGGATCTCCGTCAAATGATCGCAGAGAAAATTGTCGAAGTCTCAGGAAGCGGGAGAATGACACGATACCGCAAAAATCTAACATAGTCTTCAACTTTCGGAGGTTCGCGGAATTCTGTCATCGCACTAAAGCTTTTCGATCTCTTCCTCTGACAACCCAGTGACTTCAGCTATCTGCTTAACACTCATGCCAATTGCTTGCAGGTTACGGGCGGTCTTTTTTATGCCTTGCTCAATACCTTCTTGTTTGGCAGCTTCTTCACGACTAAGTTGATCCCGCTGAAAGGCAATTCGCGCTTCGTAGGCCATCCTGGCCTGGTCGTCATTTGTAAAAGCTAGGTACCTCTCGTGTGCTTTAGCTAACGTTGGATCGTCTTTTATTAAAATGGTCATATCATACCCCTCCTTCCCTTCGTTCTTTAAATATGCTATCCATCGCTCTAGTTGCGTGTCAAAATGTCCTTCCGGCAATTTCGGTATCTCGACATAATGTAGCGACAAATGATCCGTCAGCACTAAGTCAGGATTCTCTGTATGCTTCAAAACAAAGCAATTCTCAACTTCTTTTAGCTCGGGAAACAAAACAAAGTTTAAAATATGTACGCCTATCACCGGGCGTAACTGAGAGTAGGTTTCACTTTCATTCAGCTGACCCGAATAAACCTTGGCCCAGTAATAGAGGCTTCGCTCAGAATAATCTTTTTGAGATGCTACCTGGATTTCAATATTGTAGAGCCGATCATCTTGGTCGCGGGCTCGTATATCCAGAATGGAAAGCTTTTCCGTCAGTGCCGTCTGCAAATTAAACGGATTCAAAACCTCCACCGAAGTTAAAAGTGGAAACTCATGGGCGGATTGCATGCTGTTCAAAAAGGACAAAAGCAGATCGCTGGAATTGGGGCTTCCAAACAGATATTTGATAAAAATGTCCGAATACGCTTTGACTCGTTCTGCCATAAGGTAAATATAGCTCGCACACCTATCACTAACAAGGTTGCGTCACCAATGCAAGCTTTCCCTTGGATCGCCACAAACTGAGTACAAAAAAAGAAACCAAAAGTTTTCGGGATTAATAATATTCTTGGTCATAAGCTTTAGTAATCCCCTACAAACGGGGAACCATCGGAAACAATTTTGTCATCATTCACAAGTTTTTCGATTTCTTCCACTGACAACCCGGTGACTTGTGCAATCTGCTGAACGCTCATGCCGATCGCAATGAGGTTGTGGGCTATTTCTAGCTTGTTTTCGAGTTTACCTTCTTGTTTGGCAGCTTCTTCACGTCTAAGCTGGTCCCGTTGAAAGGCAATTCGCGCTTCGTAGGCCATCCTGGCCTGGTCGTCATTGGTAAAAGCCAAGTACCTATTGTGAGCCTTAGCTATCGCGGGATCGTCTTTTAGTAAAATGGTCATATCATACCCCTCAGGCGCAATGGTGGTTATTGATCTAACTTATCCTGACTTTTTCCAGGTTTTTCTTCATGGAAATGAACACTTCGCTGGTCATACAAAGTAGTACTGTAATGATTGTGTGTCGGCCCATGTTTAGAGTAATCGTTGTTCGTAACATTTGAACCACCACCAAGGTCAATAATGGTTGCCACAAATCCCATGATACCTAGCACGATCAGAAATGTAACAAAAGCACTTACGAAGGAAAAAAGACCATTATCTGTTACGGAAAAAAACCAGATGTAGATCAAGAAGGCGACAAACAACGGCGGACCGAACACGATCAGCAATATTCGTAAAACGACCTCTCCCATGATATTTGCCTAACTTTATTTTAACCCCAACCTCATCGCTTCTAAGTACAACAGACCACAGGCCCTGGAATCGCATAGAGCATCATGGTGATGGTCCAAAGAAACCCCGGCTTCTAAGCAAGCCGCCTTCAGGTTAACGCCCCATAGGCGATAGGTACAGGCCTGCTGAAACTCAACCGGGGGAATACCGTAATACTCCAGCGTACTGGCAAGGACCCCTAAATCGAACGTGGCATTGTGGGCCACAACAAGCTGGTTTTCAAACCACGGTTTTAGAGTTGGCCATAATTCGGCAAAGGTTGGTGCCCCTCGCGTAGTTTGAGGTCCTATGCCGTGAATTTCGTCGGTAAACTTTTGATAATACCGATTGTCGGGCGGCTGGATCAGTTCACACAACGAAGCGACTTCTCGTCCCTCTTCAAAGCGGACGAGTCCAATTTGACAAGCCGAGTTGCGGCTTTGTGTAGCCGTCTCAAAATCTAAGGCCACAAAACTGGGGGCTCGAAGTTTTTTTCTCATTTCCTAACTCCTCTGCCTAGAAGATTACTAGGCCTGCTGAGCCTATACTTCAACAAATCGACCCGACCCCCAGCTTGTAGGTTGATTTCAGGCTACCCCGCCTTGCTCCTTTCGACTTACCATTCCGCCTTACGTGCCGCCAACATCCGGTCGTTCAATTGGTTAAAGTACTGTTCGTGCTTTTCAGGACCGCCGTCCGCGGAATGCCGCTGAGGCAAAACTCGTTCGACCAGAATCTCTTTCACCTGAGGGTCGCTTTTCAAGATTTTCATTACCTCGGCAATAAAGTCGTTTAACGGCATGGCATTGGGGTCGTGCGCTTGTCGGTCGCCCATCAGTCCGGTTTGTACATACGGGGGGACTAATTCCATCACCTGAACTCCGGTCTCTTTGAGTTGATAGCGAAGGCTTTGGGTGTACGAATGAATCGCGGCTTTGGTGGCAGAATACGTCGGTGTCATAGCCAGCGGCGAGTACGCCAAGCCCGACGTCACCGTCATCAAAAACGAGTTTTTTTGCCCCAACAACTGGGGTAAAAGTACTTCCGTCAGGTGCATGGGGGCGACGAGATTGGTCTCAAGCGTTTCCTTGCGGATTTCGGGAGTAGGCCCCTTGAGCATATTTTCATTTTTCATGATGCCGGCGTTATGAATCACACCGTTTAAGGCGGGGTAATCGGCTAAGACCGCTTTCACCAACGCCTCTCGGGAAGCGGCTTGGGTCATATCCGCCGTATAAGTTTTAAAGCCTAACCGTGCGGCTTCACCTAGCTTTTGCTGGGATCTCCCCGCGATTAGTACCGTATTACCGAGCTTTTGAAACTCGAGGGCCAACCCCAAACCAATTCCCGACCCACCGCCGGTAATCAAAATTGTATTGCCCGAAAGCTGCATACTTGTCCTCCTTTTTCTTTATTGTGTTCTTGAAACAAGACTACTTCGCCCCGCCTTCACCACTCATGTGAGTGAAGGCCCAGCTCTCATGAGTGTAAAGGCTCTACTGTCATGACAGTTACGCCCTTAGACTCATGACAGTTACGCCTCTAGACTCATAAGAGTGCCCGAGGTGGCCAGATATCCCCCCCCCCTCCCTAACTGAGGACCTCTAGCACGACACTGCGACCTACCCGCTGGGATAAATCTCGATTCCAGTACAGCTCAAAGTACCCCCGAACAAACGTCACTGGGGGTAAAATAAGCAGAATCTCGGTGTCGGTCACGCTGTAGGGCTTTAAAGCTCCTGTTTTTTGTTCCGGCTCCTCCGCGTTGACGAAATAGAGCTTCGCCTTCCCCTCCTCTTTTAAGCCGCGCAAGCGTTCCCCTCGAAGTCGAATCACCTGTTCTCGGCTCACGTCCCAATTCTTATGCCCGGTAGCCAGGTTCTCGACCACATGAAACACCGGAGCGAACACCACCGAGGGCAGTTTCTGGGGAAAAAGGCCCTCAAAGTTTTTTTGAAACTCTTTGGTCACGGCCGCACGGATCTTGATCTGGTTGCGAGGGGCTTTAAAGTGGTCTTCGGCACTCTCGAACGGCCCCGTGATGACCGGCTCAAAGCGGATAAATTCGTCTAAATATACCGCGTACCCCTGGGAACAAAGTTTAACGATAGTTTTTTTTAAGAACTTGAGGGTCGCTTCCACCTCTTCGGGGCTCTGAGACAGCCCCATCTCGTGCATTAGGCTGACGAGTTTCTTGCGGTTTTGGCTTCCTAACAAGTTAACCTTGGCCGCGAACTGTTTGACTGACCTCAACTTAGTTTGAAAGATGCGGTATTGAATCATCAAAGCCCTCCTGGGTTTACCCCGAAGGACAGCGCAAAAACACCCCTTGCTTCAAAAAATATTTTCTTTTTTCCCAAAAGATTTTCTTTGCAGGGGCCCTGGTTTTTTCTTATGCTGGGGAGAGGAGGAATCATGCAAGACAACAAAAACTTTTTCCGTTCCCAGACCTTGCTATCCTTGGCCCTCGGAATCTTCTTGATGATTACCGGAGCCCAGGCTTTAGCTCAGCACCAGAACTCACTTCTGAATTCGGTAACCAGCCTTTTAGGGGTACCTCACGAACCGCCGTTTTTAAGGATCACCTTTGGTATCCTCGAATTTCTCAGCGGCCTGGTGATGTTTCTCACCCCCTTTGGCATCCTTCAACCCAACATCGCAGGGGTAGCGATTTTCACGGTAGCCCTCGTGTGGCTGGCCAAAATCATCCTCGAGTCTTTTGTCATTTCAAAACCCTTCACCCCTGACGGCTTTATCTGGTGGAAACAGCTTTCCCTCAACGTCGTCATCTTGGTGTCGATCTGGCACCTGCGCCCCCGCGAAATCCGTTAACCGGCTGGGGGGCGTCCCCAGTTCAGCGAACACTCAAGGTACCCAGGAACGCGGTCAAGGCTTGTTGAGCCTCTCGTTCCTGGCTTTGAGCCCGCTCCAAGCGGTCGGCAAGGTCGGCCAACTTGGCTTCTGTCGCCGCCAATTGGCGTAAGGTCTCTTGGCCAAACGGCGAATCCCTTCCGGCCGCCGTCAAGTTCTGCCGCTGACGCTCCTCGTCCGAGGTCAAACGCTCTTTGTCTTGGTTCAGCTGTGCGGCGATGCTGGTCCAGTGGCTGACCTGGTTTTGGTAGCCGGCGGCTTGGTCAAGCGCCTTACGAAGTTCGGGGCTCAGAGGCCCATTCGAATGAATCAACAAGCTTAGGCTCTGGGGAGTGAGTGACGTCAAAACCTCGGTCACCACGAGCGGCCGCTTTTCTAGTACCGTCAGCTCAGTCGTTTGGTGGGGAGCCACGGGTACAGAAAAATGGTACAAGCCCTGTTCCCGTTCACCAACGTCAGGCGACACCAGCTCACGACCGGGCACCACGCGCTGTTCCACAAGGACAGTCTTTTTCTCGTCTGACAGGTTGGTCAAACGGTAGTCTGTTTTAAACACCTCTTCTTTTTGGGTCTTCAGGACCCCACCAGATGCCGTGATGCTGGTGACGGTGACCTCGCTGGCTGAACTTTGTTCCCGCCGCATCAGGCTATCGTGGGCGTACGTCCAAACCGAAGACTCGCCTGGGGCTAAAAAGGCTGTCCGGGCGTCACCCGCGTAAACCGAGCCGTCGATGACCGTCACTGGGCCTTCCGGCAAAGGCAGTTTCCCATTATGCAACCGAACCCCTGAAAGCACGCCGCCCTCCGGCGGGCAAACACTGACGCGGGTCACCGCAAGGGGGGTGCTAAACAGCTCTAACATCGCGCTGTCGTGCCTGGCTAAGCTCACCGGCTGGCTCAGGTCAAAGCGGAACAAGGGCCCTAAAGTCACCGGGGGTTCTGCCTCTGGTTCCGTCATCAGGGCAGGGCTTGGACTTTCCATCATTTTCAGCGCGGCAAGAGGGGCTGGACGGGGAGGCTCCGGGGCTGGTCTTACCCAACGAGGCGTGGCCAAATCTTCGGCAAACGACAAGGGGGAACCCGCTACTAAGGACAGGCGCACTTGTTGCCAATCCGCTTCGCTGGTATTTTCGACCACCGCCCAGCCTTGAAGGGTAGTTTGTGGCCCCAACAAGAGCCGATACGAGGTACGCCAGACCGGCGCCTCATCTTCATACCCTAGCTGAAGGCGATGCTCGCCCTTACCGGTAAACACCACCTTGACCAGTTGACGGCGGGAGTCCTTCCCCGCAGCCAGACGCTCCAAGGCCTGTGACAACTGCCGACGGACCGAAGCGTCCACCAGTTGAAAGGACGACAAAGCTGACAACGGGAAGCGTTTTAACCCTTCGGCGGTATCTAACGTCAAAAGCTCTTCTTGTCGGCGGCCCAGGGCTGACTCAACGATTTCTGTATCCACCCCGACTAACCGTCCGGTCACCGGGTTGGGCGCACTCACCCGCACCTCCAAGCCCCGCAGTTGGGGGAGCAGAGAAGCAAGCCCGCCCTCACCGCTTAAGTCGGGAGTAAAGCCGGCCAGAGCACGCGCCAACGGCTCTTGAACAGGAAACGAAACCTCGGCGGTAACAGGACCTTTCACGGTCAGCGATTTCAACAGGTCGTTGAGCTGTCCCTTATCCAAGGCTAGGGGTAAGGACGCGGGCAACGCCACCAAACCCTCCCGTTCGACGTATTCCACACCGCTGGTATACAGCACGACTCGTGTCACCGGCAGGTTCGCTAGAGTTTGGGCAAACAAACCGACGGGCAACAGCGCCAGTGCCGCAAGGACGGCAAAGTTTTTCATGAGTCCTCCCGACTTCTCTTAGGGAAGTGTTTTAATTTCCGCGTCCATCGAGGCCTGCAGATTCTGCTGAATGTAGACTCGGATTTTTTGTTTGGTATCGCCCGAAGGCGTCAGGTCAAACAGCAGAACGTACATGAGCCCCCCCTCGACGGGACGGGTTCCAAAGACCACGGCTGACACCTTGGCCAAGACCCCCTTGAGCTTCAGCTGAACATCGACCAGCTTCGTTCTTACCGGAATCGCCACCGTACTGTCAAACAGGCAGGCCATCCCTACGGAACTAATGTCCACAATTTTTCCCGAACGGGTTTTATCCCCTACGACAACGTTAAAGGTGGCATTATCTTGGCAGGTCACCCGCAGATACCGCCGGCGTCCCCGGGCTTCGTTAGCTTCCAGAGCTTTGAGCAAAATCTCGGTGCTTTTCTTGAGCCCTAGCGAAAGCTTGATAAACCCGCAAGGGACCGACAGGTCCATCAGGTATTTCTGGGCCAGTTCGGCATTGTTGTTGTAAGTAAGGATGCCAATCTTCACCGACGAAGTCTCGGAGTCCCGCTGGAGATTCCGAATGAAAGCCTCCCACTCGGGCTCCTTCATCCCTTCGTCTAAGTTGATAAAAAGAATGGAGTCCGGGTAGCGGGCCATCAGCCGGGGTACCTTGGCATGCTCATTTAAAAGGTATACGGCATATTCCGCATGAACGATCTCTAAGACCATCTCATTTTGGATAACACTGGCGGGGTACAAAAAGAAGACCTTTTTGCCTTCGTCATTTTGAACAGGCAAGGTGGATTCATTCATAAAAATAAGCATACAGCCACACTGGCTGGCACTCAAGCACTACTGCCCCTCTTGGACAAGTTTTACAATCTCTCTTAGACTAAAAAAGAACCTAGGGAGGCCTGTTATCGCTACCATTCATGATGTCGCCCGGCTCGCCGGCGTTTCGAGCACGACTGTATCTCACGTCATCAACCGGACTCGAAAAGTCGGAGCCGCTACCGAAGCCCGCGTTCGTCAGGCTATCGACACTCTCCACTTTGTCCCCAGTACCCTGGCCCGGGGACTCAGAACCCGTTCGACGAGAACCCTCGGGGTAATTGGCGATACGGTTATCAATCCCTTCTTTGCCGAAGTCATGGCCGGGGTCGAAGAAGCGGCTTTCGAAAAAGATTTTGGTGTGCTGTTTTCGTTCACCGAACGCAAAGAGGACAAAGAACTCCGCATTTTAGAAGATTTTACCCGCCGAGGGGTCGAAGGCCTGATCTTGCTCTCGGTGCAAGAAGACGCTTCGTTAACTAGCTTTATCCAAGCTTGCCGGATTCCCTTGATCTTATTTCAACGCTACCGCTCCGACTGGCCGTGCGACAGCCTGTGTACCGATGACCGTAGAGGGGGGAGTTTGGCCCTGGATCATTTGCTGGCCCTGGGACACCGCCGTATTGCCTTTCTAAGCGGTCATACCCAACCCAGCAATTCCTCGGGCCTGCGCGAAGCCGTCTACCGCGAAAAGATCAGCCATTTAGACCCACACTGGACCGAAGACTGGGTGGCCGACTCCAACTATACGTTTGAAGGCGGCTATGCCGCGACACTCCGCGTCCTGGGGCTTCAAGGTCCCCGACCAACCGCCTTTGTCGCGATCTCGGACCGGGTGGCCTTAGGTTGTCTAGCGGCGCTTCGTCAGGCCGGTATCAGCGTTCCCGAAGAGATCTCGGTAGTAGGCTACGATAACCTTTCGTGGCTGGAATACGGCAACCCTCCCTTAACTTCGGTAGATCACCAAGCCCGCGAGCAAGGCCGCCGCATGGCCGAACGAGTCCTTCTGCGCAATAAAAAAAACGACCTGCCTTTTGAGCAGATCGTCTTAGAGCCGTTTTTAAAGGTTCGCGGGACCACAGGCCCCGTTGGACTTTAGGCTTTGGTAAAAATCAGCGAACTGTTGTGACCGCCAAACCCTAGGGTGTTGGTCATAACAGCGCGGATGGTTCCCTTAACGCCGTGGTGAGGCACGTAGTCGAGGTCACAACCGGCTTCTAAATCGGGATTATCGAGGTTGATCGTGGCCGGAAAATACTGATCCCGCAACGCCAAGATCGAAATGATGGCTTCGATGGCCCCGGTGGCCCCAATGCAGTGGCCGGTCATCGATTTGGTCGAGCTCATCTTCAACTTGTAGGCATGGTCCCCAAACACCGTCTTGACGGCCTTGGTCTCGGTGGGATCATTGATCTCGGTCGAGGTTCCATGCGCGTTGATGTAGTCGATATCTTGGGGCTTCATCCCCGCTTGGTTGAGTGCCATTTGCATCGCACGAACCGCACCGATGCCTTCGGGATGCGGGCTGGTCAGGTGATACGCATCGCAGGTAATCCCGTAACCGACCAGTTCTGCGTAAATTTTTGCCCCGCGAGCCTTGGCGTGCTCGTAATCCTCCAGGATGAGCACTCCAGCCCCTTCGCCCATGACAAAGCCCGAACGATCCTTGTCAAAGGGACGCGAGCTTTTTTCTGGTTCGTCGTTGAACTTAAAGGTGACGGCTTTGAGCACACAGAAACCACCGATTCCCATGAGGGTGATGGCCGCTTCGGTACCGCCGGTGATCATCACATCGGCCACACCGTCCCGAATCCAACGGGCCGCGTCGCCAATGGCGTCGGTTCCCGCCGAACACGCCGTTAACAGCGAGTAACAAGGGCCTTGAGCGCCGGTCAAGATGGCAATATTCCCCGGGCCTTCGTTTGAAATCAACTTCGGGATAGACATCGGGGGAATGCGGTTGGGGCCTCCGCCGGCAAAAATCTTTTCGTAGGCGGTTTCGAGGGCCTGAACCCCTCCAATGCCATTGCCCAACACCGTACCAATGCGTTCCGGAGCGATGCTTTCACCGACCTTCAGACCGGAATCTTCTAAAGCCTGAAGGGCAGCATACGAAGCAAACTGGCTAAACGGGTCCATTTTGCGGGCTTCTTTGCTGTCCAGGTATCGCGAAGGATCAAAATTCTTGACCTCGGCCGCGATCTGACACGGCATCGTCGAGGCATCAATGTGAGTAATCCGGCCGATACCGGATTTGGACGCCTGAATGGCCGCCCAGGTTTCTTCGACACTATGGCCGAGGGGGTTGACGGTACCTAGACCGGTAACTACAACTCGTCGGGACATGGTTCACTCCTCACTACATGCCCATGCCGCCGTCCACCGACAGCGCCTGACCCGTGACATACGTCGACAGATCGGACGCCAAGAAGAGGGCGACGCGGGCGATTTCTTCGGCCGAGCCCATACGGGCCATCGGGATGCGGGCAAATAAGGCTTTTTTCTGGTCTTCGTTGAGCTGTTCGGTCATTTCGGTGCCGATAAAGCCGGGGCAAATCGCATTCACCCGAACTCCACGCGGAGCAAGCTCTTGGGCCAAGCTTTTGGTAAGTCCAATCAGGCCCGCTTTTGAGGCGGCATAGTTGGTTTGTCCCGCGTTGCCGTGAAGCCCGACCACCGAACTCATGTTGATGATGGAACCGCCGCGACGGGACAGCATCGACATCGATACCGCTTTGCAGATATAGAAGGCGCTGGCCAAGTTGACGCGAAGAACTTCGTTCCAGGCGTCGGCAGGCATACGGGCAATCAAGCCATCCCGGGTGATCCCGGCATTGTTGACCACCGCGTCCAAGCCCCCAGATTCTTTGAGAATTTCTTTGATCAGAGCGGTGATGGCGGCTTCATCGGCCACATCCACCCCACGATAATGCACCTGGGTCCCCGCTTCGGCGGCAATGGCCTCAAGCCCGGCTAGGTCACCAGGGGTTCGCGAGAGCGTGTAGACCTCGGCACCGTTTTTGAGAAACATTTCGACTATGGCGCGGCCGATCCCTTTAGAACCGCCGGTCACCAGGGCTTTCTTTCCTGTTAACAACATCACTGTTTCCTTTTACCCGATTTGCGAGATTTGTTCCAGTTTCCCCGCCGGGAGACAGACCGCGTCGGGAAATTGGGCCTTCCAGAGGCCCGTTAACACCGTGCCGGGGCCCGCTTCGATCACTCTGGTATACCCAGCAGCAACCAAAGCGGCTTCCTCGGTCGTCCAGCGGACAGGAGAGGTCACCTGACGAACCGCCAGGCTCTTGGCTTCGGCTCCGGTGCGAACGAGGGCACCGGTAACATTAGAATACAGCTCCAGTTGGGGGTCGGCAAACGAAAGGCTCTTCACCGCTTGCTCTAAGGCTTCGGCCGCCGACTTGAGCAGGGGAGAGTGAAACGGTCCTGATACTTTTAACGGAAGGACCCGCTTGGCACCGGCGGCCTTGAGGGCTACTTCACCCGCTTTCAGAGCTTCGGCAGTCCCCGAGATCACCACCTGCACCGGCGAATTGTAATTCGCCCCAAAGAGGTTGGGGATGCCTTCTTTGCTAAGGACAGCGTCCACTTGTTCGGGGCTTAGTCCCAAAACGGCCGCCATGCCGGGGTCACCAGCACTGCGGTCCAACGACTGAGCGGCTTGAGCCATGAACTCACCCCGTTGTCGGACTAAGGGGAAGATTTTTTCAAACGGCAGGACCCCAGCCCAAGCCAAGGCGGCGTATTCACCTAAGCTGAACCCCGCGACGCCTTCGGCGGTTACCCCGCGTTGACGTAAAACCACAGCGGCCGAGAGGTTGGCCAAGGTCACGGAAATCTGGGTGTTGACGGTTTCTTTGAGTTGGTCTTCGGTGCCATGGGTTAAAAGCTCCAGGACATCGACTCCCGTGGTTTCATGAGCCAGCGCAAAGATATCGCGCACTTCAGGCGAAGCTTCGTACAAATCTAGAACCATGCCGGGGTACTGGGCCCCCTGACCAGGAAACAAAAAGGCTGTCTTCATAGCACCTCGCAGGTGAAGGGAATGGCCGCAACTTTAGCGTTTTCACCGAAAAATGGGAAGAGGCGGCAAAATAGTCCCCTGAGGGGCTTGTCGAGGGCCCTGTTCTGCATAAAGCTTAAAGGAGCGGAGGACGGAATGGATTCGGACACTCCTCAGGTGCTGGTAGTGGACGATGACCCCACCGCACGTGATGTTTCGATGCGGATGCTCAAACGGCTGGGTGTACTCAGTGCCGGGGCTCATGACGGCGAGGCCGCCTTTCAGTTGGTCAAAGCGGTCCCCTTTGCCGCCGTATTTTTAGACTGGGAACTCCCCGACAGCCCCGGAAACGTCGTCGCCCAGCGCCTTCGTGAACTCAAACCCGAACTTCCTATTATTGGGCTGTCCGGCTATTCGCCCGAAGACACCAATTCCACGGTTTTCGACTTATACTTGACCAAACCGGTGACGACCAAAGATTTTGCCCGGGCTCTCAAACTGGTTCATGTTCCCCTTAATTCACCTTTTTGAGCGGTTAAAGGCTCTCTTTGAGCTCTAAGGTCACTTCCAAATTCAAACGAACCAGTTCTCCCATCGATCGGCAGGCACGGAAGTCATCGATCTTATGAAAATGGGCTAACCCTGCCGCCAATTGCGCAGTTTTTTCGGGGTTAGAGAACTCGCCGTGTTCCATCACGTCTAAAAGGTCGTTAATTCGCCCCCAGTCCCCCTTAGCCCGGCGCGCCATCAGGGTGCGTTCCTCGACCTGGTACTGCCTAATGGTATCTAAGGTGAGGATTTCCCAGACCACGTCCACAATGGGCTTGTTTTCTTTGTGGAATTGCGGCAAGTAGACCCGAATATCGCCCTCGTAACTTTGCTGATCGAAGTCGATGGCACGAACACGGTACTGTTCCTCGTCAAAGTCCATGGTAACGTCCATCACATAGTTATACGAACGCATATCGCCTAACAAACGGACAAAGCACCTTTCGTTAAATTTCACAAACTCTTTGGCGATGCGGGCACGGTTGATCCCTGGTCGCTGAAAGTAATCTTGAAGAAACACATCCCCCGGCAAGCCCACAATGTGTTCTTCGACCAACGTGGAGCCCTGCACTAAGAAGTTGATGTTGTTGGGGCTCAAGAGGTGTTCTAATTCGAGTCCAGCTACCCGGCTGGCGTCGGCCTTCTTGATATAGAAATAGTCATGGTTATCGTTGTACTGGTTGACGACTTTGATGCGGAACGGCTGAGAGTTGGCAAAATGGCAAAAATCAATGCGTTCGACAAATAAATGGCGCACGGCACTCATATCCCCGGCCATTTTCAGAAGACAGTACAGGCGTTTGAGGTTGTCTTCGAGCTCTTCCCGCACGGGGGGCGGGTAAATCAGCATTTCCCAAAGGGAGTCACCGCCAGAATGGTCCTCGAGGGCGATTGCTTCGGTCCACGACAAAAGGTCTTCGTAACGCAGACGAAAATCTTGTTCCCGTTCGTAGTCTTTGAGGTACAGGTGAAACCTCGGCGATACGGTAAAAGCAGGCTTTTTTCGCGAAATACGGACTTCGCCGGGTTTTTCAGAGCCATTGGGCATGGGTTCATTCTAATTCCCCCCGTGTCGCCATTCAAGTCCGGGATGTATCTGATGGCATTTTGATGGACGCCCCGCTGAGTTTGATGGACATCCCGATTGTTTGATTGACGCCCCGTCCACGAAAAGACTATTTTGAGATTCTGAGGAACCCATGACTGAAAAAACACTCCCCTTCAGCCGCCAGGAGCTGGAAGCTATCGCCCAACAAGTCCCCACTCCGTTTCATATTTATGACGAGAAGGCCCTTCGTCAGAATGCGACCTCCTTTGCCCAGGCTTTTTCCTGGGTCCCCGGCGGTTTTCGTAACCATTTTGCCGTCAAGGCTCTGCCCAACCCCCACATTCTTAAGCTTCTTCACGAAGAAGGCATGGGAGCCGACTGCAGTTCGCTGGCCGAACTCTTGCTCTGCCAAGCCGCAGGGATTCCGGGAGACCACATCGTCTTTACTTCCAACGATACGCCAGCCGAAGAATTCCGCAAAGCCGACGAACTCGGGGCACTGATTAACCTGGATGACCTGAGCCATGTCCGGTACTTGTACGACGCCTTGGGAGGCCGCCTGCCTCAACGACTCAGTTTTCGCTACAACCCGGGTCCTTTAAAAGAAGGCAATGCCATCATCGGTAAGCCTGAAGAGGCCAAATATGGTCTGACCCGCCCCCAACTGTTGGAAGCCTATCAAGAAGCCCAGCGTCTGGGAGCCCAAACCTTCTGCCTGCACACCATGGTCGCTTCCAACGAATTGAACCCGGATTACTTTGTCGAAACCGCTCGTTTGTTGTTCGAACTCGCGGACGAAATTCACCAACGGACAGGCATCAAGCTCGCCGAGGTCAACCTGGGTGGTGGCATTGGGATTCCGTATCGACCTACGCAAACGGCCGTTGATTTGGCCTACGTGGGTCGACACATTCAAGCCGCGTACCAAGAGCTGATCGAGAAAAAGGGGTTAGCTCCCTTGCGCGTCGTCATGGAATGTGGTCGTGTCGTGACCGGACCCTACGGCTGGCTGGTGACCCGAGTGCTCCATAAAAAGGCCATTTACAAGGATTATGTCGGGCTGGACGCCTGTATGGCCAACCTGATGCGGCCTGGTATGTACGGGGCCTACCACCATATTTCGGTGCCGGGCAAAGAAAATGCCCCCCGCAAGGTCTACGATGTCACCGGGTCGCTGTGCGAAAACAACGATAAATTTGCCATTGACCGCGAAATTCCCGACCCCGACTTAGGGGACTTGGTGGTCATCCATGATACAGGGGCCCACGGCCACGCTATGGGGTTCAACTACAACGGAAAATTGCGCAGTGCCGAGGTGCTTTGGTCGGGTGAAGGCCGTTGGCGCGTGATCCGCCGGGCCGAAACCTACGCGGATTTGTTTGCCACACTAGATTTTCCCGGTTTGAAGTTTTAAGAGCATGCCGCTCTATATTGTCGCCACCCCCATAGGCAACCTCGCCGATATCACGCTCCGCGCCTTGCAAACCCTGCGCGAGGCGGACGTGATTGCCGCCGAGGACACACGGCAAACGCTGAGGCTTCTTAATGCCCACGGCATCGTCAAGCACTTGATTTCGTGCCGAGCCGCCAATGAAGCCGAAAGCGCCAAGGGTATTGTCAAACTGTTGAGTGAAGGCAAAGCCGTCGCCTACTGTACCGATGCCGGAACCCCCGGCCTCAGCGATCCGGGTTCGGTCTTGGTTCGTACCGTCCGTGAGGCCGGCTACCCGGTGGTCCCCCTCCCCGGCCCTAGTGCGTTGGCCACCCTGCTGAGTGTGGCCGGCTTTGGGGGTCGGACCGTGACCTTTGATGGTTTTCCCTCACCCAAAGCGGGACGCCGTAAAAAACGTTTAGAAGAGCTTTTAGCCCGCGGAGAAGCCTTTGTGGTGTACGAGTCTCCGTTTCGAATCCTCAAACTTTTGGACGATCTGGCAGAGCTAGAACCGGCCCGTCCCGTGGTCGTTGGCCGCGAAATGACGAAAGCTCACGAAGAATTCGTCTCTGGCACCTGTGAAAGTGTCTTGAAAGAGCTGAAAGACCGGCCTATACTAAAAGGGGAGTTCGCCGTCTTGGTTGCTTCGGTACATTTTACCGAAGAAGACCTCGAGGAAAGTTAAGGTTCTCTGGTATTTGTGCCGATAAGGTGAACGAGGTGATTGGCCATGATGATTGACCGCATGGGTCCTGTGGAACCCGTCAAAAATCTCAATAAGACAGACTCTCCTAAAAAGGCGTCGGAAGCGGTGCGGTCAGATTCGATTGAAGTCTCCACCGAAGCCAAGGCCCAAGCTGAGTTGTTTGCCGCCCGTGAAGCGGTTCGTTCTTCTCCTGAAGTGCGCGAAGATCGTATTGCAGAAGTCCGCCGTAAACTCGAGAACCCCAATTATTTCGAGCAAACGGTGATGGAAGGCACGGCTGACGGCATTCTCAAGTCCTTCGGTTTATAGCCGAACCGGGATTTCTCCCCATGGATTTCTTCTTTCCCCAAAAGGTAAGGTTAGGACAGGGTGTCAGTTTAAATGTCGGGTTTGCCGCCAAAGAGTACGGGGCCCGAGCCTTATTGATTACCGAAGCCGCTTGGGAAGATTCCAAAGAACTGACCATTTTGACCCAGGCCTTAGAACGGGCCGCTGTTCCCTACATTTTGTTAATTAAGAGTGCGGCCCAACCGGCTGATGGCTTTATCGAAGAAGCCGCTAGCGTCATTCGAGCAAGCCGTGCCGAGGTTGTCCTTAGCCTGGGAAGTAATTCGTTGCTTTCGCTGGGGAGAACCTCTGTTTGGCGTTCGCAAGCCCAAAAACCCCCTGCCCTGATTGAGGTTCCTGTCAGCGTGTGCTTTCCGCTCTTAATGCGGCGCGAGGCCTTTGTTGGCTCGGGACACCCTTCTGACCTGCGCTTTGAAACTCTTCCCGAAAGTTGGCAACACCGCATCTTCTTAGACCCCCACATGGCTACCGGACAAACTCCGGCCTCGTCCATTAGCAACCTGCTTGAGACGCTTTTTTTTGCCGTCGAAGCGTTTTATCAGGACTCGTGCGGCTTAACTGAAGAAAGCCTCTTGCTGGGTGCCGTCGAAGAACTCTGGCAACGGATGGCCAAAATCTACGAAAACCCTGCCAATGTCGAAAACCGCCACGCCGCAGTTCAAGCCGGCTTTAACATTGCCCTGGCCCTAGGGCTTTTACCTCGAGGCGCGGGCCTGACGCTGGGCTTTGTCTTAAGCAGTCTTCTCGACACCGCCCCCACCGCCTTTGGTAGTCTATTCTTAGCTCCTTTTTTAGAAGAACTGGCCGTTCGAGCCCCCGAAAAGACCCAACGTTTAGCCCGGGCTTTTCACGTCGAAGATTGGGACGGTCCAGTCTTAGCTCTTGGCCCCAAGCTGGCTCAGGATGTGCGTAAGTTTCTCAATACGTACAAGCTGCCCCTCCGGCTTGCCGAGTACGGCATCGTCGATGCCCAAATTATCTTGGCCGCAGATGTCGTACGCAGTATGAAACTGGGACGTTCTAGCCTCCTGGATAGCGACAATCTCGAAGCCTTCTTACGGCAGATCTTGTGACAAGGACCTTCTTAAGGCGAGCTTGCGTGTTCGCCGGAATCACGGCATTGACCGTTTTTTTTCCTTCCTGCGGGGTTTTTAATGCGGGGCAAAAGCCTTTAGTCTTCGCGGTGAACCTTTCTCCCCATCCCGTGGATATTCAAATCACGGAAGACGGACATACTGTGGCCCAGTTTCAGTCCTTGGGGACCAATGATGTGAGGCCGATGATTCCCATCAGTGTGACCGGTGAGGTTAGCCTCCGGATTCTGACCCCCAGTCAGCCGCCTATTTCGTGGACGGACCAATCGGGCACCCCCTATACCTTACATCTGTCAGCTCGCGATACCTATGCCGCCGTCGTGGACCCCCAAGGCCACCCTGCGCTGATGACCGTTCATCGGGACACGAGCCCCCTCCCCAAGTTGTCACTGATTAATGTGACGTCGGGTACCTTGGCGCAAATTGAAGTTGCCCCCGACTTCAATAAGAACATCAAGGCCTATCTTCAGAATGTGCCCCCCAATCAGCCGGCAGAGTTCTCTTCTCTACCGTCTCGACCTTTGGCGATCTTTTGGCAAACGGCAGGACAAAACTTTACCGGGGATTACTTCAGCGTTCAGGATGCCCAGGGACGCCCTCTTTTTACCCACTTTGCCGACAACCATTTTTATTTAGCCCTACTGGGCAATAACCTCAGCACCCAAGAAAAGCACGGGCTGATTCAAGACATCACCCCGCTCTCGAACTAAGGAGACCCCATGCCCCCAGCAAACGACCTACTTCCCGGCCTTGAGCGTCTCCTGTTTTCAGAACACGAAGTCCAAGCCAAGGTGCACGAACTGGCACAGCAAATTCGTGCCGATTATCACGGCAAAAACCCCTTATTGATCGGCCTCCTCAAAGGTTCTTTTATGTTTTTGGCAGATTTAGCCCGCGAGCTAGCTTTTGACAGCGAAATTGACTTTATGTTGGTCTCAACCTACGGGAACAGCCAAGAAGCCACCGAGGTAAAAATTCTTCAGGATCTGACCACCCCCATCCAGGGCAAAGATGTTTTGATTGTCGAAGACATCATCGACACCGGGGTGACGTTGAAAAAGGTATGCGAACTTTTGGCCCAACGTCAGCCTGCGAGCCTCAAAATCTGCACGCTCCTGAATAAACCTAGCCGGCGCCTGGTTGATCTGAAAGTTGACTATTGCGGCTTTGCCATCGAAGATATGTTTGTCGCGGGCTACGGGATCGACTTTGCCCAGCGTTTTCGTTGTTTACCGTACGTCGCGGTGGCAAAAAAGCCGGGCTGATACCTTACATTTTCTATGAAGTTTGCTATATTGTTTGTATTATGACAGTCACCGAGAACAAGTACGTGACCATCGCGTACGATTTTTCCACTCCCGAAGGCTACCTTTTGGGAACTTCTGACCGCCAAGGCCCGCTCACCTTCTACGCCGGGTCCGGCGATATTCTCCCCGGTCTAGATGCTCGTTTACAGGGCAAGCCCCTGGGAGAACCCCAATCTTTTATCGTTCCAGCCGCAGAGGCGTACGGACTGAGGGACGAATCCCTGGTTACCGTCGTCACGACAGCTGAACTTGGACTGTCGATGCCCCCCAAGGTCGGGTACCGCGTCGAGGCTCAGATTGGCGGACACTGGCGGACTGCGGTCATTGCCGAGGTCGAAGGCGACAAGGTTACCTTGGACGCCAATCATCCCTTAGCCGGAGTTGACCTGCAATTCAACTGCACCATTTTGTCCATTGATGACGAAGCACCGGCTCCCTCGTGCGGCTGTGGCTCAGGTGGTTGCGGCTGTGGTTCCGGCGGCTGTGACTGTGGTGCCGAAGAAACCGGTGAAAGCTGTTCCACCGGCGGTTGCGGCTGTGGTTCTGGCGGTTGCGGCTGCGGCGCCTAAACCTTTAAGAATCATCACCTTCCCGAAGGCTGTATAGGCCGCTTCGGGAAAGGATGTAGATTTCATGATGAGCCCCCTGGCGCACATCGGTCAGGGGCCCCAACTCTCCATTAATCAATTCTTCATAAAAGTCTATCTTGTGGGGGTATCGTCGATCAAAGACGAGCCTGTAAAGGATGCCTTCTCCGGCTCCCGCAAATAAAAGAGAATCATTCCAGGCTCCGCCCGAAACAAAGGTCGCCCCACCAGGGAGCCAAGCGTGTCCCGAATTGCAGTGGATGACTGAAGTCACCATACCGTCCTGCTCTTCGGCCCCGCGAATCACGGGCCACCCGTAGTTTTTTCCGGCTTCGAGCAAATTGAGTTCATCCATGGTGCCGTCCACGACTTTGGGCCCTCGATCTAACCCATACATATGCCCGTTATCGCTATTCCAAGCCATCCCCCGGGGGTCACGAAAGCCCCAAGCCCATACAGGAGAACCGGCAATCGGGTTATCGGCAGGAATGGATCCGTCAGGATTAAGCCGGAACAAGTCGCCTTTGAGGGTCTTGGGGTCCTGAGCGGCGTCTTCGTCTCCCCCAGTACCAACCCCCCAGTACAAACAACCGTCAGGACCGAAGCGAACCAGTCCTCCCGGTTCTTTTTCTGCGGCAGGCAACCCACCCCACAACACTTTATCTAGAACCCCGTGTCCCTGTTGGCTGATCATTCGAATCAACCTAAAGGACTTTTTTCCGTCTATGAGCGCGGTTTGGCTTAAATACACATAACCGTTCTTGTCATACTGAGGGTCTAAGGCCATGCCTAAGAGGCCGGCATCGCCCTCGCTATCGGTGCTCGAGGTCAAGTCTGCCCAAACTTGGGTGGTGCCCTTGGCATTTGCCAAAAGGATCAAGCCGCTTTTTTCAGCAATTAAAAATTGATCGTGGGGAAGAACTTCGAAAGCGGTCGCGTACGTCAGGTCCTTCACAAGGGCTTTAGGGGCGGCCATCAAGGGGGCCGCGCTCAGAATCGTGAGCCCTATGGTCAGGGCTGCTCGTGTTTTATTGAACATGCCGGAAATTATAGTGAAAAGTTATACGAACGAAAAGCACTGGAAAATCGTCTGACGGGGGCTTAAGACTCTTTTCAAAGCCAAAGGCTTTTCCTATAATGGCCCAACCCCGGAGAGATGTCTGAGTGGTTTAAGGTACCGGTCTCGAAAACCGGCGTACGGCAACGTACCGGGGGTTCGAATCCCCCTCTCTCCGCTTTTTCCCCTCTTTCTGCTTTTTGTAAACCGACGGAAGTTCCCGTCGGTTTTTTTTACTTTTGGTCTGGGGGCTGGCAGGACTGGTCTGGGGGCTGGGATGAACCCGTCCCCCTTTTGCTGACTTAGCCGCCTGTCTGCTTACTTAACCGCTAAAAGTTCTACGTCAAACACCAGCCACGAATTGGGGGGAATCGGACCCACACCCCGGCTTCCATACGCCAACTGGGGGGGAATAATCAAAGTGCGCTTTTCCCCCACTTTCATATCCATCAGAGCTTCGTCCCAGCCAGGTATGACTTTTCCCTGACCGACAGGAAACTCAATAGGTTCGCCGCGCTGGTAAGAGCTGTCAAAAACACGCCCATTGAGAAAGCGTCCCTCGTAGTTGGCTACAACGGTTTGACCCTTTTTGGGACGTGGACCCGTGCCTTCTCGGTCAATAAAGTACCTCAGGCCGCTGGGAGTCACCACAGCCCCTTTCGACAACTTATCTAACAACTCCACTTCGGCATTCGCTTGAGCTTTTTCGGCGTGTTCGTTCTTGGCCAGCTGAGCTTTTTCCAATTCGTCAAAACTGGCCTGTGTCGGGTGGAACTGATTGGCTTCGGCACCAACACGAACAATCCGAACAGTAATCATTTCATCTCCCTGAGAGATGGCATCCACAACGTCTTGACCTTCTACCACATGCCCAAAAATGGTGTGTTTGCCGTTCAGCCAAGGGGTGGCTTCATGCGTGATAAAAAATTGACTACCGTTGGTATTGGGGCCCGCATTCGCCATGGCCAGGACCCCAGGGCCATCAAACTTTAGGCTGGGGACAATCTCATCCGCAAATTTGTAGCCGGGTCCCCCCGTGCCATTGCCTAAGGGATCGCCACCTTGGATCATGAAGTTCGCGATAACCCGGTGAAAGTAAAGCCCGTCATAAAACGGTTGTCCTGGATTTTGGCGGTTCAGAGTACCCTCCGCCAACCCAACAAAGTTGGTCACCGTCAACGGTGTCTGTTTATAATAGAGCGATAAGACGATGTCGCCTTTCATGGTCGAAATAACAGCATAAACGCCGTCACCATACTTTTCTAACGAGGCCACAGATTCTCCTTGAACGAAAGAACCGGGGACTAAGGCCATAAGAAAAGCCAAGAGCCACACCGCTTTCCACCGTAAATTCATGATTTCTCCCCAGGTATATTGCACATACCCGGAGCCTACCGTACCACGCTCCGGAAGGCTGACGCAAGAATGCGTCCTAAGATTCCCCAGGTGTTGACACTGAGTTCGGTGTTTGTTAGGGTATACCTATCGTTTCTCTTCATAGAAACAGTAAGGAGTCTTCCGTTGGAAACCTTGGTTCGAATCCTGAGCGGCGAACGCTTTACCCCCTACAGCCTGGCCGTAAAACTAGGCGCCAAAGTTGTACTGGAATCATCCAGTTATAAGAAAGGACGCGAACGCTACAGCGTCCTCATGCTCAAAGAAGCCTTTCGGGTAACACAGGAGGGCACAACGGTCCGCCTGCACAAAGACGGCAGGAAGTTCCGCGTCAAAGCCCCTTATCGAGACATTTTAGACGTCTTGATGTACTTTGCCCGTCAGCATGCCGACCCGGCTCAGGATTTTCCCTTTCCGGCGGGTGGTGTGGGCTACCTGTCTTATGAATTCTGCCGCTTTTGCGACACCATCAAGATCACTCCCAAAAAAGATTCTTTAAAACTGCCTGACGCCATCTTCCTTTTTGGGCACGTTTTTCTGATTTATGACCACTATACCGATTTGATTTACTTAGTGGGCCTCAATTACAAAGAAAGCCAAATTGACCTCGAAGAGGCCTTAAAGGACTACGAGGCCCAAATTCAGAATGGGGATTGGTCCGCTTTGGACGAAACCGGCCAAAACTATCCGGCAGAAATTCTACCCCAAGCTTACGACGCCGATGCGACGTTCAAACACAATGTGGATGAAGTCCGGCGGCATATTATTGCCGGAGATTTGCTTCAAGCTGTACCCAGCCGACGAATCCGCGTCAAAACAGCCATGCCCGCTCTCGAAGCCTACCGACGCTTACGGTCGTCCAACCCCTCCCCCTACCTCTTTTATTTAGACTTTGGAGCTTATCAGCTTTTTGGGGCCTCGCCAGAAGTTCACGTCAAAGTGAAGGATGGCCTTGCCGAAATTCGGCCCATTGCCGGTACCCGACGTCGGGGTAAAACACCCCTCGAAGACCGCGAACTCGAAGCAGAACTTTTGGCCGACACCAAAGAACGTGCCGAACACCTCATGCTCGTCGACCTAGCCCGCATTGACTTGGGA
>DAIDJJ010000008.1:0-31142 GCA_027451385.1 Spirochaetales bacterium | reverse complement strand
ATTTGTACTCTTCAAAAACACGGTTCAAACATCGTTCGATGATGGCAACCTTGTTGAGGCAGATATCATCTATTACTATAGGCATCCAGCACCTCTCGCCGGTCGTCTTGAAAAGTCAAATAGAGTGCCAGGAATACAGAACTACAACCCCGTCAAAGCAATCCATGATAATTCTTATACCAGACCAAAAACTCCTTAATGCCTTCGTGAACCGAGGTCTTAGGTTGGTAGCCGAAATCTTTCACGAGTTCACCCACATCCGCATGCGTCACGGGGACATCTCCAGGCTGTAGGGGTAAATATTCCCGTTGGGGGTCCTGCCGAATAAGCCTCATAGCCCGCATTTGACGTTCTAGTTCGTCTATAAAGTCAGTTAGTTTAACCGGCGAACCGCAACCCAAGTTGTATACCTTGGCGGGGGGTTGTCCTTGAGGCGGGTGATCTAACACCCGAACCAGCCCCTCGAGAATATCCTCAATGTAGGTAAAGTCCCGCCACATCTCCCCGTGATTAAATATCTTCAAAGGCCTTTTGTACAAAAGAGCTTCGGTAAACAAAAACAGAGCCATATCGGGACGGCCCCAGGGACCGTAGACGGTAAAAAAGCGCAGTCCCGTTACAGGGATTCCATATAAGTGACTGTAGGTATACGCCATGAGTTCGTTGGACTTTTTCGTGGCGGCGTACAGACTCACCGGATGATCCACCGTGTCGCTGGTCGAAAACGGCACCTTGCTATTAGCTCCGTAAACACTTGAACTCGAGGCGTACACAAAGTGAGCCACTGGGACCCGACGGGTAGCTTCCAAGAGGTTCAAAAATCCCACCACGTTGCTTTGAACGTAAGCTTCGGGATTGGTTAGACTATAGCGAACTCCCGCCTGAGCCGCCAGGTTCACGACGGCGTCAAAGTGCTCCTGGGCAAATAATTCGTGGAGAGCTTCGGCGTCGGTTAAATCTTGGTGAACAAACAAAAGTCGGCCTTGGCGTGTTCGCCCTTTTAAGACCTCTTCCTTGCTCAGCCCCAGAGCCTTTAAGCGACCCCACTTAAGGTTCACATCGTAGTAGTCGTTGAGGTTATCCAAAGCGACGACGTCGTCCCCGCGTGCGATGAGCTTTTGACAAAGATGAAACCCAATGAAGCCCGCAGCTCCCGTCACCAAAATTTTCATCCGAACACTATCTCCTCTTCAGGGCTTTGACCGCCGCAAGAATCCAAGAATTGTAGGTATTCTCTTGCACCACGGTTCCACCGAAGGCTTCCTTGAACTGGTTTATTCCCTGTTTGGCAGGGTCTTTCGTTTGCCAGGCATAGCCGCCAAAGTCAAAGGTTTTGACTCCTTGCTCCCGAAAGGCAAGCATCTCTTGCCAATGGGCCCATCGGTTAGCGCGGCCCAGCAAATTGGTATCGGCGCCTTCCTCTAAGCGGGCTGACCCGCCGTACAAAAACCTAGCCCGGCTTTCTTGCGGGTCCAGCAAATAGGCATGTTGTGTCAAAACCTTACCGTCCAAGCTGACCCGGTACAGGGCCAAGGTACCGTCTGGCCGGTCTAAATCTCGTTCCGAAAGTTCCTCTAAACCCTTGCCCCGCGCAAAGGCATTATAAAAGGTCAAAAAGTCTTGTGTCTTGGTTTCTATCTCCAGGGTCAGACCAGCTTCAGCCTTGCGCAACTGGGACCGCATGTTCTTGCTCATCGCCGCCAAGAGAGCGTCTTCGTCCTGTTGGAGGTCGATGAGAAGGGTATAAAACTCTTCCGCCACCCACGGGAATTTTAGAGGTTCCCCAAGGTACTGCCGATGAATCGCTAGACCCCAGGGTGACCCCGTAGGGCGACGGGCGAACCACGTCTGACGGTATGTTAAACCCGCTTTATGTCGGATATTTTCGATCAAACCGCTGCCTTACCTCGGGGCTTTCGCCAAGCTTTGAACCGGCGTACCGCCAGAAAACTCCAGGCGAAGACCGCATCAGAAAGTCCCCAAGGTCGAGCCTGGGGAAGAGCCTCGCTGACAGTCAGAATAGGAGTTGTTTTTAAAAAATTTTCTAACCGTTCCCAAATCGTCTCTGGGTCAGAAGCGGGGTGGAGACAAATGGTCCACAAACCAGCCGGGCACGACCGGGGCTTCCACAACTGTTGAGGCAGCCAAGTCATACCCCACCGAGTAAAGGCCTGACGGGCTAACCCGTCGCTAATGATCCGAATCTCGGTTTCCTCTTGTAAAAGTCGAACGGTAACGCGGTCAAAGGTGTGGGCGGGAGCGATCCAAGCGGTAGGCTCTAAGCCGTTCTCACGGAGAGCCTGCACCCCTTCCCTCAGTTTTAAGCGTTGTTGAGCTTCACTTTGCCCGGCAAACTCGGTGCGGTGATTTAAAGGAACCACTCCTCGGCCCGTGCCGGACAGCACGTGATTATACCCGTGCAAAGCAATCGTCCAACCTTTGGCTTGCCACCGGCGGGCCTTCTCCCAAAACTCCTCATCCTCGTCTTCCAAGCGCAAAGCAGGATCTTCACAATGGGGAACGATCGCCACGAGAGGCTTGACGCCGTATTGGTCGCATAAGGCCTCGACCCGGTCCCAGGAAGCACGCTTCATCCAGGGGTTGGCGTCGTCTAAACGCAGCAGATATTGAGCGCCCTGGTGAGTTTTCATAAAATAGCCGCCGCTTGTAAGTATTCCAAAACATTGGGGAGTGAGGTTTCTTCTTCACCGTACACCACGAACCACTCAGGGTCTTGGGGGGTTAAAGTTGAGGCCTGGAACGCCAAAGCATGCTGACGGCACAAGCTTTCCAGCACAAAATCGACACCGCTTTTTCCAGCCAACCACAAGCCTTTGGCTCCACTGGACTGAACCTGAGCTATCAAGCCCTCCAGCTGAGTCCGCACATCGGCGACATGGCGTATGGATTTCTTTAAAAATCGGTAACTGCGTCGTGAAAGTTCCTTTAAACCGTCGGGTGTAAGCACGTACTGAACTTTATTCGCTGTCAATTTACGCATCAGCATCCAACCTCGCGACGTGAGGTCTTTCAAAAGGAGGTTGGTCATCCCAAGCGACAGACCAAGGGCGTCGGCCATATCCCGTTGACCGGAATCTGGATGGGTTTTGAGGATTTCTAGCAAACTGATAGTTTTATCGGACTCTTGTGTAGGCATGACAGGACCTTCCCGAATGGGACACTTTTTTGACACGAACGGCACTTCGCGGACAAACCGACGCCGAAACAGACTGGTCTGAACCTGGTGCGAAGGTGGTGTTCAATAATTGAACACTATACCGCGGTCAAAGGTTTGTAAAGTAAACGTATAAAAATTACGTGGAACTCTCCATCGCAACTCGGCCCTGCAAGGAACGGGCAATCGTCAGCCGATCGGCATATTCCAGGTCGCTCCCCACAGGTAACCCCGAGGCCAAACGGGTGACCTTAACCTGCGGACCCAGCAAGCGTCGGATGTACAAGGCCGTGGTATCGCCTTCTAAGGTCGGGTTGGTGGCTAAAATGACCTCTTCAATCCCCTCGGCAGAGATTCTCCTCACCAAGGCCTCTAGCCCGAGTTCAGACGGGCCTACCCCATCCAAGGGGGCAAGCACGCCGTGAAGCACATGATACTGACCTCGATATTCGCCGGTTCGTTGAAGGTTGAGGAGGTCTTGTACCTGCTCGACGACACAGAGGGTTCGGCTGTCACGAGTGGGGTCGCAGCACAGCTCGCATAGCTCGAGTTCGGTATAGTTCCCACAGCGTGGACAACGCTTTAAAACATCGCGGAGGCGGGCAATCCCCTCCCCCAGCCGCTTCAAAAACGTAGGGTCAGCTTTTAAAAAGTAGAAAGCCATACGCAGGGCGCTCTTTCGGCCCAGACCCGGCACCCGGGAAAGGTCCGCCACTAAATCCTCAAGGACACTCATGACATTCCGGGTAAGTTCATTCCAGGGAAGCTTGAGCCAAATTCTTCTTTGATTTTGTCCCGGACTTTACGCATGGCATCCGCATGTGCCGAACGAATCAAATCTTGAAGCATGGGAATATCGCCTTTGTCTACGCAGGCAGGGTCAAGTTGAACTGTCAACAGTTCCATCTGCCCATTGAGCTCAATGCGAACGAGATCGCCGCCGGCAGAGCCCTGCACGGTGACGGTCTTGAGTTTGGACTGCATTTGTTCCATGTTCGACTGCATGTTTTGAAGGTTTTTAATCAGGTCAAACGGGTTCATGAGATGATGTCTCCTTTAAAGATTCTTCTAAATTGTTCGGCGGTGCTTGAGACAACCGGCTTGGGCCTAGGCTTGGATTCGGTCTCGGGTTTTAGTTCGGGCTTCGGGACCGCTTCCGATGTCCTAGGGTTTTCCATTTCATTCAGCTTCGCCAAGACGTTGTAGTAGTCCGGGTGAAACTCAACCACCTTCTCAGCTAGGGGTTTTTTTTTTGCTCGAGGAGAGTACGGCGCACCTCGTCGAGTCGAGCCGTGAGTTCTGAAGCATCAGCATAGTGACTCAAGCGCGAAAGACGACTTAACAAGAGCTCTAACTCTAACCGTTGGTTTAACGAGTAGCGGATCGAGCGATACAGCCCCAACAACAATTCGATGGCTTTTTCAATTTGAGCCACGGTAAAGCCGGTTTTCACCTCTGCAGGAAACCGATCCGGGTGAAAGCCCAAAAGGGCCTCACGGTCAATCTTTTGCAAAAAGAACAAAAGAGCCCGAAAGTACTCGGCTAGGTCCATAATAAACTGCTCGACCGAAACCCCCGACCCCAAGATCTCGCCGCAGGCGATTAGGGCTTCGTCCGCCTTGCCTTGAGACAAGACTTTGGCAATGTGGTTCATTTGATCGAGCCCCACGAGCCCCAATTTTTCACGAATCTTTTCGAGGGTGATCACCCCGTCGCTAAAGGCCGCAATCTGATCAAACAGGGTGTAAGCATCGCGCATCGACCCGGTAGCCTCTTTAGCAATCCAAAACAAAGCCTCATCGTCAATCGTGATGTTTTGATCGCCTGCGGCTTCTTCAAGCTTGCTTTTAATGACCTCAAGGTCAATGAGGCGAAAGTGATACTGCTGACAGCGGCTTTTGATCGTCGCCGGAACTTTGTGGAGTTCGGTTGTAGCAAAGATAAAAATGACGTACGGCGGCGGCTCTTCGATGGTCTTGAGCAGGGCGTTGAAAGCCGAGTTCGAGAGCATGTGGACTTCGTCGATGATATAGACTTTGTAAGGAGAGTTTGCGGGAGCAAATAAGACTTCATCTTTGATTTCGCGGACATCGTTGACCGAGGTGTTCGAGGCACCGTCAATCTCGATGACGTCCAAACTGGTTCCCCGAGCGATTTCTTGGCATTGGGAACAAACCCCGCAAGGCTCGGGCGTCGGTCCATGCACACAGTTCAGAGATTTGGCCAAGATACGGGCCATCGAGGTTTTACCGACACCGCGTGACCCAGAAAACAAGAACGCCTGGGCTAGCTTACCCGATTCCAGCGACTTTTTGAGCGTGGTGACGACAAATTCCTGACCGGTGAGTTCTTGAAAACTTTTGGGTCGTTTGCGTGTTGCGGTTACTTCGTAAGCCATGTATGAGTGGAGTATAGCACGAGTGAAAGTTAAAAAAAACCCCTAGCTCCCGTCAGGCTGACCACGTCACATGCCCGGGTATCTACCGTTGCTCCCTTCCGGGCCTGGCGGGGTTTGATACTGGTACATTGCGCAGGTCCTGACGATCAACGCTAAGGGAACGGAGAGAGGGGGATTCGAACCCCCGGTACGCGGTTAACGTACGTACGCTTTCCAAGCGTATGCCTTAAGCCACTCGGCCATCTCTCCATCGAGAGAAATATTGAGACCAAGAGGATTCGAACCTCCGACCTTTAGATCCGCAATCTAATGCTCTATCCAGCTGAGCTATGGTCTCATTTCCGTCAAAAAAGTCTCCGGAGAGGAGAGGATTCGAACCTCCGGTACGGTTTTAGCCGTACAACTCCTTAGCAGGGAGCCCCATTCGGCCACTCTGGCACCTCTCCAGTCAACAGCTCGGAGAGAGTGGGATTCGAACCCACGGTAGGCTTACACCTACGCCGGTTTTCAAGACCGGTGCCTTAAACCGCTCGACCATCTCTCCAGTTAGACTCACAGAAGTTATCGGAACACAAAGGGTTTGTCAAGAACCTTTTTCTAAGCGCTCCAAAACCCGTTCCAAATCTTCGGTGTTAAAGTACGAAATTTCGACCACACCTTGGCGCGAATCCCCTTTGATACGGACTTTGGTACCAAAGGCTTCGATCAGCCGCTGTTCCCACGACACGAGTTCCGTATCCCGTGACACAGGCGGTTGTGCTGGCGGTGTTGGAGCCGGGGTGGCTTTAGCTGGGGTTTTTCCGTTGACAAAGGCTTCGGCCTCGCGAACACTGAGCCCGTCTTGAACTATCCGTTGATACAGTTCTTCGCGGCGAGGCAAATCGTCAACGGCCAAAAGGGCTCGGGCGTGACCGGGACTAAAGTCGCCTTTTTCCAAGGCCGCCAACATCTCGTCCGAAAGCCTCAAAAGCCTAAGGGCATTTGCCACCGTTGACCGTTGCTTGCCAACTTTTTGAGCCACTTGATCCTGCGTCAGATTAAAGCTGTCCATCAGCTGGCGGTAAGCTTTGGCTTCTTCGACAGGGTTAAGGTCGGTGCGTTGAATGTTTTCGATCAGCGCAATTTCCATGCGCTCTTCGGCCGTAAAAGACCTGACCAGCACCGGGACTTCGGTAAGCCCCGCCATTTTGGCGGCCCGGTAACGTCGTTCTCCGGCAACGATCCGGTAGCCTGTCCCCAAGGGTTCTACGAGAATCGGTTGAAGGATGCCCTTTTCCTTGATCGAGGCCGCCAACTCTTCCAGTGCCGCCTGAGCAAATTCCTTTCTCGGTTGGTCTGGGTTTGTCTGAAGCGACGTTAAGGGGGCCAGTAATACTCCCTCGCCAGAGGTTTCGCTTTCTTCGGGCAACAGGGCGCCGAAACCTTTTCCTAAACCTTTAGACACGCTGTAAGACCTCCTCGGCCAGCTTTTCATACGCCTTAGCCCCTGGGGAGCCGGGACGATAACGATTAATCGTGAGGCCGTGCGAGGGAGCTTCGCCTAAATGAACATTTCGAGGAATTATGGTTCGAAAGACCTTGTCTTTAAAATACTTGACGGCTTCACGGGCGACATCCTGAGCCAAATTGGTTCGCGAGTCGTACATGGTCAAAATGATTCCGGCAATTTCGAGGTTACGATTCAACCCCTTTTGAACCGCCTGAATCGTTTTTACCAACTGCGAAAGCCCTTCCATGGCAAAGTACTCACATTGCAGGGGAATAAACACCCCATCAGCGGCCACCAAACCATTGATGGTAATCAAGTCGAGGGATGGTGGACTATCGATAAATATATAATCATAGGAAGCTTTCACCGGGGCCAAGGCATTCTTCAAAACAGATTCCCGGTCTTTTTCCCCAATCAATTCAACCCCGGCGCCCGAGAGGTTGATATTGCTCCCTAAGACAAAAAGGTTGGCTTCAGCAGTGGCCTGAACACAGTCCTCCAGCGTCTTAACTCCGGTTATCACCTCATAGAT
The DNA here is from genome assembly GCA_027451385.1 of Spirochaetales bacterium. GTDB lineage: Bacteria > Spirochaetota > Spirochaetia > JABEVK01 > JABEVK01 > JABEVK01. The sequence goes on along the minus strand of DAIDJJ010000008.1, from coordinate 23,548 downwards.
CCCCGGGAGGGTCTTATCTGCCCCCACCGAGCTCGTCAAATTCCCTTGCGGGTCAAAGTCGACCAGCAAAACTTTCTTTTGATGTTGGGCTAAATACGCGCCCAAGGTGGCTGCGGTTGTGGTCTTTCCCACCCCGCCCTTTTGGTTGGCAAATACAAGGATTTTTCCCATGAGGCGAGTATAACGAAAAGAATCTTTAGTTTGAAGCTCTACTTGCCGAAGAATTTCCAGAGTGACCCAAGGATGGCGAACGACAGGCTGTTAGACAAAGAGGTATTACGGCATTTTCCCAAGGTAGAACTACACCGGCATTTGGAAGGAACCTACCCGCTGGACAAGCTCTACGAAATTGCCAAAAGGAATGGGTTAACTGTTCCTTCGACCTTAAAAAAGTTTCGTGAAGAAAACCAGTTTCCTCAAAACGGCCAACCAGATTTTTTATTATTCTTGAGTAAGTTTAAAAATGATTGGTACCGCAACCTCAATGACATCGCGGAAATCACCTATCATGCCGTCAAGACTTTTCGCCAAGACGCCATTTTTTACATGGAACTTCGCTTCAACCCTGAACACTATGCGGCTTTCAACAACTTCAATCGCGCCGAAGTCAGCAAAGTAGTCATTCACTCTGCCCTTCAAGCCGCTCTAGAAGACGACCTTCGTCTTAAGTTTTTAATCACCCTCAACCGAGGAAAGCAGACTGAAGACGACTTAATCGCCATGTACCAACAAGTCAAAGGGGTTTCCTCGGAGATTTGTGGGTACGACTTAGCCGGCGACGAAACCAACTATCCTCCCCAGGACTTTCAACGACTTTTTGACCTCATTCGCCAGGACGGCTTCAAAGCCACCATCCACGCCGGGGAAGTCAGTCCCTCACAACAGATTTGGGACGCCATTCGACTTCTTCATGCCGCCCGCATTGGGCACGGCACTTCCGCCATTCAAGACCTCGAACTACAAGCCTATCTCAAAGATAAAAACATTCTTTTGGAACAATGCCTAACCTCTAACCGACAAACAGGGTCATGGAAGGACACCTCTAACCATCCTTTTGGAAAGCTTTTTCACGAAGGGGTTCCAGTTACCCTGAATTCGGATGATCCCCACATCCAAAACACCGACCTGACGGACGATTATTTACTCGCCATTCGCTACTTTAACCTTAACCTGGAAGACCTTATTCGAATCAATTTAACAGCCATCCGTGGAAGTTTTTTGTTAGACAAAGAAAAGGCCGCTCTGGAGTCAGACTACCAGGCGGCCGTTTCAGTATTCAGAAAGCGTTTTAAACTTTAAATTGTTTCACGTGAAACATCAAACGTATCATTTTCCTTGAGAGCTCGGGCAATTCCCACGACTGAATCCGTTTCCTCAATATCTAGGACTCTAACTCCCATCGAGGCACGGCCTTGTTGGGAGATTTCTTGAGTGTTGCATTTCAGGGTCTTTCCTGCCGAGGTGATGCAGACAATATCGAACTCGGGGCTGGCCGCAATGGCGCCAATCAACTTACCCGTCTTATCGTTGTCTTTGTAACAAATCTGCCCCATGGTGCCACGCCCATGCGGATTGAGGGTCGAATAGTCCAAGCGTTTGCCAAAGCCCTTTTCTGAAATCATCAAAACCTGTTCATCTTCATGCACTGCTAAAATCGAAACCACTTCGTCGTTTTCTTCTCGAAGTGAGATGCCGATAACGCCTTGTGAGTTGCGTCCCGTGGCCCGAATCAGGGTTTCGGAATAACGCAGGCCAAAGCCATTGCGCGTTAAAAGCATAATATCATTGTTGCCATGGGTGAGCGTGGCATTCACCAGGGCATCTCCCTCTTTCAACGTGACACCGTTAATGCCTTTGGTCTTGGCATTGCGGAATTCCCAAGTGTTGATACGAATTACTTGACCGCGTTTGGTCGTCATCACGACGTAATGGTCTTCATCAAATTTTTCAAGGGGAACGATAGCCTTAATCGTTTCTCCCTCTTCCATCTGAAGAAGCGAATGTACGTGCTTTCCTCGGCTTGTACGGGAGCCTTCGGGGAACTGATAGGTTTTCACCCAGTAGGCATTACCTAAGGACGAGATAATCAGAATTACTGCATGAGTACTAGCCACAATGATGTCTTGAACAATGTCTTCTTCTTTGAGGTTGGCCGAATTTGACCCCTTACCCCCCCGGCTTTGAGACCGGTACGCCGTAAGAGGAACGCGCTTTATGTACCCTTCAGTCGAAAGTACAACAACCATCGCTTCTTCTTGAATGAGGTCTTCTAGGTCAACCGACTCTAATTCCACATCGATGATTTCGGTTCGGCGATCATCCCCATACTTTTCTGAAATGGTATTCGTTTCATCTCGAATGACCCCGAAGATCTTTTCTTCGTGAGCTAAGAGGTCCTGAAGGTACGCAATTAAAGCCATGACTTCTTGCAACTCATCCAGAATTTTTTGTGTTTCTAAGCTGGTAAGTTTCTGCAACCGCATATCGAGAATGGCCTGAGCTTGAACCTCGCTGAATTCAAACCGAGCCATCAAACGATCTTTGGCGTTCTGAACACTGGTCGATTCTTTGATGATGCGAATAACTTCATCAATATTTTCCAGGGCAATCTTTAAACCTTGCAGGATGTGAGCCCGTTTTTCTGCCGCTTCGAGGTCAAAACGGGTTCGGCGGGTGATCACCTCTTTGCGGTGGTCAATGAAGGCCTGGATCATTTTCTTGAGGTCAAGAACTTCGGGTCGCCCGTTTACCAAGGCTAAGTTGTTGATATTGAAGCTTTGTTGCAGGTTGGTATGCGTAAAGAGGAAATTGAGGATCACTTGAGGATCAAAGCCCTTCTTGATCTCGATCACCATTCGGATGCCGGTTCGGTCAGACTCATCTCGTAGGTCAGAAATTCCTTCAATTTTCTTATCGCGTACTAGCTCGGCAATATGCTCAATGAGTAGAGCCTTGTTCACTTGGTAAGGGAGTTCGCTGACGATAACGGCCTGCTTTCCTGATTTCGTTTCCTCCATCTCATAGCGGGAACGCACCATGACCTGACCACGACCCGTTTTAAAGGCAGAATAAATTCCGGATCGGCCGAAGATCTGGGCGCCTGTAGGAAAGTCAGGTCCTTTGATGTGTTGCATCAGTTGTTCGATGGTGATTTCCGGGTTGTCAATTTGGGCAATAATCGCGGCGCAAATCTCACGAAGGTTATGAGGAGCCATATTGGTGGCCATACCCACGGCGATACCGCTAGAGCCGTTTGCCAAAAGATAAGGAAAGGCCGTTGGCATGACCAAGGGTTCTTCCAACGAATCATCATAGTTCGGACCAAAATCAACGGTGTTTTTTTCAATATCTCGAAGGATTTCTTCCGCAATCCGGTGCATTTTCGCTTCGGTATACCGCATGGCGGCCGGTGGGTCGCCGTCTACCGAGCCAAAGTTACCCTGGCCGCGGACAACGGGGTACCGCATGCTGAACTCTTGGGCCAAACGAACCAAAGCATCGTAGATGGATTGGTCCCCGTGAGGGTGGTACTTACCCAAAACATCACCAACGATACGGCCTGCCTTTTTATAGGTCCGGTCAGCTCTTAGGCCCATTTCGTGCATGGCAAATAAAATACGGCGGTGAACGGGTTTTAACCCATCCCGGACATCGGGAAGAGCCCGTGACACGATGACCGACATAGCATAATTCAGGTACGAGGTTTTCACCTCGTCTTCAATGTTGACGGGGATTACTTTCCCTTGGTGGTCAGACACAGCGATCTCTCCTGTCAGATGTCGAGGTTAGAAACAAATAAAGCATTGTCTTCAATGAATTGGCGGCGAGGAGGTACTAAATCTCCCATCAGCGTATTGAAGATTTGGTCGGCCCCGATGTAATCCTCGAGGTGGACCTGGATAATATTTCGGGTTTCGGGATTCATGGTCGTTTCCCACAGTTGGTCAGGATTCATTTCACCCAGACCTTTGTAGCGCTGAATGTTAGCTTTTTCGGCAGAAACATCTAACTCAGCCAAAATGCGTTCCCTTTCGGCATCATCGTAGGCATAACGGATTTGCTTACCCACGGTCACTTTGTACAAGGGTGGCATGGCGATATACACGTGACCCATTTCAACGAGTTCGCGCATGTAGCGGAAAAAGAAGGTTAAAAGGAGGGTACGGATGTGAGAACCATCCACGTCGGCATCGGCCATAATGATGACTTTGTGGTAGCGCAACTTGCTCACATCAAAGACTTCACCGGCTCCGGCACCAAGGGTTTGAATGACCGGTAAGAGCTTGTCGTTGGTTAAAACCTTGTCTTCTCGGGTTTTCTCAACGTTGAGCATTTTTCCCCATAAGGGAAGAATCGCTTGAAAATTTCGGTCTCGACCCATTTTGGCGGAACCGCCGGCTGAATCCCCTTCGACAATGTAGACTTCGCATTTGGTAGGGTCGCGTTCGGCGCAGTCTGCCAATTTTCCTGGTAAACCATTTGACTCGAAGGGGTTTTTACGACGGGCGTTTTCGCGAGCCTTTCGTGCCGCAACACGGGCATTGGCCGCCAAAACACACTTTTCTAGGATCTTTTCGGTTTCGCGAGGATGTCGTTCCAAGTAATCTTGAAGTTCTTCGTTGACTACTGATTCGACGATACCTTTGACTTCCGAGTTACCAAGTTTTCCCTTGGTTTGTCCTTCAAATTGAGGGTTTGGAACTTTAACAGAAATGACGGCTGTTAAACCTTCTCGAGTATCCTCGCCAGAAAGTGGCTCAGGTAATTTCTTAGAATACTTGGAATTATTTAAAAAAGCATTGATGGTTCTAGTCAAAGCCGACTTAAAACCTACTAGGTGCGTCCCGCCGTCTCGGGTATTGATGTTATTCGCAAAACAAAAAAGATTTTCTTGGTAGGTATCATTCCATTCCAAGGCAATTTCAACATTGACGTCATCTTTCTCTTTTTCGAAGTGAATGACTTCTTCTTGAAGTTTGTTCTTGTTGGTGTTGAGGTACTCGACAAAGGATTTAACCCCGCCCTCAAAGTAGAACTCTAAGGTTTTGTCGGGTAATTCCCGGGAATCAATCAGGAAAATTCGCACGCCTTTATTCAAAAAGGCCAATTCCCGAAGACGTTTAGCCAAAACATCAAAGCTATAAACCGTCGTTTCCTGGAAAATCTCGGGGTCTGCTTTGAATTTCACCGTTGTACCACGTTTTTTTGTGGGACCAGCCATTTCTACCGGCTTAACAGGCTCTCCCTTTTGGTACTTTTGAAACCAAATTTGGTCTTCGCGTTCGACGATCACCTCAAGCCATTCTGAAAGCGCATTGACGACAGACACGCCTACACCGTGAAGACCGCCCGAAACTTTATAGGAATTTTTGTCGAATTTTCCGCCCGCGTGAAGTTTCGTCATAACGACTTCAAGCGCACTGATCCCTTCTTCGGGATGAATATCAACAGGAATACCGCGCCCGTTGTCTTCGACGCGGATGATGTCGCCTTCTTCAATTGTGACGCGGACTTCGTTACAGAAGCCCGCCAAGGCTTCGTCGATACTGTTGTCGACAACTTCGTAGACCAAGTGGTGCAGACCATCAGGACCTGTGGACCCAATGTACATCCCTGGCCGCTTACGTACAGCTTCAAGACCCCTCAGGATCTGAATCTGATCGGCGAAATAATTTTCGTTCATAAGTCTCGCAGTATAGGGTCTGAAGGGGAAAAAGTAAAGATTCACGGCTTTTTGTCTTATAATATACAAGCGATTTCAAGGTGGATAACTTGTGGAAAAATTCGGAATTGGTTTTGAAATTCGGTGGATTTACCGGGGAAAAGTGGTCAAATTTAACGTTTCTGAAGGAGGTTTTTATAATTAAAAATCTAAGCGCATATAAGTTCATATCTTAAAAAGATTTACTAAATTTCTTTTTTCAAATTCGCAAATTTTTGTTAAGGTGTTGTTTGAAAAAAACTTGTGTTTAAGTTACTCTTCACCCTACCCTATCTGTGGATAACTTGTTAAAATCTTTTTGAGGCTTATCATGCACATGGCAGAATTTTGGAAGGAAACTCTCTCGCAAATTCAGCAAACCACGAGCGAGTCAGAATTTGTTTTGTTTTTTTCGAACCTGAACGTCACTTTCGATGAGAACAACAATTTGACGGTCGAAACCCCTTCGGCCTTTTTTCGAGATAAGCTCAAATCATCCTTTGGCAGCAAAATCGAAGAAATTCTCAAAGATTTGACTGGTCATCAGGTAAATATCGAATTCACGGTAAAAACAACTCCTGAAAAGGGCACCTCGAAGTCAAATGAAAAACCTAGTGAAAAGGTCGTTGAAAAAGCTCCCGTAAAAGTTCTTTCGAATGAGGCTGACAAAGTCAGACACCATATTAACCTGAACCCTGACTTTACTTTCGATAACTTCGTCGTAGGTGTGAATAATGATTTTGCCTACAACTGCGCGATTGCCATTTCGAATAATCCTGGGACAAACTACAACCCCTTATTGCTGTATGGTGGCGTCGGCTTAGGGAAAACCCACCTGATGCAAGCCATTGGAAATGCTATTCACCAAAACAACCCCAAGGCGAATATCGTTTACAAGCCTTCAGAAACTTTTGTCGTGGAATTTCTTGAGGCCTTAAAAACGAATAAAACAAGTGCCTTTAAAAATAAGTACCGAAATGCCGACATCCTTTTACTGGACGATATCCACGACTTTAAAGGAAAAAGAGAAACTCAAGAGGAACTTTTTAACACCTTTAACGCCCTCTACCAGTCCAAAAAACAGATGGTTTTTACTTGTGACCGCCCGCCCCAAGAGCTGAAAGATTTTGCTGACCGGCTATTAACTCGTCTAACCCAAGGGATCAATGCCGACCTTCAGTTTCCAACTTGGGAAACACGAATGGTCATCTTGAAAAAGAAACTTGAAAATCGAAATGTGACGGTTTCCGACGAGATCTTAGAACTCATTTCACGCAAAATCACGACAAATATCCGTGATCTTGAACAGGGTCTAAAAAATATCATCGCCTATACAGAACTCACCAATCGAGAACTGACGGTCGAAGTTACACAGTCCTTGCTGAAAAACACCTTTTCTGGCCCCCTTCAACAAGGCATCCCCATGGATTTGGTGATGAAAGTTGTTGCGGAATTTTACAAAATGAGCGTTTCGGACTTAAAAGGAAAAAAAAGAACTCAAGCTATTACACAACCTCGACAAATCGCCATGTATGTAATTCGTGAAATGACAGAGTTTTCTACTACGGAAGTAGGAATTGAGTTTGGAGGACGGGACCATACCACCGTTATGCACGCGGTTCAAAAGATCATCGATAAGCTTAAAACCGAGCCAAACTTTGACATTGTGATCCAAAACATCATGCGAACCGTACGTGAACGAGCCAATGCTTCATGATGTGTAGCAAAACATTAGGATTTTCTGTTATATTCTTGTGGAAAATTGGGGAAAACCTTGAGCTCTTGGGGAAAAGTGGACAAAAGACGGAAAACTTTTCACAAGACTGTGGAAGGATTATTTCTTCAAGCAAAATAACTTGAAGGCTTATCCACAGTTTCCCGGACACTACTACTATTACTACTAGTTTATAAATAGAAATTTAGAAGAAGGAGCCTTTCTATGAAGTTTGCCTTGGAACGCAATGTTCTACTCAAAGAAGTTTCGATTGCCCAGGAAATTATTTCTGTTAAGAACGCCATGTCGATCCTCAGCAACGTACTTCTTGAGGTAAAAGACGGTTTTTTGACCATCAAAGCCACTGACCTGAAGGTCGCCTTTGAAACAAAACTCCCCGTCGCTGCTCAACAAGATGGCGTGACAACGGTCTACTGTGAAAAACTCCTGAGCATTTTACGCTCTTTACCAGATCGAGAAATTGAATTTGAGCTTCGTGACGGTAAACTTTTCATCAAGCCAGTTGGGACCACGATCGACTTTCAACTCAAAAGTATCTCAAGTGATAAGTTCCCTGAGATCAAAGACCCTGAAAACGCGGTTTGGTTTGAACTTCCCCAAGCTGAAGTTCTCGAAATGATCAGTCAAACCATTTTTTCGGTCTCGGACGACGAAACCCGTTACTTCATGAATGGAATTTACCTGGAACGAAAAGGAGACAAGGTCGCTATGGTGGCCACCGATGGACGAAGACTTTCGTACATTGAAAAACCAGCCAATGGATTGCCCGAGTTTCCTGGAATCATCGTTCCCCCCAAAACCATGAACTTGATTCGCAAATTGGCATCTGGCCAAGGTGTCATGAGCATGTCGGTCGGCGATAAGCAACTTTTTGTTCGCTTTGACAACCAAAAAATTTCTTCAAACTTGATTGACGGTCAATTTCCTAACTATTCACGCGTCATCCCCGAAAGCCAAAGCTTTACCATTGGCCTGAAACGCGAAGAGTTCAGTGAAGCATTAAAGCGTGTCTCCTTGCTTTCAGAACAAAAAGCTAAACGGGTGTTTATTACCGTCTCTGAAGGAAACTTGATGGTAAACACCGAAGAAAGTGACCTGGGTATGGCCAAAGAAGAAATTCCTTGTAATTTTACCGGTGACCAAACCACCATTGCGGTAAATTACAACTTCCTCTTAGACCCTTTGCGCGTTTTGGGTTCAGAACGAATGGCTCTGGAGTTTAACGATTCCAAACGAGCGATGACTTTACGACCCGAACCAGCTCGAGACTTTTTTCACATTGTCATGCCGATGCAGATGGACTAATGGGGTTTACCCGCTTTCGTTCGTATCACTTTCGTAATTTGCAAGAGGACGAAATTTCCCTGGGTAATTCCAGGGAAATTTTTTTAGTGGGGCAAAACGGCCAAGGAAAGACAAATTTTCTGGAAGCCTTGTACTTACTTTGCTATGGGTCTTCCTTTCGTACCAAAAATGACAATCAGTTGTGCCGCTGGGGTTCCCCTCACTTTAGTCTTCATGCCGAGTTTACCCGAGGTGGTGAAACACACTCTGCCGGTCTTAAGGTCACCGAAGAAGGAAAATCAATACTCTGGGACCATCAGCCGGTCCGTGATCGCAAAGAAATGGTTCGTGAAATGCCCTGTGTGGCTTTTACCCACGAGGATTATTTATTTGTTCAAGGTACTCCCGAACATCAACGCTTCTTTTTTGACCAAACGCTGTCTCTGTACGATTTAGGCTACATCGACAACTTACGTCAGTATCGAAAACTTTTAAAAACGCGAAACCTTTTACTTGGTTCTGATCCTGATGAGGTTCTGCCGGTGTGGGAAGAGCAACTGATTCGAAAAGGGCTTGAACTGGTTGCGGCGCGGCGTCAACTCATCGAAGAATTTAACGAGGTTTTTCCTGAACTTTTTGCTGCTGTCTCGGGCTTAGAAAACCTAGAAATTCGTTATCGTCCTTCGTGGAAAGGGACACAAGAAGAGCTATGTCGCCAACTAGAAGAAAGTAGGCCCAAAGAACGCGAAATTGGGTATACAACCACTGGGCCTCACCGTGACCGGTACCAATTTATTCTCGACGGACGAGACTTTGCCCTAACGGCGTCGACAGGTCAGGTACGGTTGGTATCATTACTTCTCAGAACAGCACAAGCTCGGTTTTCGGCACGTAAAACAGAAAAATTGCCCTTGCTGTTGTTTGATGATGTATTGTTAGAGTTAGACGGAGAAAAAAGGCAAAAATTTTTAAAGCTTTTGCCGCCCTCTGAACAAGCTGTTTTTACCTATTTACCCGAAGAACACCCTCTCAGCTTGGCTTCCCCCTTGATTCTTCGAGTCGAGAACGGTAGGTTCCTAAAAGATGGATGACGAAAGAATACGAGCCTATCTGGAATCTTTTATTTCAAAACAGTTTGGTTCTGCGGGCGAACAGTCTTTCCAGTTGGTTAGCCGTTGGGAGTTAGTTTTATCGGATATTCCCGCCCTGGCGAAACGCCACCCCTCGCGACATTGCCGCATTGAGGATTGGAAAAACAACCAGGTAACCATTACGGCCGATCATCCTGCCTGGCTTCAGCTCTTGCAGTTGTACGAGCGACCTTTGCTGGCAAGCTTACGACGAAGAGTACCAGAACTGGCCATCAAAGGGCTAAAATTTCGATATGGAGATTTACCGCCCGCCATTCAAGAACCCGAGGTGAAACCTGTTTCTGAACCGCTATCTGCCGAAGAAGAACAAAAGAAACAAGAGATTTTGAAAAAACTTGAGGACTTGATTCAACAGCATCGAGAATAAATGCTCTTGGCAAAGATAAAAAAAACCGATATTCTACCCAGGCTAAATTTCGGGATGTAGCGCAGGGGTAGCGCATCACGTTCGGGACGTGAGGGTCGCTGGTTCAAATCCAGTCATCCCGAATTTTCTTTTTTTGAGGAGTGTTATTGTGAAGCGAACTTACCAACCCAGCCGTGTAAAAAGAGTCCGTAAATTCGGTTTTCGCGCCCGCATGGCAACAAGGGGAGGCCGTATGGTATTGGCACGTCGCCGCGCCAAAGGCCGCAAGAAGCTGACTGTTTCCGATGAGAAAAAGCCTTACTAAACAAGAAAGGCTGAAACGAAAGCAAGACTTTCAGCGGGCATTTACTTCGCCCCTGCGCGCCAGTTGCCAGGGAGCGAAGCTCGCCGCTTCGGCGAATTCCCTGGAGAGGTCGAGACTTGGTGTCGGCTTGTCCAAGAAATTCGGTAATGCAGTTCAAAGAAATCGCGCCAAAAGACAAATCCGGGAAATCTTTCGTCTTCATAAAGAAGAAATCTGCCCGGGACACGATATTGTTATCCTCGTTTACCCCGGAAAATATTCCTACTGGGACAGAGAGCGACAAGTCCTTCAGCTCTTGGCAAAAGCCGGGTTGGAAGCCTAATTGGGTCTCAAGACTTTTGTCTTGGCCTCTTCGAGGCCTCATTCTGGTTTATAAATATGGTTTTTCTGGACTTTTTCCCCCTTCCTGCCGGTATACGCCGACGTGTTCGTCGTACGGACTGGAAGCTGTGAAAAAGTACGGCGCCTGGCGGGGTGGTATTTTAGCCGTCCGGCGCATTTTAAGATGTCACCCTGGTTCGCCAGGGGGCTTTGATCCCGTACCCTGAAAGGAGTCACTATGGAAAAAAACACCATATTGGCGGTTGTATTATCAATCGTTGTGGTGCTCGGCAGTTTTTTGATTCAAAATATCTTTTGGCCTAAAAAACCAGAAGTTCCGTTACCACCCCTGACCAAAACCGAACAACCGGCCACCACCGCTCTAACGGCTCCGGTTGCGGCTCCGTTAGTACCTCAAGCTGGAAAAACGCCAGCCTTGACGACTCTGCCAGCTACACCGCAAACCGTTGTGATCAAAACGGATCTGATGACGGTAACACTATCCAATGTGGGCGCCGTGGCAACGTCAATCGAACTAAACAAACACCTGGACAATGGTAAGCCCGTCCAGATGGTAGCTACCCAATGGGGTACCGGCGATGCGTTTGAAACCAACTTTGGGGCTTATGGCCTACCAAGCCTTCAGGTTCCTTTTCAGGTCGAGCAATTAGGTCCCCATAAAGTCCGTTTCTCACAGAATTTTTTAGATGTGAAGGGAATTCCTTTTACCCTTTCGAAAACGTTTACCTTTCATAACAACGATTACATGATCGAAGTCGACGTCGAGACACAAAGTTCCAACGGGACGATTCCTGATCTTTCAAATGGAAAATACGCGTACACTTTGACGTATGGACCACAGATTGGGCCGTCCTTTACGAAGTTGGACGGTTCTGCTGAGTATCGAAAGTTTTATCGTTTGGTGGGGAACGATCGTAAAGACGAAACCTTCACCAACGACACGAAGTCGTTTAATGATGACGTAAAATGGGCCGCTATCGTCGGAAAATACTTTACGGTGATTGGTGTTCCCGATGGAACTCAGTACGAAACCACTTTTTCGGATAAGCCTGGTCCGCAAGATAAAGAAGTTGACCGGTTGGCCTTTTCACGGCCGCAACTGCAAAGTTCAACGACCAAAGACGTATTTCACTTCTATGTAGGTCCGAAAGAAGAAAAAGTCTTAAAAATGTACGACGAAGCTAAAAACAACCCGGAAGGCTTCTCGGACTTGAAATTGGAACGAGCCCTCGAAGACAACTTTCTTTTGGGCTGGCTGGAAGTTATTCTGAAGTTTGTTCTTCAGGGCATTGTTTACCTCATTCCGAACTGGGGTGTTGCGATCATCCTCTTGACGATTTTGGTCAAACTCCTGACATGGCCGTTGACGCAAAAAAGCTACCGAGCCAGTGCCGCCATGCAAGCTTTGCAGCCGAAACTCAAAGAATTGCAAGCCAAATTCAAAGACGACCCTAAAAAGCTCAATGAACAGACGATGGCGTTGTACCAAAAAGAAGGCGTCAACCCCATGGGCGGTTGTCTGCCGATGATTTTACAAATCCCGATTTTCTTTGCGCTGTACGGAATGTTCCAAAATCAGTTCGACTTACGCGGAGCCATGTTCATCCCTGGCTGGATTCCTGATCTTTCGGTACCTGATGTGATTTTCAGTTGGGGCTTTCCTTTGCCGTTCCTGAACTGGACAGCTTTACACGCTCTGCCGTTCATCATGGTTGGTACTCAGATTATTAGCTCGTCGCTGAGTCAGCCTGGTGGAGCTCAGGGGAACACACAAATGAAAATCATGACCTACGGTATTCCGGTTTTGTTTTTCTTTATGCTTTACGAAATGCCCTCAGGTTTGATGGTGTACTGGTGTGTTCAGAATATTTTGACCGTCTTCCAACAGTCTTATGTGAATAAACACTTCAAGAAACCCGCTGTAGCGGCAGCTGGCCCCAAAATTGCGCCTTCTTCGAAAAAAGTGCGGAGGTAATGTATGACTTACGAATTTGAAGCCAAAACAGAAGATGAAGCTATTGCAAAAGCCATGGCAGAATTAGGACTCCACGAAAGTGAATTTGACGTGGAAGTCATAGATTCCGGCCGAAAAGGACTTTTTAAGAAAGGCAGTGTTCGAATCCGTGTTTATACACACGATGCCGAACAAGCTCATGAAGAGGAAGAGGAAAGCCTTCCTTATGAACCAAACCCGGAACTAGAGCGAAAGGTCAGTGCGTTTGTCGAAACGATGATCAAAAAAATGGGCTTTTTTGCCCGAATCAGCCTTGCTGGCCGCGAACGCAACAAAATTATTCTGGACTTGTTGAGCGAAGATGCCAACCTTTTGATCGGGAAGCATGGAAAAAATCTGGATGCGCTTCAGGTTTTGGCCAATGTGTATGCCATGAATCTTCTGGATGGCAAAGGAACACATCTGAAAGTCGTCTTGGACGCGGAAAACTACCGTAACCGCCGAGAAGACCACTTGGTTAACCTCGCTTTGCGGACAGCTCAGCAAGTTCGTCGTACAAGAACCTCGAAATTGTTAGAGCCGATGAACCCCTTTGAACGCCGCTTGATCCATACCGCCCTCAATGACATGAAAGACATTACGACCGAAAGTGAGGGCGATGGCCTGATCAAGCAGGTTCGTGTCAGTTACGTCGATAAAACATAACGTTCGAGAATTTCCGCCACGCCGTCGTCCTCATGATCAGAATCGCTGATCAGTCGGGCGGCGGCTTTCACTTCAGGGATGGCGTTGGCCATGGCCACACCCCATCCTGCAAAGCGAATCATTCCCAAATCGTTGGCCGCATCACCAATGGCCATGATGTATTCGGGACTAAGTCCAGCCTGCTGAGCGACATAAGCTAGAGCAGTTCCTTTATCCGCAGCTAAAGGTAAAACCTCTAAAAAATAAGGTTTAGAAATAAAACTGTTAACTCGCGTTCCAAATTGCTTTCGGATGCGCTGTAAAGCAGTCTTGAGGTATTCTGGGTCGCCAGGGATTACCAGTTTTGCTGGAGAAAACGGCAAGGCCGTTTTTAAATCCGGGACTACCAGACGCTCATAACCTGAAAGTTTGACGTCTACCAAAGTGACGTCATTTTCAAAGGTCACCAAAATGGTTTTGTCTTGGTAAACTTGAACGGGCAGATTTAAGTCTTCGAAAGCTTCAAAGAGTTCATCTAAGAGAGGCCGTTCTAAGGTGTGGGACACCAAGACCTGAAAAGGAGAAGTGGACGAAATTGTCGAACCATTATCCGAAATCAAATACCCCGGTTTATCTTGTAAACCCAACTGTTGAGCATAGAATTTCATGGAGGGCAAGGAGCGGCCCGAGGCAAGAACAAGGCGTACTCCTTTTTCTTCGGCCGCGCGGAGAGCTGCCCGGTTTTTATGAGAAATCGTAAGGTCCGACCGTAGGAGGGTGTCGTCTAAATCTAGGGCTATGAGTTTAATCATAATTCTAAAGTACTGGATTTACGAAGTTTTTCCGAGTCCCCTGTTGACGAGTTGCCTAAGCTCACGGCATGTAATGAAGCATGGATGTTCGCATTGAAGAAACCTGGAAGCAAAAACTGAGCCCAGAATTTCATCAGCCGTATTTTCAACAACTTACAGACTTTGTCCGGGAAGAATACCGAATTACGACGGTTTACCCTCCCGGAGGGCGTATTTTTCGTGCCTTTGATCTTTGTCCTTTTCCGGAGGTACGGGTCGTCATCTTGGGCCAAGACCCCTACCACGGGGCTGGTCAAGCGAATGGTCTTTGCTTTTCGGTATTTCCTCAGGTAGCCCAGCCGCCCTCGTTAGGGAATATTTTCCAGGAATTGCGCACAGATTTGGGTCGAGAGCCGCATACGGATTCCTCACTAGAATCCTGGGCTCAACAGGGCGTTTTGCTTCTGAACTCTACGCTGACCGTCCGCTCGGGCCAACCCACCAGCCATGCCGGTCGGGGCTGGGAAACTTTTACTGATGCTGTTTTGAACATTCTTGGCACTGAAAAAAGCGGGCTTGTTTTTATTTTATGGGGTTCGTATGCCCAAAGAAAAGGGTCTTTTTTAGATGAACAACGCCACCTTATTATTAAAAGTCCGCATCCTTCGCCTTTATCGTCGTACCGTGGCTTTTTTGGGTCCCGCCCTTTTAGCCGAACTAATGCCTATTTAGCGTCCCAAGGGAAGCCGGTTATTGATTGGTAGAATAATCTGACTGGTTTACTTGTTTTTTAAAAAACCCGTGATAAACTTCCTTTTGAGCCATTTCTTACAAAAATGCTCAAAGAGGAGAAAACCATGAAAATCTCTGTTATATCGGCACTTGCTGTTGGTTTGGCGCTGGCGTTTGCCTCGTGTTCACAACCCACTTCGAGCAGCAGTTCCAGTACAACGACCACCCCGACTCCAACGCCGACACCTACCCCAACTGCGAGTACCACTTACACCAACACGGTATTGCCAAGTACTCTTTCAGTAAAATTACCAACATCACTCACGACAACTGGTGGGACAACATCTGATATTGCCCCTTCAAGAGCTGTTTCAGCTTCAACTGGTACAACTACTTCAGGTTATTCATATTTAGCTGGTGGATACTACCAAATAAAGAACATGGCAAAACTTACTAGTACTATTACACCTGTCATGTTTATGATGGGAATAGTTGTTGATGCCATGATCACTCAAAATAAGTTGACGGCATCTACGACAGTTTATCCCACAGAAAAGGTTACTATGACTCAGGCAATGCTTGATGCCATTAATTCCTACTTACCTGCAAGTGAGCAAATCTCGGCAAGTGGCACTGTCGGTACCTCGGCAAGCTTAACAAATGTTACTTATGCGTCTGTACCCAATTCAACGTTGAATAGTAATTTTAGTGGAACAATGGGTTCTGGTAACTCTAGCATGACTTTAACCTACCAATGGTCAACGGATCGTTCCAAGGTTTTGATGGAATTGACAAGCGGCTCCACAACTATGGAAATTACTTACGACGCAACTAGCAAGTCGTCAGCTGTCGAGTTTAAAGACGGAACAGGAAACGTCTTTAAAATGGATGTGCAAGCCGATGCTAGTTCAACCGTTAACGGTGTATTTGCCAAAATGTCCTTTACGTTATCAACAGGAGGGTCGTATTCTATTTATGGTTATGCTGATGATAAAGGTGGCTTAACTATGTCGACGATTACAACCACAAATGTAAGTTATTATGATGAAGAAGGGTTTGATAACACAGGCACACTTCAATATGCAGCGTATTCAGCCACTTCTGCTTCTACTCTAACGGTAGACACTGTCTATAACAATGCAAATTTTATTACTCCTTATACCACTGATTTATCTACATCTTCTACAATGACATTTTCAGCAGACTCTCTTTTAGTTTAGCATTAAAAGATCCACGTCACTTCGTGTTTGTTGTGGGCTAGGTGAAGCAACCGGGACCCTGGAACTTGGGCAAAACGTTCCAGGGTATCCCAGTCAGGCTCTCCTTGCATTTTAATGGTGACGACGTAATGTTTAACCTTGCCGCTGGCCAGCCAAGGTTCAAGCCAAGACCAGAGCTTGGCGGGGTAACAAATCACATCACATACTAACCAATCTACCGCATCGAATTGGTCTGGGGTGAGCGAAAAAGCGTCTTGTTGACGGGTGGTGAGTCCTGGCCGGCTCAAAAGCCTTGCGTCCAGCGGGGCTCGGTCGACACTGTGTACGGTAGCTCCCAGTTCCAAGAGGACCCAGGTCCAGCCCCCCGGGGCTGCCCCTAAATCGAGACAAAAATCTCCCGGTTGTGGAGTTTTACCGTAATACAACAAGGCTTCCTGAAGCTTAGCGTAGGCGGAACTTGGAGGATCACTTTTATTTTCCATGAGGGGTGGGGTCCCCTGAGGAAAGGGGTTGCGGCAGTTTGGTGACGCCCAAAGGGTGTTTTCTTCCAATAAAGTCCAAGCCCCTAAGGGGGTCGAGGGCAAGGGAAACGGAAAAGGTTTAGGCTTTTGGGGAAGGCGAGGCAACTTGTCTTGAATCAAGGCTGCGCGTCGATGTAGCCGCCCCGGGACGTTTGACCATAAGGCCCCCAAGCTTCTCAGGGCTTGGGCGGCTTCGTTTATCGAGGAAAAACGGATTTCGACCGGACTGTACCAAACATTCTTGACCCAAAGAGGTTGGCCTTTTCCCTTTGGGGAATACGCCAGCACGTCGTCTAAAAGTGGTTGAGGTAGTTCACCCACCAGTCGTCGGTGTTCTTCTCGGCCCCAGTCTTCGAGACCTTCAAGCCAATGATAAACTTGGCCTGGTAAGGTACGCAGGGTAAACCCGGACATGGACTCGTTCATAGCGAATCGCGGCGAAAGTGAGCCCCCAGGCTCGTCGTTCGCGCTAACGCGCCTTCAAGAATTTTTTGGGCTAGCACAAAAAGATTTTCAGTTTCCCAAAACGCCTGCATCTCTTTCCGTGGGGTTTCTTCGGTCAGGGGGAGTACTGCCGCTTGTCGCCATTGTTGCTGTAAGTGCTTGAGCTCTTGTAAACCGGTGAGGAGTTCCTGGCCTTCCCGAACAGGGCCTCCCGCCTGGTAGGTCAGGTTTTGAATTGCCGCTTTAAACTGTTCGCAAGCCTCGACCGGGACCCGCTGTTGAGGAAAAGCTTTCGCAAAGTTTTTTAGGGGGTTTTCAGGGCTCAAGGAGCTTTGGTCGCCTGGGGTGTGCTGTAGTTCTTTAGCAGAACGGGCACTGGAGAGGCCAAAAACTAAGCATTCCAAAAGACTATTGGAGGCCAGGCGGTTGGCCCCGTGGACACCGCTGGAAGCGGCTTCGCCGATTACGTATAAACCTTGAACCTTTGTACGGCCCTCGAGGTTGGTCTTGACGCCGCCCATCACGTAATGGGCAACGGGTGTCACGGGGAGGGGGGCTTGAAGTGGGTTAAACCCTGACTGACGGGCTAGAGAACAGGCCGTAGGGAAGTGCTGTTCCAAACGGGGAACACGCCGGACATCCAACCAGACTCCCCAGCCACGTTGACGGTATTCATAAACCGCTCGAGCCACGGTATCGCGTGGTCCAAGGGCGCCTAAAGGGTGCGGTATGGGCAAAGGGGTCAAATCCTCGTGGTTAAAGCGCGAGGTCACTAAGGGCGCCCCCTCTCCCCGCAGGGCTTCGGTCAAGAGGGGAACTTGACCCTGCGCTGGGGTATCTAACCCCGTAGGATGAAACTGAATCATTTCGGGGTCGCGTAAGTCAGCCCCGCAACGCAGGGCTAATACGGCACCGTCACCAGTGCTTTCAGCGGGGGCTGTAGTGCGGGGAAAGACTTGGCCCCATCCCCCCGTAGCCAAAATAACCCGACGAGTCACCGCCAGCAAAGGGCCTTGGTCATCCCAAAGCCATATTCCTGAAGTTCTCTCCGCATCCGTGCTCACTTTGGCCGCAAAGACTTGCGTTCGCAGAGTAAGGTGAGAGGCTTGGGCAACTTTTTGTGAAAAGAATTGCGACAAAATAGCGCCCGTAGAATCCCCTCCCGCATGAAGGATGCGGCGCTGAGAATGGGAGCCCTCTTGGCCTCGGTCATATGTACCATCGGGATTGAGGTCAAAGGGAAACCCCAGCTCTTCAAGCCAAGCTTGGGCCAGGGGGGCTTGGCGGATTAAAAAGGTCACGGCTTGAGGGTCGCCAGCTTGAGCGCCGGCTTCTAGCGTGTCGTGAATGTGGCTAGGAATATCGGCTTCATCCACAGGAAAAGCGATGCCGCCTTGAGCCCAAGGCGTTGAGCCGCTTTCCAATTTATCAGTTTTGGTGATCAATAAAGTTTTCAGCGGCTTGAGGGCTAAAGCGGCTGTCATCCCCGCGAGACCGGTACCTACGACTACGGCA
Organism: Spirochaetales bacterium; assembly: GCA_027451385.1. Lineage (GTDB taxonomy): Bacteria > Spirochaetota > Spirochaetia > JABEVK01 > JABEVK01 > JABEVK01. Next base: position 4,803 of record DAIDJJ010000008.1, on the reverse strand, counting down.
TCCCAAATTTCGGTTCTCAAAGTCGTGATCTCGGGAGTTAACCGGCTTGTACGGCCAGCATTCTTTCAATAGCACGCCGAGCCGGTTCAATATACTGCGGGTCTACCGTTACTTCGGGGCTTTCACGTTCAAGTGTGTCCAGAATTTTGGGTAGGGTGATCTTTTTCATGTGGGGGCACAGGTTACAAGGGCGAACAAAATCCACCTCAGGAAATTGCACGGCGACGTTATCGCTCATGGAACACTCGGTGATTAAGGCCACCCGGCTGGGCTTAGTATCCCGAACAAAGCGAATCATTTGCGCCGTGGAGCCGGCATAATCGGCAGCGTTGACCACTTCGGGGGGACATTCGGGGTGAGCCATCACAGAAACCCCGGGGTAATCTTTGCGCATTTGGGCAATATCTGCCGGTGTAAACTTCTCGTGTACTTCGCAAGCACCTTGCCAAATTCGAATGGTTTTTTTGGTTTGACGAGCGATGTTGCGAGCGAGGTATTGGTCGGGGATGAAGATAATTTCGTCAGCGTCGAGAGCTTCGACCACTTCCAGAGCATTACCAGAGGTACAGCACACATCGCTGGCGGCTTTCACGGCGGCAGAGGTGTTTACATAGGTTACCACCGGAGCTCCGGGGTAGAGTTTTCGTAAATAAGCCACATCTTCGGGGGTGATCGAATCCGCTAGGGAGCACCCCGCTTCTAAGTCCGCTATCAAAACCTTGGCTTCGGGATTGAGGATTTTGACCGTTTCGGCCATAAAGTGAACCCCGCACATGACGATGATCTCTGCTTTAGCGCGGGCGGCTTCACGGGCAAGGGCCAAGCTGTCACCCACAATATCGGCGACACCATGAAAAATCTCAGGGGTCATATAGTTGTGAGCCAGAATTAAAGCGTTTTTCTCAGTTTTAAGGCGTCGAATTTCATCAATGATCGGCGCAGTCAGGGCCCATTCTACCTCGGGGATATGGTGTTTGAGTTTAGCATACAGCTCTGCCGTACGCTGGCGTACCTCCGGGGTAAAAGCCGGAAGGGTTGTCGTCATAAAGACCCCCTTATGTTCAATATGAGTATATTGTCCATCTGGACCAAGAAAGTCAAGAAATTTTTCTCGTTTTCAAGAAAGTCCGAGGGTTAAAGGCTTGGGACCGTGTTTAGACGCTAGGGACCGGGCGCAAACCCCAATCGCTGATGGCACATTCTTCATCAAAGGCGAGGTCTCCGTTGGGAAAGGGGGTGTCCTGTGTTTTGAGGTTTTTAAAGTCGTATAAACGGGGGTCGGCCAAGTGTGAGGGAACGACATTCTGAACGGCACGAAGCATGGATTCAAGGGAGCCGGGGAAGCGTTTATCCCAGTCCTGCATCATATTCTTGATGACTTTTCGCTGAAGATGGGGCTGACTACCGCACAAATCACAGGGGATGATCGGAAACTGTTGAATTTGAGCAAATTTTTCGATGTCTTTTTCACGGCAATAGGCAAGGGGTCTAATGACGATATGCCGTCCATCATCGCTGATCAGTTTAGGCGGCATGGCTTTGAGTTTTCCACCGTAAAACATATTCAAAAAGAGTGTTTCCAGAATATCATCGCGATGATGCCCCAAAGCGATCTTGGTCGCCCCCAGCTCATCAGCGGTTTTGTACAGGATGCCCCGACGAAGGCGGGAACACAAACTGCAGGTGGTCTGTCCTTCGGGAATGAGACGCCGGACTATACTGTACGTGTCGCGTTCAACGATCCGGTACTCTATGCCGAGCTCTTCAAAGTATTTCGGAAGGATATGCGCTGGAAACCCGGGTTGCTTTTGGTCGAGATTTACGGCGACAAGTTCAAAACGAACGGGAGCATTGCGCTGAAGACTTAATAAAAGCTGAAGCAGACTGAAACTATCCTTGCCCCCCGAGACGCACACCATAACTCGGTCGCCGTCTTCAATCATGTTGAAGTCGTGAATCGCGTCTCCGGTATAATGCCGCAGTCGTTTGGCTAATTTGTCGGCTTCGTATTTCTCTTTTTGAGGGTTCATAGGAGTCTCCCGTTCATCTGCTGGAGTCGTTCTAAGAGAATTTTAAATTTTAAGCAAGAGAGGAAAACCGTTCGCTAAGCAACCCTTGGGCCTCGGGAAAGGGTAAAATCGCCCGAGGCAAAAGGCCGTTGGCCCAGGCCAGGAACAGCCCATAATTGATGACAGGGATCCCCAATTCTTTGAGTTTGTCGATCCTGGTCAGCATTTTATTTCGTGAAACCATACAGCCGGCGCAGTTCACGACGAGGGAATACTTGCTTAGTTCCTCGTCGTCGGGAATCTCTCTCTTATGTTCAAATACGGCGCGGGATTGAACCATTTGATGAAACAGGCGGGGAATCTTAACGGTCCCAATGTCGTCAGCTTGTTTGTGGTGCGCACAGGCCTCCAGGACGAGCACCTTGGCTCCGGGTTTAATGCGTTCTAGGGCTGTTATCCCGTCTAAGTACACGCTGAGGTCGCCCTTCTTGCGAGCAAAGACGATCGAAAACGAAGTAAGAGGCTGGTCTTCGGGAATATCCGAAGCGACTTTAGAAAACACTTGGCTATCGCAAATGACCAACTTGGGCTTGACTCCTAAGCGGTCGTAAAAATCTTTCAGTTCGCGTTCTTTCACGACCAAACAGGCACAGTCCTTATCGAGGACATCTCGGATGGTTTCGACTTGCGGCAAAATCAGACGTCCTTTGGGGGCGGCCAGGTCAATGGGGGTGACTAAAATCAAAAAGTCATTTTCGTTGACCAAACCCTCTAGAGGAGAAATTTCCCGTTCTGCTAACGCCGCTTTTTTTTGCAAAAGCTTACGGAATTCGAGAACCCCTTCCCCGGTTAGGTTGTTGACGCCGATCCCCCCGCGAAGTTCGGCCCAGGCTTTTTTTTCGGGATGAACCCCTAAGTCCACATGGGTCAGCACCAAGGTCATGGCGGGTTTCTTTTCGATCAATTCTTCCCAAAGGGTGGTTTCTAACGGAGAGGGCGGGAGGTCACTTCGAGAAACCAAGACAGGAACGTCGCTAACCGCTAACTTCTCGCGGCTTTTTTGGACCCGCAGTTGCCCAAGCTCACCGACATCGTCGAGACCTGCCGTATCTACTAAAGCGACTGGACCAAGTTCTCCCAGCTCGAAGGCTCGAGTGATAGGATCCGTGGTGGTCCCTGGTTCTGCCGTGACGATGGCCGTCTCTGTCCCTAAGAAAGAGTTCAACAAACTGGACTTTCCGGCATTGCGTAAGCCGTAAAAAACAATGGACAATCGTTCGGCGAGTGGGGTGGATTGGGGGGTGCTCATGGTGACTCCTGAGGTGGGGCTAAATACGTCGTCAAGGTTTGCGCATCTAACAAAGCGCCTACTTCGGCGGGTGTTAAGCCCAATTCTTGAGTTAAGAGGGTCTCGACGGCGGACCAAGTTTCTGGGGGTGAGGCTTCCCAGGCGGCCAACACCTTTTTTACCCTATCATAGCCCAGTAAGGGAACCAGGGCATTGGCCAGAGCGGCAGACCGAGCCAAGTGATTCTTGAGAACTTTCTCACGTACTTCAAGGCGTTCCAACAAGACAACGGCAGCGTCTAAGGCACGGCCTAAGGCGTTCTGCTGGGCTAAAAGACTTTTCAAAACAAAAGGCAAAAACGCATTGAGGGCCAAACGGCCTGACTGAGTTCCCAAAGACACCTTGTAGCTTTCGCCTTGGACCTCGACGGCAAGGCCTTGAATAAACTCCAAGAGGACGGGGTTGGTTTTGGCGGCCATCAGGGAGGACCCGGCTTGGAGGTTGGGGTGCCGGAATTCCCCAACAGGACTCGAAGTTAAAAACAGGAGGTCTCCAGCCCAACGGAAGAGATTTTCAGCAACGAGTCGGTAACCTCCAGCGAGTTCCGAATATTTGTCTAAGTGGGCAATTTCATCGCTGAGGTTTTGACTGCGCGATAAGGGGAGTCCAGTGAGTCTTCTTAAGTGCTTCTCTGCGGCAAAGACGTAGCGCACCGGTGCCCCGAAACCTGTCCCGATCGCAGTCCCCCCCAAAGCGATGGTTCGCAACCGTTCTTTGAGTTTGGCTAAGCGCCAACGGTCACGTTCGACGGGACCTGCCCAAGCCCCGAACATTTGTCCAACCGTCATGGGCAAAGCATCTTGATATTCTGTTCGGGCGGGGGCAAGAACCTGGGCGTAGCGTTGTTCTTGGGCGACCAGTTTTTCTTGCCAGGTGATGACTTTTTTTTCAATCAAGGTAAGCCCTTCATAAGCAAGGATCGTCACCGCAGTCGAGAACGTATCGTTGGTCGATTGAAAACGGTTGAGATCCTCAAGCGGATGAAAAGCTCGTCCGACACGAAGACTGGCGAGCTCGGAAGCCACTTCGTTGAGGTTCATGTTAAGACTGGTCCCTGCTCCCCCTTGTTCCAGGGGCAAGATAAATCGTTCGTCGTGCTGACCCTCGCGAATTTCTGCCAATACCGTCAAAAAGACTTCGAAATCTTCGGTCGTATACTTGGGTTCGACCTCTTGCCCCGCACGAAGTGCTGCCTCTTTGACAAGAGTATAGGCTCGAATGACCTCGCGGGGGGTGCGCGAGCGGCCAAAGTTGGCGGCGGCTTTCTCGGTTTCGGTCATCCAGGTTGTCCCGTGCGCCAGGAGGGGCTGTCTCCCCGAGCGTAGTCAATTGTTTTTCGCACTAAATGGGTACGGATATCCAAGCAGTTGATGCATTCAAAGCCGGACTCATCCAGGCAGATCTTATTGGGATACAAAAGGTAGTTCTTTTTGACGTCTTCAGGAG